>JADLBV010000146.1 GCA_020847545.1 Phycisphaerales bacterium
AACATTTCCCGTATGATCTGGTACGGATCTACCATTACCCGTCATTACCATTTCACCTGTAGATAAAGGGCCTAACAAATACCCAAAACCTCTAGTAGGTTTGTTAAATGTCCAGTTCACTTTGCCTGTTTTACGGTCTAAACAAATTAACCATGGGCAATTAACAGGAAGCACAAAAATTTGTTCCCCCACTACTAATGGTCTTTGATTATAAAACAAACTTGGTTCGTAGGTATTTCCAAATGTTCGAGTAAGGTCATGTGCCCCTGGGTAATAAGGGTATCTCATTAACCATTTGATTCGACCCGATAAACTATCCATAGCGGCTATTGCGCCTGCATTTGGGGAAACATAAATAGTACCTTCGTGATATAAAGGTGGTGAGAAAAAACTTCTAATTCTATTGCGTCGCGTTGTGCCAAAACTACCATCAAACTTACCCGGTTGTAAACGGCATACTTGTCGTCTCCATTTTACACGACCAGTAGTACTCTCAAAAGCAATCACACCAAATTCAGAATCAATATGAGTATCTCCTTTAATGTTATCTAATACATAATTAGCGTAGATTGTTCCAGGGCCACCAGCCGGAGCACATTCAAATCGCATTAAACTTTCATCTCCATCCGAGGCGGACATCGGCCCATAACTCCAACGAATTTGTCCTGTTATTTCATCTAACGCCACAAGAGAAGAACCACCTTTTACTAAAGGTGTCACTACGACACCGTCTTGAATAACAATATCTTCTAATGGATATTGTCTTTCAAACCAATTTTGCCAAACTGCTCGACCTCCGATGTCATTTTTCCATCGTAAATTTCCATTTATTAACGAATAGCTATAAATAATATTTTTATGTCTTAAAATTACACTAGTATCTGTAATAACCGGTTGTGCATAAACATAAAAATCGCGTCTAGAGGCAAGCAAACTATTATCCCATTCAGGTTCAACCAATCCCAAAGGATCTGTTGTTGGCGGAAATCGCGTGTAATCATCGCCTGAGACATAATCTACACTGGTTCGTTGGGTATGAATTTTAGATGCAACTGGTGTTTCTTTTTGAATTGCTGTTTTAAGAAGCTGCAATTCTTTTTCTGATATATTAGATTTAGATACTTCTTTGCCATCTTTTAAAGAATACCCTAATGCTTTTTGACAAAATTGAATTTTTAAAGTTAGTTCGGGGGTTTGTAGACTTTTATCCGGTATATAAGTGACAATTGTCGTAAAATGTTCTAAGGCCTCTAAATAGTTCCCACGATCTAAAGCGGCATCTCCTAAAAACTGCAAAGCACGCCCACCGTAAGTGGTGGCTAAATATTTATCGACTATTTCAGAAAATAAATCCAATGAAAACTTTTTTGAAGCCTCATCAAAAAGTTCTTTTGCTTCTGGGTCTCTTAGCGTTCGAAAAAAATCCAAGTGTTCTTTTGGAAAATTTAACAATCTTCTTTGACAATATTGTGCAATTGGGACAAAAACCCCATAATCAGAAACCCTATATAAAATTTCGTTGTAATTACTTGAA
>JADLBV010000019.1 GCA_020847545.1 Phycisphaerales bacterium
AGGTTCCGAACCTTTGGGCGCTTCTTATTGGTTCGCCGTCAGCAATGAAGTCGCCAACGCGCCGGGAAACATTGCGAATGATCTACCACCTTCAGGCCGAGGCGGAACGCGAATACGCAGCGGCGGTCAGCATATTCGACGCTAAACAGTTATTGATGGATGCGGAGAAAAAAGCGCAAAAATCAAGGCTCAACGAATTGGTTAAGGAAGGCAAAAGTGACGAGGCCGAAGAATTGGCGGCCAGCATGGCAGCGGCTGAAAAGCAGGATGGACCGGCCGAGCGGGTTTATGTGGTCAATGATTGCACGGTAGAAGCCCTTGGCGTGGTTCTAAACCAAAATCCAAACGGCGTGCTGCTTGATCGTGACGAAATTATTGGATGGTTAAAGACGATGGACCGCGATGGCCATGAAAATGACCGAGGCTTTTATCTGGCCGCTTGGGGTGGGCTGGACAGATATGAATACCGGCGTATCGGCCGGGGAACCGTTGCGATTGAGTCCACAACGATTTCGATCATCGGCACAATCCAACCGGGGGTGTATGCCGACTACATCCGGTTGGCAATCGCCGGGGGGATGGGTGCGGATGGATTGAGTCAGCGATTCCAACTGGCGGTGTGGCCAGACACGCCGAACGGATGGACAAATATCGACCGATACCCAGACCCGGACGCCAAGGCCAAATCGCATAATGCAATGAAACGGCTGGCCGATCTAACCCCCGGCGACGTTGACGCGCAACGGGATGACTATGAGCGGTCGATACCTTTTTTGCGGTTCGGTGAAGATGCCCAACATATCTTTGACCAATGGCACGCCGACCTGATGCACCATTGCCGTTCAGGTGCGGATCATCCCGCGATTGAATCGCACTTGCTCAAGATGAAAAGCACGGTTCCGTCACTGGCGTTAATTTTACATCTTCTGGACGGTGGGGTTGGACCGATAGGCATCGAGTCGATTCAGCGGGCGGTGGCATGGGCAAAATTCCTTGAGTCACACGCCCGCCGGATTTACGCGGTTGTGGGGAGCGCCCCCGCGATTGCGGCCGGACAGTTGGCAAGACGACTACTGGCCGGGGAACTCGAAAGCCCCTTTACCGCCAGAGACATATACAACCGTGGTTGGGCGGGGTTGGACCGGCAATCGGTTTACTTGGCGCTGGACGTGCTGGCATCCGCCAAGTGGCTATCCGAGGTCGATGAGCCGACCGGCGGACGGCCGAAAACCACCTACCGGACCAATCCAAAAATCTCGATTTTCCTAGGGGACAGAACCAGCAAAACCAGCAAAAGCCCCCCCGATACCCCTTTTGACCCTTTTGCAGGTTCACCATCCTATGAAAATGCGAATTTCGGCGGGGAAAAAAACGACCCTGAGCCGGTTCAGGGTGGTGGCGATCCTTCCGGCGACTGGGGGACCATATGAACGCCACCACTTCCCCGGACGCGGCGGACCTGATGGCCGTGCTGGACGCCCTGGGCATCCAGTTGAAGGCCGACAGGGATCGGTTGCGATTCCATCCCCAAGACAAGGTGACGCCGGAATTGGCCGGACGGATGAAGTTGCTCAAGCCCGAACTGCTGGCGATTCTGGCCAAGCATGATGAACTCAATCAGCGTATCGCCGACCAACTGGCCGCGCTCATCCCATATCGAACGCCGACCGGCCGGCGCGGACTGGTGAACCCGAAATACCGCAACGAACTGGATCGACTGGGACTTCTATGAAGAAAACTCCCCCACTATCGAACGCTGGTGCGTTGTGAGGGCATGGGATGACCCAAATCATTGCCAGCATGGCACAACACCCCAGAATTGATTCTGGACGGATTGGCGGCGATTCAGGCGATTTTAGAGGTCCAGCATGATCCTGATTACCCTGTTGTTCTACTATCACAAGATGCGAGCCAGTTGGCGCTGGCGACGTTCCAATGAAAAGATAAAAAGGTTGACGTTTCGACAATAGAATACTATCATGTACATGAATACTTAAATGGAGATTGTGCAATGGAATTGAACATCGTTTCGTTTCGGGAACAAATGGCCGACCCCATCAACCGGGTGATGTACGCCGGTGAACGGATCGTGCTGCAACGGCGTGGCAAGAGCGTGGCGGCGGTGGTGTCGATGGATGATCTGGCGCTGCTCAAGGCCATTGAGGATGCGGACGATATCAAGGCCGCGCTCAAAGCACGCAAGGAAAAGGGATCGGTCCCCCTGGCTGATATCAAGGTCAAGCTGGGGATGAAGGGGAAGTGATCCATGCGGTACACGGTTGTATTCAAGCCGTCCGCGCACAAGGCGCTGTTGAAGCTGGACCGTGTGATCCAGCGGCAATTGATCGAGGCGGCCGACACGCTGGCCGATGACCCCCGGCCGCATGGGGTGGAAAAGCTGTCGGGGGAGCATAACCTGTGGCGCATCCGGGTGAGGGACTGGCGGATGGTGTATGAGATTCAGGATCGTCAATTGGTGGTGCTGGTGTTGAAGGTGGGGCATAGGCGTGACATTTACAGGCGGTGAATCATGGCAAGCGTATTCAAGCGAGTTAGATGGGTGGATGCCGACGGCAACCAAGTAGACCCCGGCACGGCCGGCGCAAAGCTGGTGAAGTCCCGAAAATGGATGATCCAGATTTACGTCAACGGAAAGCAAAAGCTGTTCAAGGGGTACACCGACAAGGGGGCGACTGAGCAATTGGCGGCCGAACTGGAGCGACGCAAGGCCAGAGGGGAAACGGGGTTGATCGACCCGTATGAGATTCACGCCAAGCGGCCGTTGCTGGATCACGTTGGCGACTGGGTGACGGAACTGAGGAAGCTGGATCGGAACAGCATCTACGCCGGTCAATGTGATATGCGGGTGCGGCGGTTGGCCGGGGAATGCGGCTGGAACACGCTGGCCGATATCACGGCCGATTCATTTTCCCTGTGGCGACAGAACGCGGATAGCCGGGTGGATCATAACCGCCTGAGTCAGCATGGCCGTACCGTTGTCGCAATTGCTCCAAAGACCGCAAACCACTACCTGTTGGCGTTGGGGACATTCTGTAGGTGGTGCGTCAAGCGAAAGCGATTGAAGGCCGACCCCACAACCGCAATTGATCGGCTTACTGAAGTCAACGACATACGCCGGGCAAGGCGTGCATTGTCGGCCGATGAGGTGCGGCGGTTGCTGGCGGCCGTGCCTGAGCGGTATCGGCTGGCCTATCAGATTCTCATGGCAACCGGATTGCGACGCACCGAACTGCTGAAACTGCGGTGGGGGGACTTGCGGCTGAACGCGCCCCATCCGTTCATCCAGTTGCGGGCATCGACCACCAAAAGCAAACGCGCCGACATTCTCCCATTGCGGGCCGATCTGGTTGACCTGCTAGAACAAGCCAAAGGCGACGCCGATGACTCTGAGCCGGTGGTCAACGGCTTGCCCCGCATTCCCATTCACAAGCAATATCTGGAGGCGGCCGGTATCCCCTATCTGGACGACCTTGGACGGCGTGCCGACATTCACGCCTTACGGCATACCTTTGGAACGATGCTGGCATCGGCCGGGGTGAACATCCGCGAGGCGATGGAGTTAATGCGACACACGGATATGAGGCTCACAACCAAAGTCTACACCGACCCTAGGGCATTCAATCTGGCCGGGGCGGTGGAGAAACTACCCCGACTGTATGACAAGCCCGACCAGCGGCAGGCGGCGACGGGGACCGAAGATTTTTCGGCGGTTGCCGACGGCCGGAATGGGAATGACCGCGATGACCTGAGCCGCGATTTTGAGGGGGGGAAAAAGGGCGGAAAAAATGTCAGTGAAAATGTCAGTAGTACAGTGGCATTATTAGGGTATTGTAAGGCATCAATTGACAATACCGATAGGAATGATGGGGGTTCTGTAAGTCCTTATTCTGACAGCAATTGGCAACAAAAAACCCCACCTGACATAGGTGGGGCAAAAGAGCGGGTGAAGGGGGTCGAACCCTCGACATTCACGTTGGCAACGTGACGCTCTACCACTGAGCTACACCCGCGATTGATTGTGCGATCATCCTATAAGCGTCGTAGGGTGAATGCAAGCGGATCATCCGAATCATCCGTAAATGATGCTCAAATCATGCGGCGGTACATGCTCCCATTGCCTGCTGGATCGTCGTGGTGACGGCCTGTGCTTGCAGGGGTTTGGCGACGTAGTGATTGACGCCGGCCTCCAGTGCCAATTCCACAATTTGTGGATCATCCTGGCCGCTGATCATGATGATGGGGGCTTGCTGGCCACGCGTGCGCAAGGCGCGGGTCAGGGTGATGCCGTCCATTTTGGGCATCTGGCAATCGGTGATAATCAGGTTCGGGCGATTCTGGCCCAGTGCGATCAGGGCCTGTTGGCCGTCGTTGGCTTCGATCACCTGTGTAAAGCCGCAATCCCGCAATAGCCACCCCAAAGCCCGGCGGATTTGCGGATCATCATCGACCAGAAGTGCCTGCATACAAACCATTCCTGCTGAATATCCCAGCAGGAATATCGGCAACCACTCGGATCATGCCACAGCCAATTTTCAGGTTATTGGACCCAGCGGGCTTATCTGTCGCCAGCAAGAATCTATAATCCGACGATATTGAAGCCGCTGTCGACGAAGATATTTTCGCCCGTCACGCCTGCCGACAGGTCGCTGAGAAGATAGACGGCCGTCTTGCCCACTTCATCCCCTTCGATATTCCGCCGCAGGGGAGCTTTGCGCTCGACGTGGTCGAACATTTCATCGATGCCCCCCACGGCCATGGCGCTCAGTGTCCGCACCGGGCCGGCCGAGATCGTATTGACGCGAATTTTCTTTTGACCCATCTCAAACGACAGGTATCGCATGGAGGATTCCAAGGCCGCCTTCGCCACGCCCATGACGTTGTACCCCGGCACGGCCTTTTCGCTCCCCAGATAGGTCATGGCGATGATCGACCCGCCATTGGGCATCAGCGGTTCGGCCGCCCGCGACAGGGCGATCAGGCTATAGGCGCTGATGTCCAGCGCCTGTTTGAAGACATCCCTCGGCGTGGACAAAAACTTGCCGATCGCCAGGTAATCCTTGTTGGCGAACGCCAGCGAATGAACCAGGAAATCGATCGTGCCGAACTGCTGTTTGGCGGCGTCGAAAAACGCTGCGATGGATTCATCACTCCCCACATCGCAGGGGTGCAGCCAGGAATTGGCAAAGCCCCCTTCTTCCATGGCCTTGCGGACACGGCGTTCCATTTTCTCCAGTGGCAGAAAGCCAAAACCACAGGTGGCGCCCTGTTTGACCGCGTTGTTGGCGATGTGCCATGCGATGCTGCGGTCGTTGGCGATGTTTAAGATCAGTCCTTTTTTTCCGTCGAGAAGGCCCATTGTTTGCTCCGGTGTTACTTGATACCAAGTGTCAGGTGCCAGGTGCTGGAAACTAGAGGAAGTGAAAGGCGCTTTCAAGTTTGCGGCCTCGTTCCCTGCCTCCATCACCTTTCACCCATCACCTAACCCCTCTTCCCGCGGCAACAGCGCCCGCAACAACGAGCGTTCATTGAGTACGTTGCGCAGGTCGTGAATGATCCGTTGTGGCGATTGCACATCCAGCAGTTGCATGATTTCCCGCTGGATCGCCAGTGACTGGTCGCGTTCTTCGCGGATGCGCTGCAATTCCGAACACAACCGGACGTTTTCAGCGATCAATTCCTGTTGACGCTGGGCCGCCTCGGTCAGTTCCGGCCGAAGAATCCGCCCGATCATGCGATGGGCGGTGGCCTGGTCCAGCCCCAGCTCCTCGCACGCGTGTTCCATCCGCTGTGCCACGGCCTGCGTATCCATCGCTCGCTCCTTGCGGCGTCATGCCACGCCCAATGACCATCCGCCGCCTACCATGGTCCAAACCCCCCAGACCGCATAAACCTTATTGAGCGCGCTGGGACTCGAACCCAGGACCCTGTGATTAAAAGTCACATGCTCTGCCAACTGAGCTACGCGCTCGATCCAATACAGACCGGCCAATATAGCGATTGTGACGAAAGGCTCAATCAATCCGGCATCGTTTTTTGTAAGACGAAATTCTCATTGCTTTCCTGTAAATACGGTAGTAAATTCATACATTGAGGGGTGATGGAACCTGCACCGGAGGAATTGCAACATGAAATCACGCTTCGCCGTGGCCGTACTGGCCGCCTCTATCTCATCCATGTCATTCGCAGGCACCCTTCGGCACGATGTGTTGGAAGATGATTATGTCAATTATGGCGACGGGATGAGGTTGGTAGGTGGGGTCAATTTCAGTCTGACTTCCTTTGGATCTGGAACGGTGATTGGCGAGCAGTGGGTTTTGACCGCCGCACATGTGATCGCTGGTGCCGATCAAAATAGTTACATTACTTTTGAAACCGACCCGGACCCGAACGACCATGATGATATTCCGTTATCGGGCCTCTTTCGGGTTGATGCATTCGCAATCCATCCTTTTTACGATGATGTCCTTGGCCCGGCGGGTGGGTTTGATTTGGCACTGCTTCACCTTGATGCCCCTGTAACGCAATATACACCCTACGGTCGATTTGCCGCCAATCCCGCTTCAAATGCTGAATTGGGACGAACAGGCACGCCGGTTGGATTTGGAGCCACCGGAACCGGGCTGACTGGATATGATGCACAAACCGGCGGAGCATTTCGTTTGGCCGGCGACAACGTTATCGATGCGCTTGCCAGCGATCCCCGTGTGATCGACCAGTTCGTAGCACGGGATGTTGTGGACCCGAATACGAATCAACCCATCCATTTCACGCAGCAACAGATCGCCAGTCAGTTCATGCTCTCCGATTTCGATGCACCCAATGATCCATCTTCGGGCGTCTATCAGGGTGTCAATATTATGGGCAGCGCCACTTCGCTGCCTTTGGAAATCAGTGTTGCCCCGGGCGACAGTGGTGGGCCGGTCTTCTTCACCGAAAATGGCAATCGCGTCGTTGCCGGCATCAATTCCTTTATTTACGGCCTTCCTGTTGCAATGGGCGGCGATGGCACCGACAACGCCTCATACAGTGATTTGCAGGGGTATCTTCGGGTATCGGCCTTCAATGATTGGATCACTGAAGTGACCGGCATTGCGGTTCCAGAACCGACCGGCCTGCTGACATTGTTCGTGCTGCCCATTTTACTCAAGCGAAGAACTCGCCTCGGCAATCCCGTATAATTCATGGGATGCCTTTGGTTCATGACCGCTGTATTTGCCTACGGAAGTTCGAGTACAGCGAAACCTCGCAAATTCTGACGCTCTTTTCCCGTGAGCATGGTTTGCTGCGCGCGATGGCCAAGGGGGCGCATCGGCGCACCAAGGCGGGGGCGAGCAAATTTGACGGCGGCGTCGATCTGCTGGACATCGGACAGGCGGTATTTACCCATGATCCGGCCCGCGAATTGTCCACGTTGACCGAATGGTCGCTGCGTGAAGGGCATCTGGAATTGCGCAAATGCCTGCGCGGCATGTATCTGGGGCAATACGCGGCCGAGCTGATGGGGTTTTTGGTCGAAGAACACGATCCCCATCCGGACCTGTTTGTCGCGATGGAAAAATGTCTGGCCGAGCTGTCCACTTCCCGCCGGGAAGAGGCCTTTTTGGGGTTTGAACTGGAACTGCTGCGACAGGCGGGCTATTTGGCCGAACTGTCGATGTGCGTTTTGTGCCATAATGAATTGTCCGACCGTGGACCGGCCTCCTTCAGCCCGGCGCGCGGCGGGATCGTCTGCCGATCTTGCCTGCCGAAGGTGGCGCAGACGATGCCGTTTGACTTGCGGCTGCTGCGATTGGTGCAGGGCCTGTTGAAACTGCCCCGCGTCGATGGGGCCATCCAGCGTCTGCCCCGGCTGTCCCGCCATCAAACCGATCCGATCAACCGGCTGATATTGAGTCATATCGAACACACGTTGGGACGCAGGATGAGGATGTCGGCGTACATTTTCGACAAAAGATAACTTTTTCCTGGAATTGATCTCAAAATCCATTGAGACTACCCACGACATGGCCGGCAATCTGACCTATGACGGGATTTGCCGGTACGGGTATGATGATTGGAGTAGGATGGACAAAGTGACCAAGGCTTATAGAGACACCAGCGGTATGCTGCGTATCGAGTCGATGATTGACATTCTGTGCTGTGATGGCGGGAATCGCCGAATCAAAAACCGAATATAAGGCCGGATCAGGATGAACATGATTCGTAACAATCCCGTTCGGCACACCTGTTGTTGTTTGGAATCCGGGGGTTGATCTCGTTGTGAGCATGGTCGGATGGCGCTGGGGGGGTGGTCTGAATTGGCTGGGCGCGATCGAGGGCGAATATAGCGCGCA
>JADLBV010000020.1 GCA_020847545.1 Phycisphaerales bacterium
CTGAACAGTAAAATCATGACGATCAAGCGAAAGTGCTGTGGCTTTCGCAACGTCGAGAACTTCAAGACCGCGATCTATTTCCAATGTGGCGGACTGGATTTATACCCACTGTGATTCCGGAAGGACCACTTTTGTATGCCACGCCATCAGCCCTGCATTCCCATGACACAGGTACAACATCCAATACAGTTTGTCCTCCTGTCATTTTTCCCGCAAAAACGCAAACCCCAACACCCCCAACGCCAGCCCCATCACCAGCGTCGTCGCATATAAAAACCCCTGACCACCACCCCATTTTTCGATCAAACTGACTTGCGGGATCACGCGCCACAGATGCCCCGCCACCATCAACGCCGCCGCGACGATGATCACCACCCCGATCTTTCTTCCCATGAACAACGCCGAAATCAGCAGCATCACCGCCGCCACTCCCGCGTTCCACGTCCCCAAAATCGACGCGTATTTCGTCGGCACGCCGGTCAATTCCAGCGCCTTGGTCGGCGCGGTAAATCGCACACTCGGCAACGGCTTTGGATTGTTATACCCGTTCGGATCCGCCAGCTTGTCGATCCCTTGATTCGTCTGCTCCATCCCCTGCTTCGCCAAATCCGTCACCGGCACCGAGCGATTCTGATACAACCATAACAAAAATGGCAAAAGCAACGCCGCCCCCAGGATAAACCGCGTCTGCGCCCCCAATATCATCCCGCTCAATCCGCCATATTTGCGGTCGATGTACGAATGATGCTCAAACTTCTTCTCCTTGCCCGTCGCCGGCTGCTGGGCGCTCTGAATCGCCTCATCAAACATCCCGCGCGCCGGCACGGCGGTGGCTTTCGTCGTCGGCGCGGCCGTCTCCTTGGCGGATGGCGCAACCGTCGCCCCCTGTCTCACCTCGGCCGCCTTTTGCACCATCGCATCGGCGATCCGTTTGGCCTGCTTGCGCGACTCGATCTCCTTCATCCCCGCCGCCTCCAGCCGACGCGCTTCGATCTTCATCAACAGCCGACGTTCACGGTCCACCTTGCGCTGTTGCTGCCTCGCATCGATCCACCGGATGATCCCGTCGCGCCACGCGCCGAATTTCGGCCTGATCTCCCCGCGCCGGCCCCTCCCCCATTTGGACCGCGCCTCCATCTTTGACTCATACCCAAACAACGCCTCGTAAAACTCCTCCCATTTGTCCCCCGCGTATCGACAGACAAACTGCCGCAACGCACCCTCCTCCAAGCCGCGCAGCCGCATCTTCCGCAACAAATCATCCGTCCGCGTCAGCGCCCCCTCGCGCTGCGATGACACCAGCTTGTCAATCGAAAAATAAAACGCGCACGCCAACCCCACACCCAATATCAACAACCCCGCCATCACCCCCAACATCCCCAACGCCATCAACGCCAACACCCCCAGCACCAACACCAGCGCCAGCTTGATCCACAACCCCAACCCCGCCCCCATCACCCATTCGCGCGCCCGGCTGAACAAATAAGACCGCTCCGCCACCCCCTTCACCACAAAATAACTCACCCCCGCGATCACCCCCACCACCAGCAGCGACGCCGCCATTCCCCACCACCCCGCCAGCAACATCCCCCCCCACGCCAACCCTCCCAACCCCGCGATCGCCAACAACAGATTCGAGCGCAGCCGGCTCCCCCACGCACTGTTGAACTGCACCACCGCCCCCTCCAGCGCCCGCGCATGTTCCTCCTTGGGCGAAAAAGGCCCCGTCCCATCCACCCCCAGATATTCCTCCAGCGCCGAGATCAATTCCCCCGCGTTCGCATACCGCTCCTCCGGCTTCTTGGCCACCATCTTCATCAGCAACGCCGACACCTGCTCCGGCACCCGATTCACAATCTGATGCGGCGGCACCACCGCCTCGCGCTGATGCTTGGTCATCACCTCCGCCGCCGTCTTGCCCCCAAAAGGGGGCCGCCCCGTCACCATGTCGTACAACGTGCATCCCAGCGAATAAATATCCGCCCGACCATCCACCTTGGTCGAATCCCGCGCCTGCTCCGGCGCCATATACGCCGGCGTCCCCATGAACGACTGCGCCGCCGTCACCATCGGATTCTGCGGCGCGGCCTCTCCCGCCACCACCGTCCGCTCCGATCCCTCCGGCGTCTTCACCAAACCCAGGTCCGCAACCTTCACAATCCCCTGATCGTTGATCAGCAGATTGTCCGGCTTGATGTCCCGATGAATCATCCCATGGTCATGCGCGAACTTCAGCCCGCGCGCCGCCTGCAGCGCATACCCCACCGCCACATCCGCATCCAGTTTCCCCTCCTTCTCCACCATCTCCCCCAGCGTCTGCCCGCCCACAAACTCCATGCTGAAATAATGCACCTCCCCTTCCGCCCCGATGTCATGAATCTGCACCACGTTGTGATGCGTCAACTGCGCCGCCGCATACGCCTCGCGCGTAAACCGCGCCACAAAGGATGGATCCTTCGCCAGGCTCGGGTGCATCACCTTCAACGCCACATCCCGATCCAGCGACAACTGCTTGGCCAGATATACCGCCCCCATCCCCCCGCCACCCAACCGTCTCTCAATCCGATACCCACCCAGTTTCCCGCTCAACATCGGCCCCTCGCCCGCCTCCTCCGCCTTCACCGCCGTCGCAAACGCGCTGCGATCAATCCGCTCCGGCTCCTGATGATGCTCCACTTTCGCCGGCGCAACCTTTGCCGGCGCAACCGTCGCCTGTGACACTGATCCCTGCGCCACCTTCGCCGGCGCCACCGTCGCCCCTGCCGTCGTCCCACCCGCCGACGCAACCGCACCCTCCTCCATCACCCTGACTTTCATCTCCCCCTGCTCCGATATCGCCAACCTGAACATCTTCCCACACTTGGCGCACTTGGGCTTGTACCGCCCCGCATGCGCCCCCTTGAGCTCCATCGTAAACCGGCAATACGGACATTGAATCGACATAACCAACTCCCAAGATTCTTAAACAGAAATGTTCACCCACAGTCTACACTCCCTTTTGATCCAAACAACAAAAATCGCTTTCATCACAAACCAACAACCCGCCGTTGCGCGCCCCGAACACCGGCGCGCACATCCCCCAATCCAAAAAATAAAAATATTTCCAACTTTTTCCTCCATAAATCCCCTCCCCCATCCCGTCCCAGCGCCCAATGGGCGCACTCCCGCCCGTACTTACAGAGGGCAAACACAAAGCCCCGCACGAAAGACCCGACATGAAACCACTCCCCTTCAATCTCGACCCCCTGCTCAAAAACCTCCTCCAACGCCAATCCCACTACCGCCGACTCTGGGCCTACTACCGCAATCCCATGCGGCTGCTTGCCACCGACGCTTCCGACCAAGGCTCCACCCGTCCCTATCGACAGGCGCAGGAATGGGGACTCCCATCCCGTCTGACCGGCGTGCGATCCGGGTGCGACCTCGATTCCGCGCCCCTCCCCACAGGCGTCGCACGCAAGGAAATCGTCATCGAAAACGACATCGGCTGGCGCATCGACACCACCGTTGACTACCTCTTCGGCAAACCGCTGGTCATCCAGTCCGCCGCCGCTGATCCCGACCGCCGGCAATTCATCACCGACCTCCTTCGCCTCATCCTCGCCAACCACGGCGGCATCCAGTTCCTCCAACAACTTGCCTTGTTGGGCGCCGTCCACGGGTTCGTGGACATCCTCGTCAAATTTCACCCCGTCGGCGGCACAGGGGGAGCCGCCGACGACGCTCACTGTCCCATCGAATCCAACACCCCTACATCCTCCAACTGCGCCGACCTCCAATCCCTCGGCCAACCCCCCACAATCCCACCCGGACGGCCCCACACCGTCCCAAGGGTCCGCGGCCGCCTCCCCGCGGACCCTCCCACCCCACCTGGCAAAGCCCGCGTCGCGTATTGATGATTCATCCACCACGGGAGCGACAACCCCGTCGCGCGAAGCGCTGCTCCAGCGCCTCTCCCGCATGGTGCAACTTGAAATCATCGAGCCGGCGCGGGCCTTGCCTGTCTTGTCTTCCACCGATTCCAGCAACCTGCTCGCCTATGCCCAATTTCATTACCTCCCCAAACCCGAGAAAAAACCAACATTTCTCGACCGCTTCCGCGCCAAACCCTCCGACCACCATCCCATCTCCCTCGAATTGATCACCCCTGACCGCTGGCAGCGATGGCAGGATGATCGACTTGTCGCACAAGGGGCCAACACCCTTGGACGCATCCCGCTGGTCCACATCCAGAACGTCGTCGTCCCCTTTGAATACGCCGGCGCCAGCGAAGTCGAGCCGCTCATCCCGCTCCAGGATGAACTCAACACCCGACTCAGCGACCGCGCCAACCGCATCACCTTCCAATCCTTCAAAATGTATCTCGGCAAGGGGATCGAAACCTTCAACGAACACCCCGTCGCCCCCGGCCGGATGTGGATGACCGACAACGAAAACGCCGACATCCTCACCTTCGGCGGCGACTCCAACTGCCCCTCCGAAGACGCCCACCTGGCCGACCTGCGCGAAGCCATGGACAAAATCAGCTCCGTCACCCCCATCGCCGCGGGCGCGATCAAAAATCGCATCGGCCGACTCACCAGCGCCGCGGCTCTTCGCATCACCCTGCTGGCGCTCCTCTCCCGCACCGAAAAGAAACGCACCGCTTACGGCGCCGGCATCCAGCAAATCTGCGAATTGTCCCTCGCATGGCTCGACCACGCCGGACTATTCGCCACAACCCCCGACGAACGCCGGATCGAAATCCACTGGCCCAGCCCACTTCCCGAAAACGACCTCGAAAAACTCCAGGAAGCCGATGCCAAACTCCGCGTCGGCGTCCCCAAGGAAATCATCCTCCGCGAACTGGGGTATTGAACCATCCCGCAAACATTTTCATTTCCACCTTTTCTCGAAAGGAGCCTCACATGGACCAACCCGATTCCAAACCCGACCCGCCGGTCGAATCACCACCCCCTTCGCCCCGGCCAGCCGACCCGTCGCCCGACCCGCACCAACAACTGCGCGAACTGGCCGACAACCTGGCCCATCACAATGACCCACGCAAAATGCGCGAATACCTCAACCTCCGTCGCAACCTGCGATGAATCTGAACTCTCAACAACACTTACTTTACAGGAGAAATCATGTCATTTTCAGGAAAAGCAACCTACTCCGCCGGCGCTGATCTGCCCGAACTGGCCGAAGACATCAGCGACCTGGTCTCCATCGTCTCCCCCCACGAAACCCCGCTGCTGGACGTTCTGGGCGACCCCAAGCGCCCCGCGCGTTCGACCATCCACGAATGGCTCGAAGACGCGCTGCTCCCCAACACCGACGCCGTCAGCGATGGCTCCATCTCCAACGCCGCCACCGAAACCACCTTCGGCGTCGCCAACTCGCCCTCGTTTCGCGCCGGCGATCAAATCCGGCTCGAAGGGGATTCTGAAATCCTGTTCGTCTCCTCCGTCGATACCGGCAACGGAACCATCACCGTCATCCGACAATACGGCGGATCATCCGCCGGGACCGTCGTCGATGGCAAAGTCATCCACATCCTCGGTAACGCCGCACTCGAAGGGGCCGACTCCTCCCAGGCCCGTTTCACCACCCGTTCCCGCATCACCAATTCCACGCAAATCCTCAGCTCCACCGTCGAAATCAGCGGCTCGGAACTGGCCGTGCGACAACTCGCCGTCGCCGATGAGATGGACTATCAGAAACAGCAACGTCTGCGCGAATTGCTGCGCGACCTCGAAAACTGCGTCATCAATGGCCGCGCCCCCGATGACACCGTCGAAGGTTCCGCTACCGTTCGTCGAACCATGAAAGGCATCCTCGCCTTCATCGCCACCAACCACTTCATCCCAGGCCAAGGCGGCTTCCCCTCAGGCACATCATTGTCCGAAACTCAGCTCAACCGCGCCTTGCGCGAAGTCTGGAAAAATTCCAACGCCAACATCGACCTGATCCTCGTCGGCGGCCAGGAAAAACGCGCCATCAACGCCTTCGTCGGCTCCAACCGCCGATTTGCGCCCCAGGCTCAAACCTATCGCGACGGCATCTCCATCTACGAAAGCGACTTCGGCGTCTGCCGGGTCATCCTGTCGCGCTACGTCCCCACCGGCTCGGTCCTGCTGCTGGATTCGAGCCGAATCGAAGTCCTGCCATTGGCAGGCCGAAGTTTCCAATTCCGCCCCCTCGCCCGCACCGGCGACCGCGAGACCGGCCAACTCGTCGGCGAATACACCCTCGAATTCCGCAACGAATCCGCCCACGCCTTAATCACCGGCTTCACCGCCTGATTCCTCCCTCTCCCTTTCCCTGTACCCAGGGAAAGGGAGAGGGGCAGGGGAGAGGGTTCTTCGCGCATTTTCCATGTGAGATATCCCATGACCTACGCCACCGACACCGATCTGCTCTACTGGGAACCGACGATTTTCAAATCCGCCCAAGCCGTCTCCCAGCAACTCTTGTCCGGCACCGGAAACCTGGCCGCCACCACCTTCACACTTACCGTTGGCTCGCTGGCCGGCCTGCCGGTCAACCCCCAACACGTTCTGACACTCGATGGGTCGATCGAAGGGTGCTACCCGATTATCTCCGTCGATTCATCTACCACGCTCACCATCAGCACCCTCTACGACAACCTCTTTCCAGACTCCAATGCCCCCGCCCCCTGCCCGATTGGAACCGCCACCGGCCTGACGTTCGCCATTCGCACCTTCTGGCCTTTGCTCGAATTGACCACCCAATGGCTCAACAGCGCCGCGGGTCTCGATGGCATCACCGTATTGAATCCATCCGCATTGCGCATTCCCTGTGCCTTGGGCACGCTGAATCTGATCTACACCGCACTGGCCGCCAACGCTGTCGATCCCGATCCGCTGATCATCCGCGCGGACCTATACAAGCAAATCCTGCTCCAATCCCTCCGCCGCTGCACCCTCGAACTGGACACCAATGCCGATGGACAGATCGATGATCTGCGATCCCTCTCCACGCTGAAATTTCTCCGCGCCTGACAAGATGGTGGGCGATGCCCACCCTACGGGAGTCCAATATGAATTTTCTGCTTGAAACCCCAATCGCGATCACCGACCTGGCCAATCTCGGCACGGCCGGCCTCATGGGGGCGATGTGGCTCTGGGAACGCCGCACCAGCCGACAACGCGACCAGCAACTGGATGAATCCCACACGCGCATCCTCGCCGACCGCGTCCAGCTCGACCAGCTCATCACCCTCGTCCGTCAAAACACCGAAGCACTCACCCGCCTGACCACCACCCAGGAACAATACCTGCAACGAATTTCCGGAGAAAAACCATGAAATGGCTGATCCTGCTATTACTATTCACCACCACCGGCTGCGTCTCCTATCAACAGGCGCAGCTCGATCTGTTGCAACAAGCCCGCAACGGGATTGCATTGTGCGATCAATCCCGCCAGGAACATCGGGCCGTCGCCGATGAACTCGACACGATTCGCCGCAAACAGCTCGATGAGGCGTTTGACGCCGATGTGCGGGAACATCAACCCTTGTCGCCCGACTGGGTGATCGAACATCGCCGCGCCTACGCGGTGGGTTTGCAGGCGATGGTCGCCGCCCACGCCGCATCCGTTAAGGCCGATGAAACCCAGGCGCGCAACATCAAGGCCATCGACGCCGCCCTCGAGCGCGCCCAATGGCTCATCTCCATGCAAATGCAACTTTTACACTTCAAAGGAGCCGAACATGACCCGAATTGAACTTCGCAGACAGGTTGAACTGGCCATCAGCCAGGACTGGCCGGGCTTTTCCCAATCGCATCCGAAACTGGCGGCCGTGCTCGATCAGAACCTGCTGGTAGAGGAGGCCATACTCGCATTGGAAGATGATCCGCAATACATCGCGGCCATGGCCAATGCGATGGCGCACGGCACCCTCGCGCAGGCCATGAACGAGCTGATCGCCCGCTTTGTTCAAGACTGGCTGCGCCGACTGATCTAACCGCACTGCGCGCATCACAAATCACGCATCACATTTCACGCATCACGGTCTATTTCACCAACGTCGCCTTCAACTCAATTGGCGTCGCGGCCAGCGCCTGCGAAACCGGGCAACCCTTCTTGGCCCCCTCGGCGTGCTGCTGGAAAGTCTTGTCGTCGATGTTGGGAACCTGCGCATCACAAGTCAGCTTGATGCTCGTGATCTTGAACCCTTCGCCGACCTTTTCCACCGTCACCTTGGCGACGGTGTGAACGCTCTTTGGCGAGAAGCCGTTTTTCCCCAGCCCGGCCGACAACGCCATCGAAAAACAGGCCGCGTGGGCCGCCCCAAGCAGCTCTTCAGGATTGGTTCCCGGCGAATTTTCAAACCGGGTGCCAAAGGAATAACTCCCCTGAAACAACCCGCTGCCCAGCTTGACCGAACCCTTGCCATCTTTGAGTCCACCTTCCCAGGTGGCTTGTGCATCACGAACAGGCATGAAAATCTCCTTTTAAGTAAACCCTCCCGCCATTAGACAACCAAACGCCAACGGCGCAAAGGGCCAAAATCAAAAACCGGCTTGGATAAACTCAGGCATTCATGTTGTCATGCACCGATGGTCACAACTTCGCCCGGCTTGATGCTTTCCAAAGCGGCGAGGATTGGGTTCACCAGAGCGGAGAGATGTTCAATCTTATTGGATTGGGCGCGAAGCACGATGACCGCCAATTGATACCCGGCCAATGACTGTTGTTGCACGAGGTTTTTGTCCACGGTCAAAAACACGTCAACCTGACCATTGGCCGCGGCAAGAAGCCGGCCGTTGCTCAGGCCAAGCCACTTCATCTGGTGAACGGTCCTGATGTCGTGCCCCGGGAGCAATCGCCCAAGCCGCACTGGAAGACATTCATCGAGCAGCAGGATCACGCGGATGTCTCGATCAGCAAAAGACTCGCTTCTTCCAGACCCTGTATCGCCTGCTGGCGCGTGACCGTTGGAAAATCATCGAGAAATTCGTCCAGCGTGTACCCGCCTTTGAGATAATCCATCAGATTCTGAAGCGGCACGCGCGTCCCCTTGAAGACGACCGTACCGCCGAGAATTTCAGGGTCCGATTGAAATACGGAACTGGTCATCATGCAATGATTGTAATGCTGTTTTTCACATTTTTCAATTGGAAATCGGAATTTTCGCAATGACATAATTCCAACACCTTGGCCTTCAGAGTAGGCCTATTTACAATCACCTACATGGCAGAGAGCAAAAACGAAAAATCATGGCAGGCGCGGATCAGTGAGGCAACCGATGCGATTGCGCAGGAGTTTGTGGAGTCGGTCACGTATGACTGGCGGCTGTACAAACAGGACATCGCCGCCAGCATCGCCCATGCGACGATGTTGGCGAAAGTGGGATTGATTACGGAGGCCGACCGGGAGACGATTGAAAAAGGGCTTAAGGAGATCGAGGCGGAGATCGACCGGGATGGGGCCAAATGGGCGGGGTTCAAGCGGGAATTGGAAGACATTCACATGTGCGTCGAGAGCGAGTTGACCCATCGCATCGGCGAGCCGGGGCGCAAGCTGCATACCGGCAGGAGCCGCAATGACCAGGTGGCAACCGATCTGACGTTGTGGATTTTTTCCACGCGAGTCGGCCTGTGTGATTCCTTGCGCGACCTGTGCAAGACGTTTGTGCTGTTGGCGGAACGTTCCACAAGCGTGGTCATGCCGTCGTTTACGCATTTGCAGCGCGCCCAGCCGATCATCGCCGGCGCGGAATCATTGGCATGGGCACGGTTGTTTGAGGTGGATATCGCGCGGATCAACACGCTGAGCAAGTGTGACATGGACCTGCCACTGGGCAGCGGCGCGATTGCGGGGACTTCCCTGCCGATTGATCCCGCAACGTCGGCACAATTGATGAAGACGGGACATCAACCGCCGGTCAACAGCATTGAGCGGACCGCGTCGCGCGACGCGGCATGCGATTTTGTCTATGCCTGTGCCATGATCGCCCAACACCTCTCCCGCTGGGCGGAGCAGTGGATTATTTACATGTCCACCGAGTTTGGGTTCATCAAAATCGCGGATCGGTACACGACCAGCAGCTCGATGATGCCGCAGAAGCGCAACCCGGACATGCTGGAATTGATCCGCGGGCGATGTGGAAACGTGTATGGTGATTTGTTCGCCTTGATGACGATCCTGAAGGGTTTGCCGATTGGTTACAACCGGGATTTGCAGGAGGACAAGCGGATCATCTTCCGGGCATATGACACGGTCAGCCAATGCCTGACGATGGCGGCCGCGATCGTGAACTCGGCCAACTATGATCAATCCCGCATCGAACCGACGCTGGAACGCGGTTTTCTGGATGCAACATCGCTTGCGGAATATCTGGTGACCAAAGGAATCCCCTTCCGCACGGCCCACCACATCGTCGGCACGCTGGTGGCGCGATGCGAAAAGGAAAACAAACACGCCCTGTCGCAACTGAGCGTGGAGACGTTCAATGAAGTAATCGCGACCAGGAGCGATGTGCGCATCGATGCGCAGGTATACGAAGCGCTGGGCGCCAGGAACGTGGTGAAACGATACCAGAGCGCGGGGGCGGCCGGGGGGAGGCCGTTTGAGGAGCAACTGGCGGCGTGGAAGAAGAGGCTGGGAGTGTAATTTACAGCGGCTTTCCCTCTTGACTAAATTTATAATATTATATAAATTTAGTCATATCAATAACAAGAGATTGAAATGGCCAAGGCATTCAAAAACCCATTTCGTCCGGGGGCGGGGCATATGCCTCCCTATTTGGCCGGGCGGGACCTTGAATTTCGTGAGTTCAAGCGGTTGCTGGAACAGGAAATCATACTGGAAAACCTGATTCTGACGGGATTGCGCGGGGTTGGGAAGACCGTCCTGCTGGAGACATTCAAGCCGCAGGCGATGGCGGCTCAATGGCTTTGGGTGGGAACGGACCTTTCCGAGGCATCCAGTGTGACCGAGGAAAACCTGGCCACCCGTCTGATAGCGGACCTGGCGGTTGTGACAGGCCAACTGGTGATCGCGGAAGAGGAATTGCCGGCTTTCGGTTTAAGCCGGCACTCGCAGACGGTTCAGCAGACCCTGGGTTATGAGGCGCTCTCCTTCATCTATCAAAACACCCCCGGGCTGGTGGCGGACAAGTTAAAGGCCGTGCTGGAGACATCATGGCGGTATCTCCAGTTGACGGGTAAGCGGGGCGTGATTTTCGCCTACGATGAAGCGCAAAATCTGGCGGATCATGCCGGGGACAAGCAGTATCCGCTCTCATTGCTTCTGGATTTATTCCAATCCATCCAGAAAAAAAACATCCCATTCATGCTGGCGCTGACGGGTCTTCCCACGTTGTTTCCAAAACTGGTTGAGGCGAGGACTTTTTCGGAACGAATGTTTCGCGTGATTACATTGGATCGCCTGAACGAAAAAGAGAGCGAACAGGCAATCGTCAAGCCCATTTCGGACAGCCACTGTCCGGTCCGGTTTTCCGATCCATTGGTGGAGCGCGTCATCGAAATGTCCGGTGGTTATCCCTATTTCATTCAGTTCATCTGCCGTGAAATGTATGACATCATCATTCAAAAAATAGTGCGCGGGGATGATGATACGTTGTTGGTGCGAAGCGAAGAAATCGTACAAAAATTGGACAATGATTTTTTCGCCGGCCGCTGGGGAAGGGCCACCGACCGACAACGCGACCTGCTGATGGTCATTGCGGAGCTGGATGACCCGGACAACGAATTCACGGTTCAGGACATCGTTGAAACGGCCAGCCGATCACTGGAAAACCCGTTCAGCCCCAGCCATGTCAACCAAATGCTCTCCGCCATGTGTGACAGAGGGTTGATATATAAAAACCGTCATGGCAGGTATTGTTTTGCCGTTCCGCTCTTTGGGCAATTCATCAAGAGACAAAAACGGGGCCGATGAAACCTTAAGCCATTTTACGCCGGCGCATCATCATCGCCGCCGCGGGGAGAATGATTAGCATCGTGGTGGCCGGTTCGGGCACGGCGGCGTAGGCGGCCTGTGCGACCATGGAGTGGCCGAGGGTGGTGGGATGGACTTCATCCCAGAACAGGTAGCCGGCGGGGTTGGGGACAACGGTGCCGACACCTTCGTAGTCGGGGTCGCCGGTGTAGGCGGCGTCGGTGACGTTGGTCAGGCCATAGGTGGCCGGATTGGCGATGGCATTATTGAATAGTGTGTTCAGGTCCAAAAGGTGCAGATTGAGGCCGGGGGACAAGGCGATGAGATTGCTCATGCCCGTCGCCAGGGTTGTGTTGAATGTGTTGGAGAGGGCCGTGGCCTGTGTCTGATCGGGGGTGTTGTGATAGCTGGGGACCAAGCCCAGGTCCGGAAGATTGCCCACGATAATGTTGCGGGCGCCGTCGTTGTAGAGCGATTGCAGGCCGGCGACGATGTTGTTGGCGGCCTGCTGGGCCGTGGCGGATTGATCACCCGCGTTGCCAATCACATCAAACAAGTCGGTGGCGCCGCCAAGGACGGTGAACAACTGTGTCTGACTGCTGACATTGTTGGCCGTCCAGTCATTGATCTGGGTTTGGACATTGGGGATGACCAGGCTGGTGTTGCCGGTGCCGCTGTGGGCCAAGCCGTAGGCGTAGTCGGTCCCGCCGGTTCGACTGGGGGTGGGGGTGGGCAGGCCCATCAGGCCGGCGAGTTGTTCAACCCAGATGGGGCCATTGGAAAAGTGACCATTGTAGTACGGTGCCGCGGGGACGATCGCATGAAGGGGATAGATGTCAGTTGTCAGGTCGTGAACATTGCCGACATCACTGAGGCTGTCGCCAAAGTTGACCATAGCGGAAAACGTATCGGCGCGGGTCGTGGAAACGCTGACGGCCAAAACAGCCACGGCGGAAATGAGCGATTTCATGTGAATTTCTCCTCCAGAACCCACCACATTTTAACAATCAATACAAAATTCCACCACAGGAAATCCCTGATGTTTTTCTGCATTTCTATTGTGGAACCGCACGGCGTGGTTATGATAATTTGAAATATCCTTTTGGAGGGAAGATGAAAATTCGCGTTTTGTTGGGTGTGTCGGCCGCGTTGTTTTTGACCTCAGCGGCGTTTGGTGATGCTACAATCGGGTCTTTGGTCCCCGGTCCCAATCCTACTTCCGGACATACCTATCTGGGTCAGAGTTTTATTGCGCCCACGGGGGAAACCGGGCTTACGTCGGCCAAAATGACACTGCACGGCAGCGGAAGCACCGACAGCAACGGTTTTTGGCGGTTGTTTACCTTCAGCGATGATGGAGGAACAGGCACGTTGGGAACACAGTTGGGTTTCGGACCCATTTCCGTCTTGGGCAGTAGCGGGGCAACTGAATATTCCCATGTGTTCAACGTGCCGGTCGTCGCGGGGGATAAATATGCATTGCTTGTTGATTGGGGCAGCCCAAACTCCGCCGGCGGGTATTTCAGCAACAACAGCTATTATTCGGGCGGGACGATGATCCTCAGCACCGACGGCAGCACGCCGGTGCTTTACATCAGTTACGACATGGCATTTGAAGTCAACTTTGGACAGATTCCCGAGCCGGCCCTGTTGGGCGTGATTGCGCCATTGGCACTGCTGGTCCGTCGGCGACGGCCGGCGTTGTAATGCTTTGACGGCGTAATTGGCCGCAGGCGGCGTTGATTTGGTCGCCGCGGGGGTGGCGGGTGTGAGTGACGACGGCGTGGTCGCGGAGGATTTGGACGAATTGTTCAAGTCGTTGGGGGGTGGGACGCTGATAGTTGACGCCGCTGAGGGAGGGGCCGATGGGGTTGTAGGGGATGATGTTGACGTGGGCGCGGAACCCTTCCATCAGGCGGGCCAGTTGTCTCGCGTGATCGGGGGAATCGTTGATCTCGTTCAGCAGGCAATATTCGATGTTGACGAATCGGCCGGTGCGCTGTTGGTAGCGTTTGGCGGCGGCCATGATTTCATCGATGCCATATCGGCGGTTCATGGGGACCAGACGGGCGCGGGTGGGGTCATCGGGGGCGTGCAACGAGAGGGCAAGCTGAACCTTGTGGCCGCAGGCGGCCAAGGCGTCGATGCCGGGGACGATGCCGACGGTGGAGACGGTGATCCGACCTGCGCCAAGGTTGCCCATTGACGAATGGGTCATGCGGGCAATGGCTTCAATGACGGCGGGGAGATTGAGCATCGGCTCCCCCATTCCCATGAAAACAACCGTTTGCAATCGTCTACCAATGGCGGCGGCGTGATGTCGCAAATGAAGAAACTGGTCGATGATCTGCCCCGCGGTGAGATTGGCGACAAAGCCATCCCGCGTGGAGGCACAAAAATCACACCCCATTGCACAGCCGATTTGCGATGAGATGCAACCGGCGGCGACACCCGGCCGGTGGCCGGGCATGAGGACGGATTCAACCGTGCCGGTGTCGAAGGAGAGGAGGAGTTTTTGCGTGCCATCGGCGCTGGTGTGGGTGGTAAGCAGCTTTGAGGATCGAGGTGCAACATCGGTGGCCAGTCGATGTTGGAGCTTTCGGCTGATGGGCTGTGTGGACCAGTCGGGGTGGCCGTGGGATTGGTAAAAGGCGCGTAGCAGTCGCGGGGCATGGCTGGCCGGTTCATCCCAGTCGAGAAGCTGTTGGGCAAGGGAGTCGAGGGTGTGGTCGCACAGGGAGGGCACGGTGGTCGGCCTCACCATTGGGCGAAATTTTGCAGGATTTTCAGGCCGGTTTTCTGGCTTTTTTCGGGATGGAACTGGGTTGCGACGACATTGTCGCGCCAGATGCTGCTGATGAATGGCCGGCCATAGTCGGTTGTGGTGGCGATGATGGCAGGATCATCGGGGATGACATGGTAACTGTGGACGAAATAGACGCTGGGTTGCCCGCTCAGGCCGCGAAACAGCGGGGAATCGGTTATTTTGTCGAGCTGATTCCACCCCATGTGAGGGACTTTGAGGCCGAGCGTACGATCCACATCAAAGCGAACGCACTTGCCGGCAAAGACGCCAAGGCCATCGTGTTCACCATCCTCAAATCCTTTCTCGAACAGCATTTGCAGGCCGAGACAGATACCTAAAAACGGTTTGCCCGCGCGGATATGGCGAAGGATCGGCTGGTCGAGCGCGGTGGAACGGAGCGTGGCGACGGCGTCCTTGAACGCGCCGACGCCGGGGAGGACGATTTTATCAAACATCTCCACCTGTTCAGGGCGGGAGATGATCTGCGCGGCGATCCCCTCGTGCTCGAAGGCTTTCTGGACCGAGCGCAGGTTGGCCATGCCGTAGTCGATGATGGCGATGGAAGTCGGCACGTTATTTGGTGGCGACGACTATCTCGACGCGCCGGCTGGCCTGTTTGCTCCCCTTGGCCTGATTGGGACCAAAGGCGCGGACGGCCATCTGTTTTTCGCCGATCCCCTTGCCGGCCAGATAATTCATGACGGCCTTGGCACGGGCGTAGGAGAGGTCAAAGTTGTCCTTCCATTTGTCGGCCGTGCGTTTGATCGGGTCGGTGTCGGTGTGTCCATCGACGAAGATGCGCTTGCCGGAATAGTCCTTTTTGATGGCGGAGGCGATTTTGTCGAGCGTGGACTGCGCTGATTGCTTGATGGTGGCGTCGCCGGGGGCGAAGAGGACATCGCCGGGGAGATTGACGGTGACGTTGCCCGATTTGGGGTCGTAGGTGGCGTCGATCCCTTCGAGGCCCGGTTCGTTCTGGCCGGCGGGAGGCTGGCGAAGGCTGTCCTTGAGCTGTGCAATCTCGGCGTCGCGCTTGGCGATTTCATCGCGCATGGATTGGAGCTGGGAGGGATCGGGGGCGGTTTTCAGCCGCGAATCCATCTCGGCGTTCTGGGCGCGCAACTCGCGGTTTTCGCTCCAGAGGGCCTGGTTTTCATCATACAGCTTGTTCTGGCAACCCAGAGAAAGAAACGCCCCCAATAACACGGCCGGCACGGCCCAGCGATTCATGCGCATGGTCACTCCGTTGTTAGATTAAGTAGAAATGTAAGGCAAATGGGAGAGGCGTCAAGTTGGCGAACCACTTGAATCATCCTCGTGGCAAACAAACAGGCAATCCAAATCGAATCGCCTGCGTATTCCAGAAGGCATGGCAACTTCACGGCCGTCAGGCGGTCTTTCGAGAATCGCCCCGTTCCAGCTTGCGTAGCCAATGTTCCTTGTCTTCTTCCATCAATTCCAGCAGCCGTCGGACCGGGCCGGAAGGGGTGCGAAGCCCCTGTTCCCACGCAGCCACAAGATCCACGGAAACATCCAGCAGCATCGCAAAGACCGCCTGGCTGACTCCCAGGGACATGCGTATCACCCGAACAGACTGATCATCAAAATCTTTTGGTTTTTCAATCCGTCTAACCGTTCGGACAGTATATATCTTTTCGATCCGCTTCCTGTCCCGCAGGGCATCCCGAAGTGCCCCGAACTCCGCAACCAGCCGCTTGCCCAGTCGTCGTTTGCTTCCTGCATTCGCCGTCATGACTGAATTCCTTTCTCCCACCAATCCACCTCTCATATCTCTTACTTCCAAAAACGCCCAATGTCCTGCATGATCATTTTCAGCATCTTCTTGTCTTGGGCACTGATGTTTTCCTGATCGGATTTTGCGTAGGCCGCGGCCAGCACGACCACGGCAAAATCCGGAAATATCGCATACAATATCCGCAACGCGCCACTCTTGCCCCTGTGCCATGAGGGCGGACTGAAACGAACCTTGCGCAAACCGCCCGTGCCGGCAATCACACTCCCCTTATGCGGCTCACGCATCAATTGATTTTCCAATGCCATCAAGTCATCGTCGTCCAGCCTTAAGTATTTCCAGTCATCGGTGAACCCATCAAAATGGATGAATGTGAAATAATCCTCCGGCTCCAGCCTTTTGGAGTACCGAACTGACTGTTTGATCCGAGGGACGCTTTTTGCGGCCATGAACTACCTGCGCATCAAACCTGGCACGATCACTCCAAAATACTACCTTACATTGTCGGATAGTCAACTCTTTTTCGACAATGGCGGATTGTCGGGGATGGCAGCAGGCATCCTGTCAGCGAATCAAGCCGATCCTCATCCAGAAGCCGCAAAAGCAGTGATGATTCAAGGCGAACCCGGCGGGGTCGAATCGGGGCGGGTTTGGAGCATGGAGGCCTTGGCGGTACGGTCGGCCTCGGCGCGGACGAGTTTGTTCAAAGCCGTTCGATGGCGCATCTCGCGCAGTTGGCGGATGGTGCGGAAGATGGTTCTAAAGAGCCACCAACTGAAGATGCTGACGGCGGCGGTGATCAGCAGCACCATCAGGATGTTGGCATGTTCGTATTTGACCACCACCAGGTTCAACGCGGGCTCAACCGATGCGTTGCGGTTGGTGAAGATGAACAACAGGACAAAGAGGGTCACCAATACGGTGACGACGATCTTGGTCCAGACTTTGATCTTGAGCCAGAGTGTGTTCATGGTTCAATGAGCATTATCGGCAAATTGCCGAAAGATGCGACGGGAATTTTCTGTTCATGGCAAATTAACCACCCAAACCTCGACCTTGCAGCAGCGAAGCAAGAACCTGTAATCCTGGTCTTAAATATTCGGCGATGGGGCAATAGGCCAGCAGGATAAACGCGGCCGCGGCACTCAGATACGGCCCATACGGCAACTCCCGGCGGGAGCGGGTGATCAGGGCATAGAGGGCGAACAGGATGCCGAAGAAGGGGGCGATGAAGAAGGTGACGGCGGATGCGCCGGCGCCGACGATGGCCCCGACGCCGAGCATGAGATGGACATCCCCAAGACCCATCGCCACCCGGCCAAAAGCGAGTGTGCCGAGGATTCGGGTCAGCCAGACGCACAGGCCGCCGATCAAGGCCCCCATGACCGCGCCCAACAGGCCGCTGATCCAGTGAGGGGTGACCAGCGATTGCCACCAATGTTGCAACGGGCCGGGGCGGAGGGTCAGGTAGGTCCAGACAAAGGCGCACAGGAGGGGGGGCAACAAAAAGAGCATCTCATGGCGCATCTCCATGCGGATTTGCGCGGGGGTGTATTCGGGAGGAAGTTGAGGGGGTGGTTCTCCTTTGGCTTGTGCTTCCTTGATTTGTTGTTCGATCAGGTCGCGGTCCACTTCGAGTGCCGGCTCGCCGGCCGCGAAACTGGTGGGAATCCATCCCAAGGCCCACCCGATGAGGCTCAAGAGCAAACCCACCCCCCCGCCGGCGGCCAACGCGGCGGCGGGCGGGGAGAGATTCAAAGCCCCCGCGCCGGAGGGATGATCAATCAGTGCGTGGACGACGATCCCCACCGCCGCCATCAGCCAGGGGATGGAGATGGGGATGATGAACAGTTCGGCGTCGATCAGACTGGCGGCCAGCAGACTGACGACCATGAACATGTACAGGGCGTAAATCGGCCAGTCGACGGCGATATCCAGATGATAAGGAGTGACAAACCCCAGTTCATTGACGGCCGGCGCGCCGGGAGGACAGGGGCCGACCTGAAAGATGAAGAACATCAGATAATAAAAGACCAGCAATAACGCCGTGAACAATTCAACCAGCGGATAGCGGATGGAGATCGATTCATGGCAATAACGACAGCGGCCACGGAGAAATATCCAGCCGAAGATCGGCACGTTGTCGTACCATGCGAGGGGTGTGTTGCATTTGGGGCAGTGGGATGGAGGGGAAACCAACGACTGGTTTCGGGGCAGTCGCCAGACGACGACATTCAGGAAGCTGCCGATGCAGGCGCCCAGCGCGAAGACAAAGAGGATGAGAATCCAGTCGAGCAAGCGGCGATATGCTATAGCAGTCGGATGATGTATACCACCGCATCGCTGACGGAGAGGTTTGTGACCTCCAGTTCAGCGCTCATGACCTGACGATACCACGGTTCGCGCAGGGAGAGGATGGTGCGGATTTCGTCGATGTTTCCACCGGCGGGAGAGAGTGCGGGGCGATTGGCGGCGGTGTTGGGGTCGGCTCCGATGCGTTGATGGAGTATGTCCGGCTCGCAACGGAGGTAGATCACGCGGTGGCCGGAATTTTTGATCAATTCGCGGTTTTGTTCGCGGATGACCGCCCCGCCACCCAGTGAGATGACGTGGTCCTTAAGGGCCAGCGCCTGTTGCAGGGCATTTGATTCCAAATCACGAAACGCCTCTTCGCCGGATTCAGCGAAAATCTCCTTGATCGACTTGCCGGCGGCGCGGACGATCAGATCATCGGTGTCGACAAAAGGTTGCCAGAGCCGGTCGGCCAGCTTTTTGCCGATGGTGGTCTTGCCACTGCCTCGATAGCCAACCAGGAGGATACTCATGGTGAGATATATCGGTTGAGTTTCAGGTTTGCCTTTCGCATCGGTTGGCCTCTGTTATAATGCCCAGTCTATGGCGGCACCCAAGTATAAGCGCGTCCTGTTGAAAATCAGCGGTGAGGGATTTTGTCATGAAGGGGGGTTTGGATTGGAGGGGGAGGATCTGGCGTTGATCGCCCGACAATGCGTTGAAGTTGCGAAAATGGGGGTGCAGTTGGCGATTGTGGTCGGGGGTGGCAATTTCATCCGCGGGGCGACTTTCGCCGAGGATGGGCAGATACCCCGTGCAACCGCCGACTATATGGGGATGCTGGCCACGGTCATCAACGCACTGGCGCTGCAGGAGACGATGGAATCGCTGGGGCAGCCAACGCGGGTGTTGTCGGCGATCAGCGTTTACAGCGTATGCGAGCCGTTTATTCGACGCCGGGCGGTGCGTCACCTGGAGAAAAGTCGGACGATCATCCTGGCGGCCGGGACGGGCAATCCATTTTTCACCACCGACACCTGCGCGGCGCTGCGGGCCACCGAAATCCATGCGGATGTGCTGCTGAAAGCGACCAAGGTGGATGGAATTTACTCGGCGGACCCCAAGAAAGACCCCTCCGCAAAGCTTTATCACGACATCACTTACGAACAGGTATTGAAGGAACAATTGAAGGTGATGGACCGGACGGCGATCACATTGAGCATGGAACGACAGATTCCGCTGGTGATTTTCAATCTGAAAAAGCCGGGCAACATCATGCGCGTGGTCATGGGCGAGGATGTCGGCACGCGCGTTCACGCCTGATCGATTTGAGCAACCTAAGAATCTATCTCAGAACCTAATGAGCCTGCGACGACACGATTTTCGCCCGCCATCAAGTAGCGACGACGAGGCGACTCCATGGAACGAGTCGTTGAGGAGGAGCGCCGCCGAGGGCGGGCGAAAAGCGTGTCGCCCTTCGGGTGGGCCAAAAAAGGCCCAA
>JADLBV010000147.1 GCA_020847545.1 Phycisphaerales bacterium
CGCAGCTGAAGCGGGGCGTCCGGTCTGCTATACTTTGCTTGTCACCGAATGCGGTATCAAAGAAAAGTCGGGCGCAGCTTATATAGCTAGCGCCCAGTCTGGCTTTGGGGAAGAAAGCAATTTCGGAAAGAGATTCCCCGACGCTACCAATTATAAATTCTTGACAACAGGCAAACCAGGCTATTCCTCGGGCTTGAGAGATGAATTTTCGCTGATCTCAAAACGTAGTGGAAATGCTGCCGTCCCGATAAGCTCAAGCGGCGCCAGGCTTTCAACAAAGCGACCGACCTTGTGGCTGCGGGGGCCCCCAAGCTAACGCCGCACAGAAAGAGCTTTTCTGCAAAAGTGATCTCTGTAGGGCACTCTGAGGCTTACAGGTGTATACGGCGGAAACCTAAATACAACAAGCCTTTCATGATTCCTGTATACACCGTGGCTTAAGAAGCTCCCGTGACAATGACTGATCCGAAAAGCTTGTAAACAGCCACTAGCAGCCGTTTTAAGACGACGACGGCACCTTGCAACGGAGCCGCGTAAGAGGCAAGATGAAGGAACCGGCTCGCAAGAGCGAGCGGTTCCAATAGGCGCTGTATACGCGCCGACTAAAGAAAGACCCAGACACGAGAACACAACAGATTCTCGACTCATGCTAAATTTATATTAATGGCTGATTATATAGGAGCCGACTGCATGAGCGAGACAAAAAAGCGCAAATTCAAGCCAACGGTAGAGACCAAGCTGGCGCAGGCTGACTCAAACAGAGTAGGAGAGCTGGCAAGGAAAGAAGGAAAGACCAAGTCAGAAGTAGTAAGGGAGGCGGTTCTCTGGTATCTCGATCACAAAGAGGAACTGGAATACAAAGACAGAGAAGAGCTGATAGCCAAAGAAATCAGAGGCATGACAGACAGAATTTGCGGAATGCTAGCCAGGCAAGGAGCAGCCTTAGGCACTTTGTATGAGCTTACCTGGATGAGTCTGCCGAATGAGGACGCAAGAGAGCAGTTCAGATCGGCGATGAACACAGCCAAACAAAAGATGCGCAGTCGGCTTGAGAGAGACGAAAGAGACATGGCCCACGTACTAGCCACATAAACCCAAAAAGTTCCGTTAAGCCATATGACAACTTGACAAAAGCATGATTCTGTCAAGAAAACGATGGGCGCCAGTGCGCCTTTTCCGCCACCCGAGCCAAATTCAGGCGATTTTGCTTGACGGAATCTGCATTTACAAATGAAATCGTCAAGTCAAAATGTGGACTGGACCGAAAATTTGATCCGCCACTGGTGCGCGTTTCCGGCTTAGCGGAACTTTTTGCTCCCAGGTGGCTAGTACGTGTTCTTCCGTCAAGGGCGATTCTCGCATCTCTTCGCGCCTTTTTTTCTCGCCCTGGACCTGCCAGTTTTGCACGTCCTGAAGGTCATGGCACTCCTTCACAAGTCGGTCATCAATCTCAACGGTCGGCTTAATGACGCCGGGGACTTTCATTGCCATGTCATAGTCGCGCCAGGTA
>JADLBV010000021.1 GCA_020847545.1 Phycisphaerales bacterium
CTCAAGGTGACAATGCGTCAGATGATCTGGGACGAAGCGGTGGAGGATGTGATCAAAAAGAGTCATGAAAGGGCCGTGATCCGCCGACTCGAATTGCTACGGGCGGCGTGAAAACGGTCAGTTTGAGATAATTATGTTGATCCCGACACATACGCGGGCGTCCTCGGAGGCATACAGGCGTTGCCTCATGATATTGGAGGAATGCAGCCCAATTCCAATTATCTTAGGAAAATCTCGCAGGCCCTTGGTGATTTTGGTGATGCCGCGGCCTTTCAGGTCAATCTGGCGGGAACCATCGTCATAACGGCCAAGGTATCTCATGACGTGCTGGAGGGAACGGGGTACACGTTTTCGCTTGGCGCCGGTGTGCCAATCAAGCTGGCGACAGTCACAACCAAGGCGGGATTGACATCGCTTGTCACGCATGTCTCCACAAATTATGTCGTTGGCGAAATCGCAAACGAGGTGATGACGCCCGCGATGAATGGCGCGATGGCCATGGCTGCACAGGCGGGGGTGGACCCGCTCTATGTGCAGGTTGGCGTCGCGGCACTGCAAATGAGCGGGGCGCTGAAGGTCATCAAGCCGAAGGTTAACAATGCTCCCCGACCATTTTCTGGTAAACTGGCGCAGGTGAATGGAGACAAGAAGCTGCGGTTTCCAGGTGTGAATGCCACGAGTAAATCGTTTGTGATTGCATCAGAGGCCGAATATGACGCGATGAACGCGGCTGCCTCAGCCGCGAAGACCCAGTTTGTTAAAGATTTGGCAAATGATGCAGCGTCGGTCGCAAAGCTTGAAGCTGCAGGTATTACGCAAACACAAATTAATGCCATGAAAAGCGGTAGACGACCAATCGGTTTTGATGTTCATCACAAGACACCGCTGAAGCTTGGTGGAGATAATAGCCCGTCAAATCTCATGCTCATGCAAACAGGTGCCAACGGACGTGTCAATTTTCATGGCGCTTTGACGAACTATCAGAGTAGTTTAACGAATGGTTTGGAACCAGGTACCAGTTTTGAAACAATGTGGCCAGATTTCGACGATATTATTTATCCTTGAGGAGTTACATATGGAGATTGCTACTTTAGATAAGGCGATTGAGGCCATTGTCCGCCAGAAAGCGCGTTGGGGTTTTCCAATGCAACCACCGTGCCCGGAGGAGCTGATTATGAAACTATCGGATAGGGTAGAAAATACTTTGGGAGGAAGGTTGCCTGCTGGCTATTTACAACTCTTACAGATTACGGATGGAATTGCTGAGAATGCATTGACTATATATGCACGCGAGAATGCAAGGGACGTGGTTTCGGATATTGAAGGACGTGAGTTGGAAATTCCCGGCATCGTGGAAGAGAACCAGTTCTATCGTCTTCAGAATGAGGCCTATCACGATTTGATCCTATTCGCGCGGCGTGAGGAGTATCAGTATGCTCAATTTATAAGTACCGGAGAATTTATTCAATTTATTGACACGGATTTGGATCGCCCTCCGCGTCAATTTTATGACACGTTTGACGAAATGATGATCGCGGCGATTGCAACCGCGCTGGTTGAGTAGGATGAATTACCAATCATGAAGTTTATGAGAGATAGTCGGCAATTCAGAAACTCCCCCGCGACATCGCCGGCCTGAAACCATCGGCGGAACAGGCACAGAAGATCAACGCCGCCTTGGCCGCCTTTGGATCGGGTGCGGGGGTGATGGTGGAGAACAACACCTTCGTGGTGAACACGGCCTTGGTATCTCATGATGTACTTGAAGTTGCGCTTTTGGCAGGTGGTGTCACTGACCTGGTGTTTTCTAGCATACGATTAACTACTTCTGCAGGCTTATCAATCTGTGTTCGACGAACTGCTCCGCTTGTTGCATTCAGCACGGTGGTGAACATCGGCTCGCAGCAAGCAATTTCATTGGCACAACAATTTGGGGTGAACCCCGATTATGTCCGCATTGGTGCGGATGCGATCCAAGTCATCGCTTTATGGAAAGCCGCACGAATACATGCAAGATCTACGCAAATTCCGAATGCGGAAGAGTTAGCGCTTACGAAAACCGTGGCGAAACAGTTAAATGCTACTGATCCCAGAACGGGTAATCTGTTGCGCCCATTCACGACATGGCGAACGGTGATGCAAGAGGTTATGAATAGTGGGGTGCCAAATCCTGATCCCCATGTCCAGACCCCATTCGTGTCCCAACTCGCAGCATTAGGATGTCAGGCCATTGTTAATGATCTTGGGCCGAGGAACACCCTCGGCTGCCACTGTCTTTGATACAATCTTCTCGTCCACACGGAGGATACGGCTCTGCTGGGAAGCAACCGGAGCGCCGGCGTGGACCATCCGACGGTTGCCGGGCCGATCGCCACAAACGGTCGGCCCGCTTCCTTCCAACCCACAACCGGAGGATGCCCAAAGCGATAAATCCTGGGGCCTGGGGCAAAGCCCCAGATCATGCTCACCAGCCTGGCGACTTTGCCAATGCACATCAAACTCATCGGGCGTCAGATACCCCAAGCCACTGTGTGGCCGCCTCTGGTTATAAAACTTCCCGAATAGCCGAATCAACGCCCGGGCATGATCCCGGTTATGGAACGTCTCCATGTTCAGACACTCATCCCGCAAGGTTCCGTTGAACCGTTCATCAATCCCATTTTGCCAGGGACTGCCCGGATCAATGTGCCGCGCCGCCACGCCGTGAATCCTCATCACCCGCATCAGATAGCTGGCGATAAACTCCGGCCCATTGTCACTGCGGATATAACCAGGAACGCCATGCCGTCCGAACAGCTTCAGCAGCGTCATCGCCACGAACCGGGCGTTCATCCGGTGTTCCACCTCCAACGTCAGCTCCCTTCGCGTGAACTCATCCACCACCGTCAAAATCCGCAGCTTTCGGCCCGTTTCCGTGCGATCTTCCACGAAGTCATACGCCCACACATGCCCCGGATATTCCGCACGGCAGGGCAGCCCGGCGCCGATCCCAAGACGCTTGCGCCGACACCTTTGTTTAAGCAGCAGTCCATGCCTGCGGCACAGCCGACGCACACGCTTGAGGTTCACCCGCTGGCCCTCCCGACGCAGCATCACGCACAACCGGCGTGATCCGAAGCGGGGATGTTCCCTGGCCAGCTTCATCAGGCGCTCGACCAGCTCATGGTCGTTCCTTCGGGTGGCATACCCCAGTCGCCGACGACTGATCCCCACCAGCTCGCAGGCCCGGGATGTCGATATCTTCCGCTGCACGCAGACCGCCACCAGCTTGCGGCGATCGGCTACATCGGGAGTTTTTTTTCGACGATCTCCTTCATGACATCGATCTCCACATCCCGCTCGGCCAATAGCCGCTTGAGCCGGGCATTCTCTCTCTCCAGCTCCCGCAGCCGCTTGACCTCCGGCTCACCCATCGCGCCATACTTGCGCTTCCAGGTGTAATAAGAGTTCTCGCTGAACCCACGTTCGCGGGCCAACTGCTCCACCGTCTTGCCGCCAATTTGTGCTTCACGCAGAAAACCGACGATCTGTTCTTCCGTAAACCGCTTCTTCATGACAAGCCCTCTCAAGGCCCGTCATCCTAATGTTTCAACCGGGGACATTTTAGGGGAACAGGACA
>JADLBV010000022.1 GCA_020847545.1 Phycisphaerales bacterium
CACCCTCCAATACTGGATCGATCAGCCGGCCGTCGCCCACGTCCACAACGATGCGTTTCAACCCCTCTGGGACGCCGCCCACAACTGTGCCCGCAACCGTTTTTTCAGCATCGACCGCAACGACTACCGTGACGGCCTGCTGACCACCTTCCCGGTCATCTCCGAGCAGTTCTTCGAACCCTGGCGTCGCGACACCGGTGACGGCCGGGAATTGCTGCAAAGCTCCCTGGCCACCGTCCGCCGCACCTTGAGATTTGAATTTGAACGCGAAGGCCAATTCTGGACCGTGACCCCCAAAGTGATTGTCGAACGCTATTCGCTGGCCGAACGACGAATCACCTCCGTCACCCAATACCGCACCATCGTCCAAGGCTCAACCGATCCCGACCGCCTCGGCCTCAATGGCGAACGCATCGCCAATTCCTACTGGTACGCCATCGGCCGCGACACCGCCCTGGAAAAAACCCTCGCCGACGAAATCCACGACCAGCTCCAACCTTAGGCTCTACCTGAGAGCTCCGGTGGCCCACGATGGACCGCAAACAGGCCAGTGGCCAGGCGTCGGCGACGAAGCAGTATTTTGATACTACGGCGAGGAGCCGCGACGACGCCAACGGCCTGTTTGGGACGAAGATAAGGTAGGCGAAGATAAGGGGGCGAAGATAAGGGGACGCAGATAGTGCTTTTAATCAATTGATTCCCTTTCTCGATTCGTTGCACCATGACATTCCAGATTAACACAACGCAGCGATTCCACGCACTGCGCCTAAGTTCACGTTTTTGGACGGACAAGGGAAGAATGGATCATCCCGCCGATTATCGGATGAAAAAGAACCCGATCCGTTTGGGACCGGGTTCCGTGCGGATTTTGCCGCTGTGCGCTGCCGTGGCAGCCGCGTGAACCGCGGGGGTTTCACCCGCGGTAGCTGCTCACAGCAGCCCACTCGTACAGTAAGAAGTCAAAGATCACCTCCATTTCCAGTGGGACGAATCGTCCCAGGCCATGCCCAGCCGTCGCGGTGGCCGCCGCCAGGCTCTTTCTCCCGCGAACGCCTTCGCGGGAACGATTGAGGTACGGTTATTATACGATATGATTCGGCTCGGGACCAAAATAAATCCGCCAAAGTTGCGAAATTTATCAATACAATTTGGGGCATTGCGCGGATATGCTTGACTTGGAGGCGGGGTTTGCGTAATTCTTTAACATGGAACACTCCAAGATTCTTCACGATGCGATCACGTTCGATGATGTGCTGCTGCTGCCGGCGCGGACGGATTTTGTGCCCGGCGAGGCGGATACGCGGACAAAACTGACCCGTTCGATTGAATTGAACATCCCGCTGATTTCGGCGCCGATGGACACCGTGACCGAATCGGCACTGGCGATCGCGCTGGCGCAGGAGGGTGGGATCGGGATCATCCACAAAAACTTGTCGGTGGAGAACCAGTCGCGCGAGGTGGAGAAGGTGAAACGGTCGGAGAACGGGGTGATCGTCGATCCGATCACGCTGCCGCCTTCGGCGACCATCGCGATGGCCCGGCGGATCATGCGGGAATACAACGTCAGCGGCATCCCGATTGTCGAGGGGGAGGAGTCGGCCGAGGAATATCTCAAACGGCTGGCCAGCGGCGGAAGACATCGGGGCAATGGCGCCCCCCACCGCCACCGGCTGGTGGGGATCATGACCCGTCGGGATTTGAAGTTTCAGGAGGATGACAACCGCAAAATCGGGGATGTGATGACCCGCGAAAACTTGGTCACCGCGCCCGAACAGACAACGCTCGATGAGGCGGAACGGCTGTTGTACAAGGCGAAGGTGGAGAAGCTGCTGCTGGTGGACAAGGACAACCATCTGACCGGCCTGATCACGATGCGCGACATCGACAAGCTGCATCAGTATCCACAGGCGTGCAAGGATGCGAGGGGACGGCTGCGGGTCGGGGCGGCAACGGGTGTGAATGACCCGGCGCGGGTGGAGGCGTTGATCAAGGCGGATGTGGATGTGATCGTGGTGGACACCGCCCACGGCCACAGCAAAAACGTGATCGAGACGGTCCGACGGATCAAGAAGGAACATCAAATTCAGGTGGTGGCGGGGAACATCGCCACGGCACAGGGGGCGAAGGATTTGATCGAGGCGGGGGTGGATGCGGTGAAGGTGGGAATTGGACCGGGGGCGATCTGCACGACGCGGATTATTTCCGGGGTGGGTGTGCCGCAGGTGACGGCCGTGCTGGATGCGGTGTCGGTGGCCGAGCCGGCCGGTGTGCCGGTGATCGCGGATGGGGGCATTCGTCATTCGGGGGACATCACCAAGGCGATCGCGGCGGGCGCTTCGGCCGTGATGATGGGGTCGTTGTTCGCGGGACTGGATTAATCGCCGGGCGAAATGGTGATCCATCAGGGCCGGCGATACAAGACCTATCGGGGGATGGGATCGATGGGGGCGATGATTCAGGGATCGAAGGATCGATATGGCCAGGGGGGCGTGAAGGAGTCGTCGAAACTGGTTCCCGAAGGTGTGGAAGGACGGGTTCCGTATCGCGGGCCGCTGGGCGATTTTGTGTATCAACTGGTGGGTGGTGTGCGGGCGGGGATGGGATATTGCGGGACCAAGGACATCGAGTCGTTGCGGAAAAACGCGAGGTTTTGCCGGGTGTCGGCCGCGTCGATGGCGGAAAGCCATCCGCACGACATCACCATTACCCGTGAAGCGCCGAATTATTCGGTGGATTATGCGGCGGAGACGTGATGGGTAAAACGGGATATCTTCCGATCCTGTGCATGGCATTGGCCGGCGGTTTGTCGTGTACCGTTGGCAAGCCAACAACTCGGCCGGCCGGCATCGAACAGCGGCAGAGCGATGCGATCAATGACCCGTATGGCTATTCCCCGTTTCCGCAAAAAGACGATAAAGGCAACAAGGACACTCATCGCGATGACCGCGATGGTTTACAAAGGGATTTGGATCATGTGTTTAATCCGTAAAAATACGATCAAACTGGCGGCGGCGATCCTGGGTGCTGGCCTGGCGGCGGGATGCCAGAACAAGCCGATGGGGTATCAGGAGGCGGTCAATGAATCGCCATTGCTGGTGGATGGCGCCATGGAACAACGCAACTGGACGCCGGTGATGGCGTATTATGCCAGCGGCGCGGTGCCGGCGGGCGGGACGGGATTTTTGTTTGAACCATCGGACAAAATGCCGCAGGTGGCGCAGGCATTGGTTGATCCGCCATTGTTCGCGGCACAGGTGGTGGCGCTGCCTTTGACGATCTTCATCAGCCAGCCCTGGACATTGCAGGGGTATCATGGGGCGGTGGTGGAGCCAACATACACGGCGATGCCGCCATTGCCGACATCGCCGCGAGAAAGTGGATCACGTTAAGACAAAGCCAATCAGACAGCGGCCGCCTGCTGAAGTTCTTTTTTGCGGTCGGCCATCTGGGCTTTGAGACGGGCCAGGATGGAGGAGTGCATCTGGCTGACGCGGGATTCGCTTAAATCCAGCGTGGTGCCGATCTCCTTCATGGTCATTTCCTCAAAATAGTAAAGGATGATGATCAGCCGTTCGGCGCGGGAAAGGCCCTTGGTGATCAGTTCCTTGAGGTCTTTGCGTTGAATTTCGCGGATGGGGTCGGCACCGCGCTTGTCTTCCAGAACGTCGATTTCGCGAACATCCTTGTTGGAATCGGTTTCAAACCATTTGCGCGACAGGGAGACCACGCCGACGGCGCTGGCGTCCTTGACGATTTTTTCAAACTCGCCCATGGAGATGTTCATTCGACTTGCGATCTCATCATGGGTGGGAGAGCGGCCCAGTTCCACCTCAAGCTGGCGTGAGGCGGAATCGAGCTTGTGGGCGCGGGAACGGACCAGCCTTGGAACCCAGTCCATCGAACGCAATTCATCGAGAATGGCGCCGCGGATGCGGGGGGCGCAATAGGTTTCAAATTTGACGCCGCGATCGAGGTCAAAGGCGTTGATCGCGTCCATCAGGCCGAAAATGCCGGAGGACATCAGGTCATCCAATTCCACCTCATCGGGCAGTTTCAGATGGATGCGTTCGGCGTTGTAGCGGACGAGGTGGAGATAACTCTCCATCAGGATATTCCGCAGTGCCTCGGTTTTGGTTTTTTTATATTCGATCCAGACTTTGGTCAGATCCTGCTTTGGCGTCTTGCCCATAAACAACTCCCGATCCTTGGGTTAGGGCGGATGAGTCAATCCGCTCGTGCTCCTGTAAACGGCCTTGCGACAATGGGGTTTGGATCTCCTTATCCAGGCCGCATTGTGCCGGCGACACACGCCACTTTCATTTATCGGTCTTCGGTGGCTGTTTTCGCCTCATTATTTTTTAATTTTTTTACCTCGTCGTTCAAATTCTCGTCCAACATCTTCCGCGCAACAGCGCCAAGAATCAACCCGACGACAAAAGTGCCCGCCATCGCCACCAAGGCCCGGCTGACGGTGGTGGTGAAGGTATTGTCCGCCTGCAAGCCGCCGATCAGCAGGCAGATCGCAAACGCCAGGACCGCCATTGAACCTGCCATTCGTTGTTGCATCGCAACCTCCTGAAAAAACAGCCGTTTTTAATCAATATCTCACTTGCGGAACCATCGGCTCATGCGGTTAAAGAATCCGCTGGTTTCAGGTCCGGGGGCCACGCCGCGCTCCAGCCGCATCGCCAGTTGGACAATGCACTGGCTGGCGGGGCAATTGGGAGATCCCATCACAAAGGGGAGCCGTTTTCGCACGGCGGCGGGAACCTGATCGTCCGCCGGCACATGTCCGGCATCCAATACGCTGATGCCGAGGAATTGTTTGGCCACCCTTGCGATACGTTCGTAGACGATTCGGGCTTCGCCGGTGGATTTGGCCTGGTTGACCAGCAGACTGACCCGCCGATCGCCACCGTCGCGGCTGATGACCTTGATGGCGGCATAGGCATCCGTGATGGCGGTCGGTTCGGGGGTGGTGACGACCAGCACCTGGTCGGCCGCCCGTGTGAATGACAACACGTTGGGGCTAATGCCCGCGCCGGTGTCGATGAGGATAAGGTCGGCCTGTTCCTCCAGTTCGGCCAATGCCACCACCAGTCGCTGGCGGTCAAAATCGCTCAGGTCGGCCATGCGCGCCAACCCGGACGCCCCGCCGATAAGTCGAAACCCGCCGGGAGCCTTGAAAAGAACCTCGGAGAGGTCTTTTTTGCGGGCGATGACGTGCGACAGGTTGTAGGGTAAATCCACATTGCACAGGACATCGGCGTTGGCCAGACCCAGGTCCGCGTCCAGCAGCACGACTTCCTTGCCGGCGGATGCGAGTTTGATCGCCAGATTGACCGCGATGTTGCTTTTGCCGACGCCCCCCTTGCCGCTGGTGACCGCGATCACGCTGGCGCGTGAGCGCTGGCGGACCAGCGTGCGTAGATGGGTGGCTTGATCGATCATGGCCGTCATACGCCCTCTCCCAGTATCAACCGCGCCAATCGTTTGCCCCGCCCCACTTCGATGTCATCCGGCACATCCTGGCCGGTTGTGACGTAGGACAACGCCTTGTTTACCTTTCGCACCACGTTCAGCACGATGCCGACGTGGGCGGCTTCATCCAGTTTGGTGAAGATGATTTTGTCCACACGCACATCCGCGAACCGCGAAATCGCCAGTTCCACACACGCCTGGCTGGCGGTGGTGGAAAGAACCAGATGCACCTCATCGGGGCCGGCGGCGGATAGGAATGTTTTGAGTTCATTGAGTTTCAAGGTGTCATTGGGGCTTCGGCCGGCGGTGTCGATCAGGACAAAGTCGCAATCACACATGGATGACACGCCATTGCGAAGGTCTTCGGGGGTGGAAACCACCTTTAGTGGTGAGCCGATGATGTCGGCGTATTTTTTCAACTGGTCGATGGCTGCGATGCGGTAGGTATCGATGGTGATCAGACCCACGCGGTGTTTTTCACGCAGTTTCAGGTTGGCGGCCAGTTTGGCGATGGTGGTGGTTTTGCCCACGCCGGTGGGGCCGATCAACGCCACCACATGCGGGCCGGAGGTTTTGGTACGGCGGATGGCGCCGGAGGTGGGAAGCGTCTTTTCTAGCAGTTCGGCCAGTTTGTCGCGGACAAATTGAGGCTGGGAAAGGTGTTCGGGGCGAAGCTGGCGGTGAAGGGTCTTGACCAGTTCCGTGGCCAGTTCTCCGGAGACCTGATTTTGGGTCAGTTGAAGGTAATGTTCAAACAATTCTTCGGGAACCTGCGGTGACTGGCTCTGGCGGGTTTGTGTAACCAGGTCCTTGACCATGGTTTTGACGGCCGTCAGTTCCTGTGAGAGATTGAGCATCATCACGCTGCCGGCCGCGGGCGATTCGAGCAGTTGCCGGCCATTTTCGGATGGGGTGCGCAGCGTGGTCGTCGCCGATGCTGATCGTGCGTATGCGGCGGGAAGCGATCCAAGTCCGTTGCGTTTCACGGTTCGTTCGTTGGTACGCAAATCGCGCCCCGCGGTGATCTCCACGACCTCCTGACGGCGGATGCCCAGCCAGTATCGTTGCTGATAAGTGCGCGTATGCAGGATCACCGCATCCATGCCCATCGTGCTTTTCACCTGCGACAGCGCTTCGGCCATCGTCGATGCTTTGAAGGTTTGCAGGTTCATCGTTCCTGTTTCCCGTCGCTTGGGTTGTGTAGCGACCTTAGCCATTCAATCCCACCAGTGCCACGGCCTCAACGGCCACTTCGGAGTTCACTTCGTTGTATGCCAACACCGCAACGTGCGGCAGGCTGGATTCGATCATTCGCCGCACCGCCGAGCGCGTCTGCGGGCTGCACAGCAACACCGCCGACCGGCCGGTCTGCGTCAGTTCCGTCACCTTGGACGCAACCTGCTGCACGATCTGTCGGGCCGTCTGCGGGGGCATGGTGTTGGTCTGTCCCCGCTCGGACCGTTCGATGTGGCCGTTGATCAGGTCTTCAAGGGCCGGATCAAGCGTCAGACACCACAGCCGGTCCTGTTCATCGACGTATTGTTTGCAGATCGTGCGCGACAACGCATCGCGGACATATTCGGTCAAAACGTCCAAATCCTTGGTCCGCGTGGCGAAATCGCCCAGTGTTTCCAGAATTGTTTCCAGATCGCGCACCGGCACGCGCTCGCGCAACAGGTTTTGCATCACTTTCTGCAACTCACCCGGCTTGATCTGTGTCGGGACCACCTCTTCCACCAGCGCCGGGAGGCGTTGTTTGAGGTTGTCCAGCAGGTTTTTGACTTCCTGACGGGTCACCAGTTCATGCGCGTGGGATTTGACCACCTCGGTCAGATGGGTCGCCAAAACGCTGGTGGCCTCCACGACCGTATAGTTGAGCAATTCGGCCTGCGCCCGCTGCGATTCGGTGATCCAGTAGGCCGGCAGGCCGAATGCCGGTTCGGTCGTCTGTTCGGCACCTGGAATCGGTCCGGAGGTCGCCCCGTTGTCCATCGCCAGAAATTGTTCAGGGTAGGTGACACCACGGGCGATGGCCTGGCCTTTGATTTTGACGATATAGTCGTTGGCCGAAAGCTGCATGTTGTCACGGATGCGGATCGGCGGCACGATGATGCCCAAATCCATCGCCACCTGCCGACGAATCAGGCTGATGCGATCCAGCAGGTCGCCACCCTTGGCCTGATCGACCAGTCGAACCAGCCCATAGCCGACTTCCAGCTCCATTGTGTCCAGATCGAGCAGTTTTTCGACTTTTTCGGGTTCTTTTTTGGCCGCTTTTTCAACTTCCTTGGCACGGGCGGCCACCGTGGCGCGCTGTTCGTTGCGGCTGAGGACAAACGCCAACCCGCCGCAACAAGCCCCCATGACAAACAGCGGCAGCTTGGGCAGCCCCGTCACCATCATCAACAGCAGGAACATCGCCGCGACGATCAGGGCGCGGGGCTTGGCCAGAATCTGACTGAGCATCTCATCGCCCAGGTCTTTTTTGCTGCTGGAACGGGTGACGATCAACCCCGCGCCCAGTGAGACGATGAACGCCGGCACCTGACTGACCAGGCCATCCCCGATGGTCAGCTTGGTGTACAGTTCCAGGCATTTCAGCAATGGCCACCCATGCTCCACCATGCCGACGTACAAACCGCCCAATATGTTGACGAACGTGATGACGATGCCGGCGATGGCGTCACCCCGCACGAATTTGCTCGCACCGTCCATCGCCCCGTAAAAGTCGGCCTCCTGTGCGATGTCCTCACGACGTTGGCGGGCCTGTGCCTCGGTGATGATGCCGGCATTGAGATCGGCATCAATCGCCATCTGTTTGCCGGGCATCGCATCCAATGTGAACCGGGCGGCGACTTCCGAAATGCGCCCGCCACCCTTGGTGATGACGACAAACTGGATGATGAAGATGATGATGAAGATGATGACGCCCACTTCCAGCCGGCCGCGCGTCACAAAGCTGCTGAAGGCCAGCACCACCTCGCCGGCCGAATGAATCGCCGTTTCCGGGCTGCCCGATGCGGTCAAAATCAACCGCGTCGTCGCCACGTTCAACACCAGCCGAAAGAGCGTCACCGCCAATAGCAGCGATGGAAAAACCGCGAATTCCAGCGGGCTTTTGACGTAAATCGTCGTCACCAGCACGATGACCGAAATCGTGATGTTCAACACCAGCAGCAGATCCAAAACACCCGTCGGCAGCGGAACCAGGATGACCATCAGCAGCGACACCACCGCCAAGGGGAAAATCATCCCCCGGTTGTCGTGCAACCGCTGAAGAATCGGATTGGATGCCACCGCCAATGCCATCTTACGCCGCCTGCTCCTGTCTGATCTTTCCGGTCAGTTCGTACACATACGCCAGAATCTCCGCGACGGCCGAATAAAACTGTTCGGGAATCTCCTGCCCCACCTCCACCAGCCGATACAACGCCCGCGCCAGGGGCTTGCGTTCCAGGATCGGAATGCCGTTTTCGATGGCGATCTGACGAATCTGCGCCGCCATGTACCCCTGCCCCTTGGCGACCACCTTTGGCGCGTGCATGGAATTGGAATCGTATTTCAGCGCCACCGCGAACTCGGTTGGATTGGTCACGATGACATCGGCCGTCGGCACATCCTTTCGCAGCTTGTTTTTCATCATCTGCATGGCCACCGACCGTCGGCGCTGCTTGATCTGCGGATCACCCTCCATCCGCTTCATCTCCTCCTTGACCTCCTGTTTGGTCATTTTCAACTGTTTTTCAGTGCGATATCGCTGAAAGATGTAATCCACAATCGCCAGCACCAGCAACAGCACGCCGATCCGCATCGAGATCGAATAAACGATCTGGGAACCAAGCGAAAATATCTGGATAAACGACAACTGCTGTGCCATGACAATCTCGTCGAGACGGCCATGCACCGCCGAATAGGCCGCCAGCCCCACCAGCGACAGTTTCAGGCTGTTCATCAAGAGCGAAAACGCACCCTTGCCCTGCCCCAGCAGCTTTCCGACTCCCTTGAATGGATTCAGCGCCGCCGCGTTGGGCTGCAACCGTTTGGTGTTGAAATTAAATCCGACCTGAATGATGTTCACCACCACCGCGATCAACAACAGCCCAACAAATACCGGCAGCAACGCCAGTGCCACCGACATCCCCAGCCGCATCACCCCTTCGGCCACCCCCACCGGCGACAAATCGCCCAATACCGTTGGCCCAAGCATCTGCGCCACCGCATCCCGCAGGGCGCTCATCAGCCCCAGGCCGTACCAGTTCAACAAAACCATCATCCCAAGCAGAATCGCCGCCGCCGTCAGGTCCGCGCTGTGGGGGATGTTCCCCTGTTCGCGCGCCTCCTGACGCCTTCGTGGCGTGGGTGCCTCGGTTTTGTCGCCCATGTCTTCGGCCATAACCGTCTATCCCGTGTGGGTTAATGCGCCAACCCATCCATTGCGCACCGTCTGCATCGAATCGACAATCGCCTCGCGCATCACGTTGCTGGTCATCACCAGCCCGACAATCATCACCATCATCCCCACCACCGATCGTACCGTCATGCCGGCCGTCATCACGTTCAGTTGCGGAACCGTCTTGCTGATGAACCCCAACGACAAATCCACCACCAGCATCGTCACCAGCATCGGGGCGGCCAACTGCACCGCCAGTTCGGTGCTGGCCTGAAACAACCCCGTCGTCGTCGCCAGCAAGTCCTTGCTGACCCCCAGCGACAACAGCGGCATCGCTTCAAAACTATCCCGCACCCCCCGCAACATCGCGTGATGTCCGTTAAGCCCCAGAAAAATCACCAGCGTCAACATGAAATACAATTCCCCCACCACCGATCCCTGCGCCCCGAATTGCGGATCAAACACCTCGCTGAGGTTAAATCCCATCTGCTGGCCAATCATCTCGCCCGCCCACTGCACCGCCACCAACACAAAGCTCAACACCATCCCCATCGCCAACCCAAAGAGCATTTCGCCGCCGATTCCCAGGGCGATTCCCAGCCCGCTGTCGGGCAACCGCGGCACGGCCTTGACCGATCCCAGCATCCCCACCGTCAGCACCAGAGCCAGCATCAGTCGAACCCGACGCGGGATTTTGGCGCTGCCGAACAACGGCGCGAAGAGCATCATTCCCGCCACGCGGAAGAAGACCAGCGCGAAGGTCGGTGCGAATTGTCTGATCTGATCCAACGTCATGTTCCAAACCCGAAATGCCCCGATACAACAACCCAACCATCCCCAACTATGGCAAACTGCCCGTGGCGAACATCGCGGCGGTGTATTCCAGCAGTCGATGGCTGATCCACGGCATGAAAAAAATCGCCGCGGCGACCATGGCCGCGATCTTCGGCAAAAACGTCAACGTCTGTTCCTGGATTTGTGTGACCGCCTGAAAGAGCGAAATGATCACCCCCACCACCAGCCCGATGACGAGCATCGGCGCGGAAATCACCAATGCCAGCACCAGCGTGTGGCGCACCAGATCAGTCGCCTGATCGATTGTCAGATTCATCTTCACACCCTTCCATGAGTGCGGCCGAATTCGCGAAGAAAATCGCGACTTCGAACCTGATTGTTTTGGACACAAAAAATCATGTCCTGTCCCGCGCCTCATCCATGAAGCACTCAGGACAACCGCTACGTCATAAAACTACCCATCAAGCTGCCCGTAATCAAGCGCCAACCATCCACCAAAACAAACAGCAGCAGCTTGAACGGCAGCGAGATCAACACCGGCGGCAGCATCATCATCCCCATGCTGATCAAAACCGCCGAAATCACCATGTCGATGATCAAAAATGGCAGATAAACCTTGAATCCCAGCAAAAACGCCGTCTTCAACTCGCTGAGCATGAACGCCGGAATCAGCGTCATGGTCCCCACCTGCGAAAAGTCCTTCGGTTCGGGTTGATGGGAGAATTCCGTAAAAAGCAAAACATCCGCCTCGTTGCCGCTTTTGCGAATCTGACCTTCCATGAACTCCCGCAATGGAACCTGCGCCGTCGCCAGCGCCGTCTTCTGGTCCATCGTCCCATCCATGTACGGCTGAACCGCGCCCCCATAAATCTTCTGCCACGTCGGCCCCATCACCACGCAGGTCATGAAGAGCGCCAACCCCATCAACACCTGATTGGGGGGCAACTGCTGCGTTCCCAGCGCCTGCCGCAACAGCGACAAGACGATGATGATCCGCGTGAAGCTGGTCATCATGATGAGAATCGCCGGCACCAGCGACAAAACGGTGAGCAGAATGACGATCTGCATCGCCGAGGACAGATTTTCCTTTTTGGTCAAATCCGGAAGCTGTCCCACCCCCGGCAGCAGCGGGGTAGGCTGAGAATTGGCATTGGCAACGGGTGGATGATTGGCCGCTGGGGTCGAATCAACTGTCGGGGTCGTCTCCTCGGTGGTGTCGCCAGGCAATACTTGCGCGGATATCGGCCGCACCAGCGCCAACAGCGCACCCATCGCCAGGATGACCGCAATCCATTGCTTCACGCGAGCCTCCATGCTCGTCGGTGGTTACTTGCGAAATTGCCGCGACAAGAGGCGAACCTTATCCATCAGCCCGCTGATCTCCTGCCGCGTGTCACTCATTTCCGCATCCGGCATCCCCTCGGCCATCTTCACCGGAGCCGAAGGTAACACATCCACGTCATACTTCTCTTCCTGACGTCGAAACAGCGCCCCAAACGTCTTGACCATCGAATCGCCCCGCTCCTGACGAACCTGACCCACCAACTCGGCCACCTCGGCCGGGTCGGTGATCTCGCACACCGTGTTGATCTGTGTGCCGTTGTTCGCCAACACGACGATTCTCCGCCCCACCTGCACCAGCATCAAATGCTGCCTGGGCGTCACCAGCGACCGGCCCAGAACCGTAATCGCCTTGGTGGAACCCGCCCCCAAATTATTGCCGAATAATCGTTTGCCCCCCCATCGCAAAAGCAAAATCAGCCCCACCACGACCCCCATCGCCATGAAGACCTGTCCAAAATTAAACGCCCCATCAGAACCCGCCTGCTGGACCGGCCGACTAGCCGGACCGGCCGCGCGGTCGAAACGAAGGGGTTGGTTTTCATGTTTTCCAGGAGGAATTGCTGGAACCACCGGCTGTGTGGCCTGTGCCCATCCCGTGATCTGAACCGACAAGATGGCCAATATGCCTGCAAACCAGGCAATCCAAGGACGATGATGGCCAATTGACGCCAGACTCACATCCCCTCTTCCTTGATCCCCGCCACGATCTCATTGATGCGAACACAGAAATTGTCGTTTAAGACCAGCACCTCGCCGCGGGCAACCAGGCGATCATTGACGAAAACATCCACCGGATCGCCGGCCAGTTTGTCCAACTCCACCACCGATCCCTCGGCCAGTTTCAGCACATCCTCCACCAACATGCGCGACCGCCCCAGTTCGATTTTGACATTCAGGTCCACATCCCGCAGTAGGTCTATACTGGAGACCTGCGCATCCTGAATCACCTGACTGAAATTGGGAAGCTGAATCCCATCCGTGTCGATGGCAGCGTTTTCAACGGCCTCAACATTAGCCGACGTCGCAACAGGAATTTCGATGCCCGCACCGCCTGCAACGGCACTGGGTTCGTCAAAACTGGCCTGTTTGAGCAGTTCGTCAATCGAAGCCTGATCAATCGACGCGGCCGCATCGGCAACCGCATCAATGGCGTTCTCCACCGATTCGGTGGAAGCCTCCGCCGACGGCACGGCGTCCAATTGATCCGCGTTTTCGTTCCCCGAGACAGGCGGCTGTTGTTCAGCCATATGGCACCATCCTTGGCCAAGCCTTCGGCGGCATCCATGCCGCGCTTGTATTTTGACACTTCCGTGGCGGGCGGAAAAATCCGCCTAAAAATCCACCCGGAAAGGCGTACACCGCGGAATCAGCACATCCTCGATCATCCCTTCGCCGATGATCTCATCCAACTGATATTTGACCTGCCGCCGCAATGTTTCCAGACCCGGTTCACCGCCCCCACCCAGTTTCTCCGGATCACTTTGCGCTATGATCGTACGGATGCGGTCTTTAATCAAGGCCTCGCGATCCTTAATAATCTCCTTTAGTTTGTCAGCAAACTCTCCCTTTGTCACGACAAAAATGCTGACATCGTACAAAAATAATCGCCCGGTCTGTCGATTGGGGGTCTTAAAATCAATGACATTGATCTCGACGGTTTTGCGTTTATCGACCGCTCCATGACCCTCACCTTCCTCGCCATGCGCCCCCTCGCCTCCTTCGGTAGTGGTCAATTCAGCGCCCTGGGCCGGATGAGACCCTCCGCCGCCAAGGAATTTAATCCCCGCGAAGAGAACCACCGCCTCGATGATCATCACCCCACCCAACAAAACGGGGGTTTTGCTCATCAGGCCACCTTTGGCCTCTTCCTTTTTCTCCGTTGCCGCGGGCGCTGGTGCCGCTTCCGCTTTCTTTTCCTGTTTTTCCGACATGGGCCGTACCTCTTTTTCGTCCAATAAACGGGCGCGCGTCGGCACCCGTCTACTTGCTCTATCGGCAAAGACGACCGGCCCCTTGGGCAATGACCGCCCAAATCAGGGAATATTTGGATGTGGATTCGATCAGTCGGTGATCGGCCGGCGGATCAGCCGGGCGTATTCAATGGCCTTTCTCATCACCTCGGCCAATGATTCCCGGACCATCATCTTTTCCCCCGTGTCCGAACAGATGATGGTGTCGGGCGTCTGTTCGACATACCGAATCTTCTCGGCGTTCATCACAAACGCCTCGCCATTGAGACGGGTCAACTGAATCATGTTGCCTCCGCTGTAATAAATCACCGGCTCCGCCGGCGGTTTGAGATTAAAAATGCCCCCGCGACAGCAGAATAAACACCTGCCGCGAGGGCTAGTATCGCGCGGCCCAAAGCCGCCAAACATCATCGCGAGGAGTTCAACAACTCCGTCAACAACTGATCGCTCGTCGAGATCACCCGGCTGGATGCCGTGAATCCCGTTGACGCGATGATCAGATTGATGAACTCCTTGGACAAATCGACGTTGCTCAATTCCAACGCGCCCGAACGGATCGATCCCGCCCCCAGCGACAATGGCGCGCTGATGATCGGCACGCCGCTGTTGGCGCCCGATGAATACATGTTGCCGCCATTGTCAACCAACCCCAGCGGGTTATTGAATGTCGCCATGGCGACCTGTCCCAGGTTACGGGTCAAACCGTTGCTGAACGAACCGGTGATCATGCCATTGGCGCCGATGGAAAAATTATTGAGCGTCCCAATGGCCGATCCATCCTGTTCGGTCATCACCAGCTCTGAATTGCGGCTGGTCAAAGAGGTCATTTCGCCAAAATCCAGTTTCATGGCCAGCGGCGTCTTGGCCCCGGTCCCCTGTCGGTCGATGCTGATGGTTGAACCGGTGCTGGTGAGGAGCTTTCCGTTGTTGTCAAACGTCAGCGTACCCGTTCCCAGACCGATCGTGCCCCCCGTGTTGTCGCCCGATGAGGCGTAAAACCGCCAGGTGTTGCCGGTGTCGGCCTTGGATTCCAGAACCGATGTCACCGAAACGGTGATGGGCGTTCCCAGCGAGTCATACGCGACAAAACTGGTCTGCACGCTTTCGCCGGTCGGGTTGCTGGTGGGGGAATCCGTAAAAGTGAAGGGTGTCACACCCGATGAACTTGTCAGCGCCGCGCCGGCCAATGAAAGGCTGTTTTCCGCACCCATGTTGCCGGTGACATCCAGCGTGACATCGGTTCCCGTGGTCGTCAATGTCACACCAGGGGTGGGCGAGGCGACGACGCCGGTTTCAATGCCCAATCCGTTCTGTAAGAACGACTGCAAATCACCCAATGTGCTGCCCGCGGTGACGGTATATGTGCTGGAAGGCAGGTCACGCCCACCTTTTTTCCCCTGCAACGTCAGCACATCACCGGCCGCAAATTTGGGCACGGCGTTGGTCGATGAATCCGCGATGTTGGTCAAAAGCGTCGTCGCATCCGGCGCCGCCAATCCACCCAACGTGGTCAGGGATTGGCTGTTCAACACACTCGCCCCGGAAGCCACCGCCCCGTCGGCGTTCAGATTCCCTTCCAGCTTGACGTTCTCAGTCGCCTGGGCGGCCGTCATCGCGCCCAACGGAATGGTGACATTCTGCAATTGCCCAGGAATGATGTTGAAATCCGAATCAACCCCGAATCCTTGCAGAAAATCACCATTGGTATTCACGATCTGGTTGGAACTGTTGAGCTGAAATGACCCATCACGGGTGTATTTTTGCGTATTGCTCTTGACGACAAAAAATCCCTGCCCATCAATCGCCAAATCGGTGAGCTTACCGGTCGGCTCAATGGAACCGGGAGAAAAATCCTTTTCAATCGCCGCCACGGTGGCGCCCAAACCCCGCTGGCTGGGGTTGGTTCCGCCAAATTCACTCGAAGGGGGCGATCCGCCCGAATCGGTCACATAAAACTGCGGCCGAAACAACGCCCGCGAGCTTTTGAATCCAACCGTGTTGACGTTGGCGATGTTGTTACCGACGACATTTAACCGGGTCTGGTTGACATCCAGTCCCGAAAGTCCCGTGAATAGCGTGCTGGTGAGTGCCATATCAATTCCGCCGGCCGACCGTCCACCGCGTCGCCGGCTCCGCCGTCGCTGCGATCACCTGTTGTCCCAAGGCGACTATCCCGCGCCTTCCTTTCACGCCGTCCAATACAAAACCTATGCCGCGATCTGGCTTGGCCCCGGAGCGCCGGCGATGTTCGTGACATTGTTGAGCGCCAACTCCTTGCCGCTGTCCAATTCCAGAAACACCCCATCCTTGGTCACGCGAACCGAACTGACCAGCCCGCTGATCGATTCCTGATTGGCATCCGCCCCTTCCACCATCTTGCCGATCAAATTGCCCGCCGATCCGATTTGATTCTGCAACACCAGCCCCTTGAGGCTGTCCTGCAGAGATGTCGCCGACTGAAGCTGGCCGATCTGGCTCATCTGCGCCAGCAATTCCTGATTCTTCGCCGGCTCCATCGGATCCTGATTCTGCAACTGGGTGATCATCATTTTGATGAAATCCTCGGTCTTCAGTTGCATCTTGTTGCTTTTCAACTGCGTCGGGGGATTGGTTGTTTGTGGCTGCACTTGCATGTCTTTTCGTTTCGGCAAGCATTTGCATCATTAATCAATAATCCGACGTGGTAAAATAGCCCCGCGCGAATCATGCGCCCCACCGCGCCGATTCGGCGCGATTTTGGACCTTGTACAAGTGAAGGTATAAGAGTCGCCCATGGAGGTTGCATGATTCAAGTCAGCCATCTGGTTGAAGCAATGGAGCGGATCGCCCCCACGCAATATGCCGAAGCCTGGGACAACGTCGGTCTGCTGGTTGGAGACCCACATCAGAAAATCCGCCGGATTCTTTTGACCATCGATTACACACGGGCAGTCGCCGCCGAAGTGAGACAAAAACGATGCGATGCCGTGGTGGCCTATCATCCACCCATCTTCAATCCGTTAAAACGCCTGCCGGCCGACAATCTGATCTTTGACGCCATCTCCCGTGGTGTTGCGATTTACTCCCCCCACACCGCACTGGATGTCGCTGATGGTGGAACCAACGACCTGCTGGCGGATGTTCTTGGATTGGAAAACCGCGCCCCTTTACGCCAGATCGAACCCAAATCCATCCAATACAAGCTGGTGACTTTTGTTCCGCGCGACCATCTGGACTCCGTCAGCAAAGCCCTTTTCAATGCCGGCGCCGGCCAAATCGGCGACTACTCCCATTGCAGTTTCCGCTCCGCCGGTACGGGAACATTCTTTGGCCAACCAGGCACCAACCCCGCCGTCGGCCGACGCGGACATCTTGAACAAGTCGATGAAGTACGGCTTGAAACCATCGTCCCCATCTCCAAAATTCAATCCATCCTCTCAGCCCTGCGAACAGCACACCCCTACGAAGAACCGGCGTATGACCTGCTGCTAACAGCCCCTGTCTCCGAAAACAAAGGCCAAGGCCGCATCGGCGACCTGAAACCCATCGATCGCCGCGGGGTCATTCAAAAAATCAAAAAAACACTCGGCCTCAAGCATCTCCTTGTCGCCGGCCCAACCACAGGGACCATCACCCGCGCCGCCGTCTGTGCCGGCTCCTGTGGCGACCTTTTACAAGATGCCCGCAACCAAAAAGCCCAACTTTATCTCACCGGCGAAATGCGCCATCACGACGCCCTTTTGGCCGCCCAGGAAGGGATGACCATCGTCTGCACCCTCCATTCCAACAGCGAACGAGCCGTCCTTAAACGCCTCCAACAAAAATTACTTCGTGAACTTCGTGGGATAAAAATCATCCGCAGCCAAAACGATGCGGACCCGTTCAAAATATTGCCGTAAATACATATTATTTAATTACTTACAACTGTTTTATAAATACTAAAAACACACTTGACCCAATCCAATGAGTACCGTACAATACCCTAACTATTACAGTCGGAACCCCCCGGCTGACGATAACCTTGGTTATCGGAACCTTGCAATCCCACCGTCCAGGGAGGAGAAACATGGCCAAAATAGCAACCTCGGATCAGTTGGAATTTGAAACCCAAGGAATCGGCAAACCCATGAAAGCATCGGAAGCGCCCGCCTCAAACAAAACATCATCCAAATCCACCGCCGCACGCGACCAGCGCGAAACCGCCGAGTCGATGGCCTCCAAACAAAAGGAGATCGCCGTCAGCGAGTTCTTCGCCAAGAACCGCCACCTGCTCGGTTTTGACAATCCCCGCAAGGCGCTGCTCACCACCGTCAAGGAAGCCGTGGACAACGCCCTCGACGCCTGCGAAGAGGCCGGCATCCTTCCCGAAATCTGGGTCAAGATCGAAGCGCTCAACGGCGGGTCAAAAACCCCGTCCGCATTGCCACCTGAAAAACCATCCAAGAAGAAAAAAGACAATCAACCCTCACTCATTGAAGCCACCAATCCCGAACTCGCCCAACCAGTCGCCCCTTCCATCGCCAATGCAACGCGATTTCGCGTCACCGTTCGCGACAACGGCCCCGGCATCGTCCGCGCCCAAATCCCCAATGTTTTCGGCCGGCTTCTTTACGGTTCCAAATTTCACCGTCTGCGAATGAGCCGAGGCCAGCAGGGGATCGGCATCAGCGCCGCCGGCATGTACGGCCTGCTCACCACCGGCCAAAGCGTCCAGATCGTCTCCCGCACCGGCAAAAAGAAACCCGCCCATCGGTTTGAACTGCAAATCGACACCCTCAAAAACCGCGCCGAGATCATCGTCGATCAGGAAGTCTCATCCTGGACCCTCGAAAACCTCCCCTATGTCGAAGGTGGCCCCGAAGGCCAGGAGATGGAGCGCGGCACCGAAGTCACCATCACCCTCGAAGCCAAATTTCAACGTGGCCGGGCGTCGGTGGACGAATATCTCGAACAGACCGCCATCGCCAACCCACACGCCTTCATCCACTGGATCGCCCCCGATGGCGTCACCCGCGATTTCCCCCGCGAAGTGCTGGAGGTGCCCCCTTCCCCCCAGGCCATCAAACCCCATCCCTATGGCGTCGAACTGGGCGTGCTCATTCGCATGTTGAAGGAGACGGACCACAAACATCTGGGCGCGTTTTTGCAGGAGGAATTTTCCCGCGTCTCCTCCAAAGTCGCCAAGGAAATCTGCGAAAAAGCGGGCCTCAGCACCAACACCTGGTGTACGCAGGTGGCCCGCGAGGAGGCCGACCGTCTTCACGCGGCCATTCAAGACACCAAGATCATCGCCCCGCCAACCGATTGTCTGGTCCCCATCGGTCCGCAACAAATCCTCAAAGGGTTGCTCAAGGAAATCAAAGCTGAATTTTACACCGCCGAAACCCGCGAGCCGGCCGTCTATCGCGGCAATCCGTTCCAGATCGAAGTCGGCATCGCCTATGGAGGCAACCTGCCGGTCGAAGACCAGGCCCGCGTGATCCGATTCGCCAACCGCGTGCCGTTGCTCTATCAACCTTCCGCCTGTTGCATCACCAAGAGCGTGATCGACACCAACTGGCGAAACTATGGCCTGAGCCAACCCCGCAGCGGCCAACCCGAAGGGCCACTGATCATCTTCGTCCACATGGCCAGCGTCTGGGTTCCATTCACGAGCGAATCCAAGGAGGCCATCGCCGATTACGATGAGATCCGCAAGGAGATCAAGCTGGCGATTCAGGAGTGCGGCCGCAAGCTCAACACCTACATCCGCCGACGACAACGCATCGCCCGCGAAGGCCAACGCCGTCACATTTTTGAAAAATACATCGGCGAAGTCGTCATGGCCTGCGACAAGATGGCAACCATCGACGCCAAGAAGCTGTATGCCCAGCTACAGGAGGTCGCCAAGATGCGCACCGCCACGGCGGATGTGCAGTTTGACGAGGATGGCAACCCCATCAGGCCAACCCCCGGCGCCGGCCGACTGGAAGGAGACGACAACGTGGTCGTCATCGAAAGCGCCGTCAGCGACGCCGCCGAAGCCGCCACCGAGGAGGTCTTGGAACCCGAAACCGACGAGGCCAAACCGACGCGCAAAAACGCCAAGGCCAAATCCAAGGGTTCCAAATCCCAAAACGACCTGTTTGCCGACACCGAAGCGGCCTGAAACCAAACCCATTAACCGAGAAAACCCATGGCAACCAAAACCAAAAAGCACGCCGATACCGCCAAAAAACTGGAAAACATGGCGCAGGTCGTCGTCAAATACGCCAAGTCCAAGGAAGACCCCGGATTTGACATCCCATCCCGAACGCTTTCCAACGCGCGGTTCGATGAGAAGAAAAAAATCATCACCATGGGCGAAAGCGTCCAGCGCCGGAATTTCTTCAACCTTGGCCAGGCGAAAAAGTTCATGCAGACGATGCTCATCGCTTCCGGATGCAAGGAACTGGCGGATCAGGCCAAAAGCACCTCGATCCGCGACATGTACTATCACACCAAGCACACCATCGAGGGAACCAGCGAAAACACCTTCGACGATCAGTCCGAATCCGATCCGATCATCGAAGACCTCGAAGTCGCCATCACCAGCCTGCGAGAAGAGTTGGGATTGTTCGCTGAAAACCGCGGCGCGATGGTCGGCCCGATGACGCTGGTGGACAATGGCGACACCATCGACCTGACCCGCATGGGATCGGGCGGATGGGCGGTCCCTTCCATCGTTGAAGACGACATCATCCAGTTCAAAAAGCACAACGCCAAATACATCCTGTTGATCGAAAAAGGGGCGGTCTGGAACCGGTTCAACCAGGACCGATTCTGGGAAAAGGAAAAGTGCATCATCATCCACGGCCAGGGCCAGCCGCCGCGCGGCGTGCGCCGGTTGATGTACCGATTGCACAACGAGTTGAAACTGCCGGTCTATGTCCTGACCGACAACGACCCGTGGGGCTATTACATCTATTCCGTGGTGAAGCAGGGTTCAATCAACCTCGCCTTTGAATCGCAGCGCATGGCCGTGCCGGCGGCGCGGTTCATCGGCATGAGTTCGTTCGACGTTGAACGGTTCGGCATCAACAAGACCGTCACCATCAAGCTGACCGATGAGGACACCCGCCGGGCCAGGGAGATCATGAACTACCCGTGGTTCAAGAATAAAAAGGACTGGCAGAAGGAAATTCAGAAGATGCTCCAGTCGCAGGTCAAACTGGAACTCGAAGCGCTCAGCTCCAAGGATTTTTCCTTCATCACCGAAACGTATCTGCCTGAAAAACTGAAGAAAAAACAGTGGCTAGATTGAACGCAACAACCGGCATGAAAATCGGAACGTATTATTATCCCGAACAATGGCCGCGATCCCAATGGGAGCGTGATTTTGACAACATCGCCGCGATGGGGCTGAAGATCGTCCACATGGGGGAGTTCGCATGGTTTACCATGGAACCGTCCGAAGGGGATATTCAGCTTGATTGGCTGGGCGAATGCGTCGAAATGGCCGCGTCGCGGAAGCTGGATGTCATCCTCTGCACCCCCACCGCCGCCCCGCCGATCTGGCTGGTGCAAAAACACCCGCAAATTCTCATTCTCGACCGTCATGGCGGATGTCAGCGGTTCGGCGGGCGTCGCCATTATTCACCGACATCCCCCGACATGCACGAGGCGACAACACGCATTGTCACCGCGCTGGCAGACCGTTTCGGCGGACATGGTTCCATCATCGGCTGGCAGATCGACAACGAATACAGTGGCGCGTTTGACCAAAACGAACACGCGCACGTCGCGTTTCGCCAATGGTTGCAGGATCGCTACGGCACGCTCGATGAATTGAACCGCGCCTGGGGATGCCAATTCTGGAACACCTATTACACGGATTTCAATCAGATCCTGCTGCCGGTGGACCGCGATCCGCGTTATGCCAACCCGCATCAACATCTGGACGCCTCGCGGTTCTGGTCGAGCGCCTATGCCATATTCAACAAAATTCAGGCGGATATCCTCAAATCACGCCTCAAACCATTGTCGGATGGCAAGCCTCCGTTTGTCACAACCAACTTCATGCCGTTCCATCCCGATTGCAATCCGGCCGATATGGCAAGCGAACTGACCTTGATGTCATGGGATTCCTATCCGGTTGGGATTTTTGGAGATCAGCTTTCGGATGAAACCTTTCGCATCGGCAACCCCGCCCAGATCGGCCTGATGCACGATGTGATGAAAAGCCGCCTCGACCGCTGGGCGCTGATGGAGATTCAGCCGGGTCAGGTGAACTGGTCCGAAGCACCGGTATTGGTGCATCCCGGCGCGGTTCGATTGTGGCTGTGGACGGCCTTTGCCCACGGCGCGGAATTTGTCACCACCTATCGCTATCGCCAAGCGCGATTCGGCATCGAGCTGTTTCATCATGGATTAGTCGGACCCGATGGAACCACCCCCAGTCCCGGCGGGCGCGAATTTGTACAGACCATCGACGAGATCAAGCACCTGGATGTCAACCGGCTCAACACCCCCCCCGCCGGCGCCGCAACGAACGCCAAGGTTGGATTTTTATTTGATTTCGAGCAACTCTGGTATTTCCTGACGCTGCCACAGGCGCCCAAATGGAATCTGGTCGAATTCTGGCAGACGTGGTACGCCGCGCTGATGAAGTTGGGGTTGAACGTGCAAATCATCCACCCGGATCGCCCCTGGCCGGACGATCTGTCATTGATCGTCGCGCCCGCGATTCAGATGGTTGATGGTGAACTGATCGCTCGACTGGAACAACACATCCAACACGGCGGCCACCTGCTGCTCACCTGCCGCAGCGCCCTGATGGACCGCAATGGCCAGCTTTGGGAAGGACCGGCCGGGAAACCGATCCTGGACCTGATCGGCGGCGCGATCGAAGCCTATGATGCGCTGCCCAAATCCGTCGTCGGGATCGTCGAGATGGATGGTAAAAAGTACCCTTGGAACGTCTGGGGCGACCTGCTGTATGCCCAGCCGGACACCAAGGTGCTGGCCAAATATGCCGACCAGTTTTACGCCGATGCCGCCGCCATATTGCAAAAGCAGCACGGTGAATCGACCGTCACCTATTGTGGCGTTTATCCCAATGACCCACTGGCCGAAGCGGTCATTGAAAAACTGGCAAGTCAACTTAAAATTCCCGTCGTCACGTTGCCACCGCGCGTGCAGTGGCTTCGTCGTGGCGGTTACAATATTCTGTTGAACTATCAGGACAAACCGGTGGATGTGCCGGCTTCCAAAACCGCACGCTTCATCATCGGAGATCGCCAGATCGAACCGGCGGGCGTTGCGGTCTGGGAGGAAAATAACCCATGAAAAAACAAATTCGGGTGGGCGTCATCGGCTGCGGTGCGATCAGCGGGGCATACCTGGGGATGGCAAAAAATTTCCCCATGGTGGAGATCGTCGCGTGCAACGACCTGGACATGGACAAAGCACGCGCCAAGGCGGCGGAATTTGGCGTGCCCAAGGTCTTGAACATCGATCAAATGATGGCGTCGTCTGAGATCGACCTGATCTTGAATTTGACCATTCCCAAGGCGCACGTCGCGACGGCGCTGCGGGCCATTGAAAACGGCAAACACACCTACAGTGAAAAGCCACTGGGAGTGGATCGAGCCGAGGGATTGAAGCTGCTGGAGGCGGCGAAAAAGAAAAACGTCCTCGTCGGATGCGCGCCCGATACATTCATGGGGGCGGGAATCCAAACCGCACGCAAGCTGCTGGATGATGGGATCATCGGCAGGCCGGTGGCGTTCACGGCATTGATGATGTGTCCGGGGCATGAAAGCTGGCATCCCAGCCCGGAGTTTTATTATCAAGTCGGCGGCGGGCCGATGTTTGACATGGGGCCGTATTATCTGACGGCGTTATTAAACCTGCTGGGTCCGGTCAAACGACTGAGCGGCATGGCATCGGTGGCGATCCCGCAGCGCACCATTACCAGCAAGGACAAATTTGGCCAGACGATTGTCGTCCAGACGCCCGACCACATCTGTGGCATGCTCGAATTTCAAAACGGCGCCGTGGGGAACATCATCACCAGCTTCGCGACACGGTTTCCCACCTATGACGGCAGGCAGCCAATCACAATTTATGGCACGCAGGGGACGATGCGCGTGCCGGACCCGAACGATTTTGACGGGCCGGTGCATTATCGCCGCAAGGATGATGCGGACTGGATCGAGGCGCAGCCGGAGTTTGTAAAAGGGTATGGGCGGTCCATCGGCGTGGCGGACATGGCCTATGCGATGCAAAGCGGGCGTGCCCATCGCGCCGATGGCCAGCAGGCATACGCGGTGCTGGATTTAATGCAGGGTTTTCTGGACAGTTCCGAAAGCGGGCGCTCATACGAGCCAAAAGCCGCATATGAGCGGCCCGCCCCCATGCCGGCGGGATTGCCGTTTGGGGTGTTGGATTTTTGATCAAACCCCCTCCCTCGCCCTCCCCCGGAATACCGAGGGAGGGAACCAGAGCGAGCTACACCTCCCGGTCAACGGCCGCGGCAATTCGGCGTATTGCTTTCATCATGTCGGCGAACATCGGCGGCGTGATGGATTGAGCGCCATCGGTCATGGCGTGTTCGGGGTCGTTGTGAACCTCGATGATCAACCCATCCGCCCCGGCCGCGACGGCGGCCCGGCACATGGAATCAACCAGGTTGCTTTTGCCCGTCCCCTGACTGGGATCGACGATCACCGGCAGATGGGTGACACGATGCAATTCAGGGACGGCCGCCAGCGCCAGGGTGTTGCGGACGTATTCCTCGTAAGTGCGAATACCCCGCTCACACAGCATCACCTTCTGGTTGCCGTGTGACATGATGTATTCGGCCGCCAGCAGAAATTCCTCCAGCGTGGCGCTCATGCCCCGTTTGAGCAAAATGGGTTTGGGCTGATCGCCAACGGCATTGAGCAAATTGAAATTCTGCATGTTACGGGCGCCGATCTGTAGCACATCCGCATACTTGGCCACCAGCGCCACCTGCTCCACCGCCATGACTTCGGTGACGATGGCCAGGCCGGTCTGCTCGCGCGCTTCGGCGAGGATGTCCAGCCCCTTTTCAGCCATTCCCTGGAAGGAATAGGGATTGGTGCGCGGCTTGAACGCGCCGCCGCGCAGGGCAACCGCCCCGGCTTCCTTGACCGCATGGGCAATTTCAAGTGTCTGCTTCTTGCTCTCGACGCTGCACGGCCCGGCGATGACGCCGATGCGCTTGCCGCCGATGCGGGCGGAAGCATCCGACCCCATGGGGACGACCGAACGCTCCTTTTTCATCTCCAGCGAGGCCATCTTGTATGGGGCCAGAATCGGCACGACACGATCCACCCCATCGACATTTTCCAATACGCCGTGGTCCTTGAACCGGTCGTTGCCGATGACGGCGACCACCGTGCGTTCCTCGCCTATGATGACATGATCCTTCAATCCCATTTCGCGCACCCGTTTGACAACATGTTCAACCTGTTCTTTGGTTGAACCTTCCTTCATCACCACAATCATGATCGGACTCCTTGAAGTTTGAATCGCCAGTATCGAAACACGTTGACCTCGCTGAACACAAATAAAAAACCCCGGGATCGGCGTCCCGGGGCTTTTGATTACTTGATGAATCGAACCACTCAGGACGCGCGTTGGCCGGCCGGATAAAAATATCCGTTAAACCAGAAGCCAAAACCCGCGAATCGAGTGTTCACAGGGTCAAATTTATCATGGTTTGGGATGGAGTCAAATATTTTTCAGATTTTTTGGCGACTTGAGGGATAAATCCGCCGGCGATATGTTCGGGGAATGCAAGATAAACCGGTTGTATTGGTGACGGAAGGTGGCGATCCAAGGCCGTTGGCGTGGCTCAAGGAGCGGGCCCGGGTGATCGAGGCGAAGGTGGATGAGCCTGCGTATGGTGAGGCGCTGGGACAGGCACAGGCATTGAGCGTCCGGACATACACCAGGGTCAATGATGCGTTGCTGGATCGGATGCCGAAATTGCGTGTGGTCGGCCGGGGCGGGGTGGGGTTGGAAAACATTGATGTGGCGGCCTGTCGGGCGCGGGGGGTGGAGGTGGTCTATACCCCCGATGCCAATACGCTTGCTGTGGGAGATTATGTGATCGGTTATATCCTGCAACTGTTGCGACCGTGGGAATTGTTTTCGGATGCGGCCTATACGCCGGCCGAATTTAAGCGAATTCGCAATACGGTTCGGGGCAGGCAGTTGAATGAGTTGACGATTGGGATTTTGGGGATGGGTCGGGTTGGCCGGCGGGTGGGTCATCTGGCGGCCAACGGGTTTGGGATGCGGGTGTTGTACAACGATCTGTTGGATGTGGGGGGCCAATTGTCGTTTCCCGCGCGATCGGTGGACAAGGAGACGTTGCTGGGTGAGGCGGATGTATTGACGATCCATGTGGACATGCGGCCGGGGAATGAAAATCTGGTGGGTCGAGATCAACTGGCGCGGATGAAGCCGACATCGGTGGTGATCAACACCAGCCGGGGGGAAGTATTGGACGCGGCCGCGTTGGCGGAGGCGATCAGGTCAAAGAAATTGTTCGGCGCGGCATTGGATGTGTTTCATCCAGAGCCGCCGGGGGATGATTTTCCACTTTTGGGGTTGAACAACGTGCTGTTGACGCCGCATATCGCAGCGCGGACGCAAACCGCGATGGAGAACATGAGCTGGGTGGTGCGGGATCTGATGGAGGTTCTTGAGGGAAGAAAGCCGAAATATCCCGCGCCGTGATTGAGAAACAATCAGGCAGCTTTGGTCTGGGTTTTTGGCGGCGAGAAGACGCGAACGCAATTTCGGCCGGCGTGTTTGGCGGCGTAGACGGCCAAGTCGGCGGCTTTGATCAACTGGGCGGGTTCCTTGAAGATAAACGGTGGTTCGAGTGTTGCGACGCCGAAGCTGGCGGTAACGGGGATGCTCAGGTTACCGGCGGCCACGGGTTTGGCGGCCAATGCCCTGCGGATGGTTTCGGCGAGAGTGGTGGCGACCGCACGGGTGGACCCGGGCAGGATGATACACATCTCCTCACCGCCGTAACGAACGGCGAGATCCTGCTGACGGGCGGCGGCCTTGATGATCCGGGCGACGTATTTCAGAACCTGATCGCCCGTGGGGTGTCCATGTTTGTCGTTGATGGACTTAAATTTGTCCACATCCAGCATCAACAATGACAACTGTTTGTTTTCACGGATCGACTCGGCGAATTTTTCGGAAATAAACTGATCGAAGGTGGCTCGATTGTTCAGTCCGGTCAGGGCATCCGTGGTGGCCTGAACCTTCAATTGCTGATTTTGCGCCTGAAGCGTCGACGTCTGCCTTTGTGAACGCAGTGTCAGTTCCACCAGCGCCTCATTGGCCTTTTTCAAAATTGCTTCAAAGGTGGTGGCCGGGCCGATGTTGATCTCGAACAACGGCGCCACCTCGCGCGTGCGGCGGCCGATCTCGTCGAGCAGCGCATCGCAATCGGCTTCGTTGAGCTGGTATTTTTCCTGACAGAACTTGCGCACCATGCCGATGGGACCGGCCGCGTTTTCATCGACGAAAACATCCGCGCAGATGCTTGACAGATAAACCAGGTCAGCCAGTTTGCGCAGCGATGGGTCCTCCACCTTCTCCGGTTCATGGTGGAACGTCATCGGTACGCTCAACAAGGGAGGCAGTTTCCATTGCTCGGCCAGCATCCCGCTGACCTGGGCATGGGTGAGTTCAAATGCCTCCTGCTCGGCGGCGGGCAATTCACAGTGCGTTGAGATTTTTTCACAGACCGCGCCATATTGATCGCCCAATACCTGGTCAAACACCAACACGCCGATATCCTTCATCAGCGCGGCCAGAAAACATTCCTCCTGCTGCACCAGTTTGATCTTGCTCGCGATGGTTCGGGCCGCGGTGGCGCTGTAAATGCTGCGCCGCCAGAAGGTCAGATGCTTGAATCCCTTCCCCTTGTCCTTTGCCAGCGTCGTGACCAGCGAGAAACCAAGCACCAGCGTCTTGACCGATTGCAACCCCAGAATCACCAGCGCGTGGCTGATGGTCCCAATGCTCTGGCTGCGGCCATAAAAACTGGAATTGACCGTGCGGAGAATTTTCGAGGATAAGGCGGGGTCTTTGGAGATCACCCGCGCGATCTCGGCGATGTCAACCGATTCACGCTGTGCCAGGTCCAACACCTGAATGGCGATGGTGGGAAGCGAAGGCAGTGTAGGACATTCGCGGATACGACTCAGAAGCTGTTCATTCATTCGTTGCTCAGATTTAGCGCACACCCTGATTGCTCTCGTCGCTGATACGACGCCGACATGTAATTTATCGTACACATGGGCCGGCGACTTTGCTTTTTGATAAGCCAAAAATGGATTTGGGGGATTTGAAGATGTTGTCCAATAAAAGCGGGGTGGACTATTTTTTAGTCGATACCATGTCGGATGGTTGGGGCGTGTAGATCGACAGGTCGGGATACCAGTATTTCATCACCGGCCAGTAGAGTGATTCATCGGCCGCGATGGGGGCGAGCTTGTTTCCGCGGCGGGTTCCATCCAACGCGGTTCCATCGGCATTCCACGCGGTGTTGGTGGCGGTATCAATCAGAAATGCCTTGGGCCGTCGGGGATCGGTGTTGGGGATGAATCGGAGATATAAATCCTGTTCGATTCGCCGATCAAAGGCGCGTGGGGCGCTGGTGCGCGGGTCGCGGTAGAGCAATACGGTCTGGCCGGCGGCGGTGAGATTGAGCGGGCTGCCGCCCAAGGCGTTTTCGGGCAGAGCGACCGGCGGCGTGGTTTCGATCTGAATAATACGCAGATTTGTCGATGTATCGCCCGGCTCGCGTGGAAGTTTGTAATGGGGCAACACGGGGGCGGCCGGCGCATTGGCCGGTGTGCGCACTGGTTGCAACACGCGGGTTTGAGGGTAGCGGGTGCGCCATGTGGACCAGGGCATTTTCCATGTGCGGATCGGATCGCGCACGCCGGCCGGTTTATCGCCAAGTTTGCGGCCAAGGGGCTGGGTCAGGCCAGTGAGTCCGTTGATGAACTGGCCGAGCCGGGAATTGTACAAAAGCAGCGCGTTGGCCGGCATGGAGACGATCTCCAGATCGCGGGCCTTGAGTTCGCGGGTGATTTCAAAGGCCTGTGCCCGATTGGCGAACGCGGACCAGAAGAGGATCATCCGCCGATCATGATCGGTTTGGATCACCACCGGATTGGAAAAAAGCACGGCATAGGGATAGGCATACGGGACATCGGCGAAGATCAGGCCGACCACCTCATCCTCATCACGGATCAAATGGGTCTGTTCGGCCGCGATGAAGGTGGGATTGTCGATGATCCCCAAAGCATTGATCGATTCGTTGGAGAAGCGATGAAAAAAGAGGGCCAAAATGGGCGCCAGGCCGATCAGCCACCATGCACGGCGCTTGCCGGAGACCACCATCACGATCAGGAGGATCGCCAGCAACATGGAAATGGCCACCAACAACCACTGAAATCGCCGGGTGATGAGGATCAGATCCAGGCCGTGGGAAAACTGCGCGAGGTTGGGATGCGTGCCGTACGCCATGATGGCGGCGAAGAACAAATCCAGGCCGATCACAAGCAACGGCAGAACCATGAGGCGTTACTTTACGATTTTGGCACGGCCTTTGCCAGTTGATACAATCCGAGGTGATGTCGACGGTGGCTTCCATTCAGCAATTGAGCAAGATTTACCGCAAGCCGGGAACGGATGTGGAGGTTTATGCCCTGCGGAGCATCGACGTCGATTTTGAGGAGGGGGAATTCACCGCGATCATGGGGGCCAGCGGTTCGGGCAAAAGCACGCTGATGAACATCATCGGCTGTCTGGACCAACCGACGGCCGGCCGATATGTGCTGGGTGGGGATGACATCAGCCTGATGAACGATGACGCGCTGTCCGAAATCCGCAGCAGCCGGATCGGGTTTGTCTTTCAAAATTTCAATTTGATCCAGCAACTGACGGTGCTGGAAAACCTCGAAGTGCCGATGTTTTACCTCGGTATCAGCCCGCACGAACGTCGCCAACGGGCAACCCAACTGGCCGAACGGGTGGGATTGACCGAACGGCTCGACCATCGCCCCATGCAACTATCAGGCGGCCAGCAGCAGCGCGTCTGCATCGCGCGGGCGTTGATCAACGAACCATTGATTTTACTGGCCGATGAGCCAACCGGCGCGCTGGACAGCAAGACCGGCCAGCAGATTTTGGCGCTGTTCGATGAGCTGGTGGCCGATGGCCGGACCATCATCATGGTGACGCACGATCCCAGCGTGGCGCATCGCTGTCATCGGGTGGTTCATCTGCACGATGGGCAGATCGTCAGGGATGAACGCAACGCGCGCCATGCGGTGCATGTTGAGGGGGCGCAGCTCTCCGAAACGGGCGATTGATGATTTCACAGGCTCCGACAATCCATCCATGACCCTCCAATGACCCTTCAATGCACCCGACTTGCCCCCTCCCCCACCGGCGCCCTGCATCTGGGCAATGCGCGAACGTTTCTGGTCAACTGGCTGCTGGCCCGCCGATTGGGCTGGCATATCCTTTTGCGGATCGAGGACCTGGATGGCCCGCGCATCAAACCCCATGCGGCCGAACAGGCGATGGAAGACCTGCGCTGGCTGGGATTGGATTGGGATCAAGGCCCCATCATGCAATCTGTTCGACAGGCGCGATATGATCAGGCCATCAACCAATTGATCGCAAAGGGCAATGCCTACCCCTGCACATGCAGCAGAAGTGAAATCGAATTGGCCGCCAGCGCCCCACATGCAGAGGATGGGGCGGCCATTTATCCGGGTACCTGTCGGGGCCGGTTCGCCACCGTGGAGGATGCCACCCATCAATCGGGCCGACGGCCGGCCATTCGTTTTGCCGTGCCGAATCAGATCATGCTCATCCATGACCAGTTGATCGGCGACATTCAATTCAACCCGGTGCGGCAACTGGGCGATTTTGTCATCGCCAAAAACGATGGCACGGCCGCCTATCAACTGGCCGTGGTGGTTGATGATGCCGACAGCAAAGTCACACAGGTTGTTCGCGGCGACGACCTGCTCGATTCCACCCCCCGCCAGATGCTCCTCTATCAGGCGTTGGGATTGTCGGCTCGTATTCCAACCTACACCCACCTGCCGCTGGTGATCGGCCCCGATGGTCGACGACTGGCCAAACGGCATGGTGACACCCGCCTCGCCACCTATCGCCAACGCGGTGTGCCGGCGACCAGGGTGCTTCAACTGCTGGCGGGATGGTGCGGCATTCAATCCGATCCCACATTGTCCCATCCGGCCGATTGTATTGACCGATTCTCTTTGTCCTCACTCCCCCGCCACCCCATCGTATATGATCCCGTACACGACCCTTTATTGAAGGATTGAAGCTGGTGCTGAAACAACGGGCAGTATTCCTGATGCGCGACAATACACCCGGCCTGCGGGCGAGGTTGTTGCGTCTGCCGCTGCGCCTGTTGGAAATCCCCTACACACTGGTGATGCGAGCCCGCAATCATCTTTACGACCGCAATATTCTCCCCGCGCGTTCCCTTGGCCGGGCCACCATCAGCATCGGCAATCTCACCACCGGCGGCACGGGCAAAACCCCGCTGGTGCGCTGGCTGGCCGAACAACTCCATCAACGTGGTTGGTCCTGCGCCATCCTTTTACGCGGCTACGCGGCCAAAGATGGGCAAAGTGATGAAGAATCCGAGCTGCGCCAGTTGCTCCAATCCACGAACGACAATCCAACCCTGGTGAAAGCCGGCCCCGACCGCCTCGCCAGCGCCCGTGCGATTCTGGCCGATCATCCCAAAATCAACCTGTTCCTCCTCGATGATGCCTTTCAGCATCGCCGTGCCGGCCGGGATCTGGATGTGGTGTTAATCAACGCGGCCGAGCCGTTTGGATTTGACCATGTCCTTCCCCGCGGCCTGTTGCGCGAACCACTGATCGGCCTGAATCGTGCCGATGCGATTGTTCTCACCCGCGCCGATGCCGTTTCATCCGCCGATCTCGATGCAATCATTCAAACCATCAAAACGCACAACCCCGCCGCTCCCATTTACAAATCCCGCCATGTCATCACCGGCTGGACCGATGCATCGGGGAACCTTCACCCCGCTGACGCCATCCGCAATCAACCCGTCCATCTCATCTGCGGCATCGGCGATCCCGACAGCTTTGGCCGCCATATTCGGTCGATGGGCGCGAATGTCGTCGGGTCTCAAATTTTCCCTGATCATCATGCGTACACCAGGCATGATCTGAACATCCCACCCTCCAGTGCCGGTTTGTTGCTCACCACCGAAAAGGACTGGGTGAAAATCGCCCCCCTGCTTACACCGGATTTTCCCACCAACATCCGACGCGCCCGCCTGGAACTCCAATGGCTCGATGGGGATGCTGAAAAACTCATGGCCTTGATCGATTCCCGTCTGGGAAAATCCCGCATTCCATAATCACCCCGGCAGCAACCTCACCCCCCTACCTTTCGCCGCCGGGCCGACTACAATTCCAATCCATGCGGCGATACTTTCCCGATCTCGAAACATTTACCCAACAAGCGCAATCAGCGCAACTGATCCCCGTCTATCGCCAGCTTCTGGGCGACCGTCTAACCCCCGTCAGCGCCTTTGAGGTGCTGGGCCGGGATGAACATGCGTTTTTGCTCGAATCGGTCATCGGCGGCGAAAAGATCGGCCGATACAGCTTCATCGCCACCGGCCCATCGCTGGTCTATCAGGCGGCCGGCGGGCGGGCCTCGGTCCAACAAGCCGGCCAACCGCCGCACGAATTTGACACCACCGACCCATTGGCCGACCTGGCCCGGCTGCTGCCCCCCGTACGCTATCACCACAATCCCGCCCTTCCCGCCTTCACCGGCGGCTTGGTTGGTTACGCGGGATACGACACCATCCGCTATTACGAAGGTGAAAAACTCACCCAACCACCAAAGGATGACCGCCGATTGCCGGATGTGCTGTTTGGTCTGTATGGCGAGCTGGTGATCTTCGACCACGTTGACAAAACGATCAAAATCGTCGCCAACGCCGACTTACGGTTAAATCCTGACCCACAAACGGCTTATAACCATGCCTGCCGGCGGATCGATCAGATCGTCTCCCGGCTGGCACAGCCCCCATTGTCCGGCCTGGGCGAAATAGACCCGCGCTCCCCGTTGACGTTGAAGTTTGAATCCAATTTCACCCGCGAAGCATTTGAGCAGGCCATTGAAGCTGGAAAACAGTACATCCGCGCGGGGGATATTTTCCAATTCGTCCCCAGCCAGCGACTGCGGGTTTACAGCCAGGCCGATCCGTTTGATGTTTATCGCGCGCTGCGGATCATCAACCCATCCCCCTTCATGTTTTACCTCAAAAGCCCGGCCTGCACGCTGATCGGCTCCAGCCCGGAGATTCTCTGCCGGGTTGCCGACCGCCGCGTCACCAGCAGGCCATTGGCCGGCACCAGAAAACGGGGATCCACGCCGCAGGAAGATCAGGAGCTTGAAAAGGAACTGCTGGCCGACCCCAAGGAACTCGCCGAACACATCATGCTGGTGGACCTGCACCGCAACGACATCGGCCGGGTGGCCCGCGTTGGCAGTGTCGAGATCAGCGATGTCATGACCGTGGAGCGATACAGCCATGTCATGCACATCACCTCCAACGTCACCGGCACGCTGGATGATCCGTACACCGCATTGGACGCCCTTCGGGTGTCGCTGCCGGTTGGGACCGTGAGCGGCGCGCCAAAAGTCCGCGCCATGCAGATCATCGACGAGCTGGAACCGACCCGTCGGGGCCCTTATGGCGGCGCGGTGGGTTATATCGATCTGGCCGGCGACATGGACACCTGCATCGCATTGCGCACCATCGTCTGGAGATCGGGCGTCTTTGATGTGCAGGCGGGCGCGGGAGTCGTGGCCGATTCGGTCCCATCATCGGAATATGAGGAGACCATGAACAAGGCCAAGGCGTTGCTCAAGGCGGTGGAGATCGCGCAAAACGGGTTCTGACATGCCGGCGACATCGTGGGAACATTTTGAGCGGTATCGACAAAAGGGCCTCGACGCCCGCCGGGCCGGGCAATGGGAGTCGGCTCGAATTTATCTGTTGGAAGCTGCCCGTTCGATGGTCGCGCTCAGCAAGGAGGCCCAGAGCGAGGAATTGCGCAGCGCCCGACAGGAAATCGCCTCCAAATTGCTGGAACTGGGCCGCGATTGCGAGTCGGCCAACAATGAAAAACGCCGGGCGCCGGCAATGCGCGGTTCAGCCTCCAATCGCGAGGAATCCTCCGAATCCGAAGGAGCAAAGGATGTCCAGCAATGGATCGTCCGCGAAAAACCCAAATTGCGTTTTGATGATGTGGCCGGCCTGGAGGAGGTGAAGCAGGACATTCGCCTCAAGATGATTTACCCATTTGAGCATCCGGAACTGGCCGAGCGGTTTGGCATCCGTCCCGGCGGCGGCGTTTTGCTGTACGGCCCACCCGGCACGGGCAAGACGATGCTGGCCAAGGCGACCGCCGGCGAGATCGATGCGACATTTTTCCGCATCTCACCGGCCGATGTTCTCAGCAAATGGGTGGGTGAGGCCGAACAGAACATCAAAAAACTGTTCGACGCCGCCGCGGGCGAAAAACGGGCGATCATCTTCATCGACGAGATCGAGGCGCTGGTCCCCGCCCGCCGCGATGAAGGCTCCAGTGTCATGCAGCGGGTGGTGCCGCAGATTTTGCAGGGGATGGAAGGGTTTGACGAAAAGGCCATCAGCCCGATTCTGTTCATGGGGGCCACCAACGTCCCCTGGCAACTGGACCCGGCCGTGCTGCGGCCCGGCCGATTCGACGAAAAAGTCTACATCCCCCTGCCGGACCTCCCCGCCCGCATGAAAATGCTCGAAATCTACCTCTCCCACCGCCCTCTGGCCGATGACATCCAACTGGACGACCTGGCAAAACAACTCGACGGTTACAGCGGCGCCGACATCAAATACATCTGCGACCGCGGCGCCACCGTCCCCTTTTTGCAATCCGTCGCCACCGGCCAGGAAGGCCAAATCACCGACAAAATCCTCTCGGATGTCATCACCGACACCCCCCGCTCCGTCACGCCGCAAATGCTGGAACGATTCGACCGCTGGATGCGGGAAGCAAGTACGGCGTGATGTTCGACATTTCGGTCAAATAATCCATTCAGAACCGAATTTACCTGCGATGAGTCACGAATAGAATCTGACACTATTGAACGGTGCATTTCAGGAGTACAGGACAATTTGTTTCATGGTAAACTGACATACATGGAACGCCTGAAATCAGTGCTGTCGTCGAACTTGCGTGGTGCGGCGGTCAACCTCAGTCCAAACCGAAAAGTAACATGAAGACGATTGACCCGCTTGCGGAAGCGATCCTTCTTGAACTCTCACATCGACCGGAGAGCAGTGAGATTGTTCTTGGAGGGTATTTTGCTTTGCGCCAATATGTTGACTACCGCGCTACTCATGACATTGACGCATGGTGGAAGTCGCGAGCGGACTCGAACGCGGAGAATGCCATTCGCGATTCCATGCGGAATGTGGCAATCGACAAAGGCCTGGAACTGCAAGAGCGACGATTCGGTGAAACCTTGTCATTCGAGTTGAGTCGAAACAAGCAGAAGGTGTTCTCCTTCCAGATTGCGGTGCGTTCGGTGGAATTGGAACGGCCGCAAACAAGCGCCTGGCCTCCGATTCTGATCGAAACCTTCGTGGACAATGTAGCGTCAAAGATGAACGCGCTGGTGGACCGAGGCTCCCCACGGGATTTTACTGATATCCACCAGTTGGTGCAGGCCGGCCTGATTCAGCCCGAAATCTGTTGGCAACTTTGGGAGCGGAAAAACCCCGATGCGGGAACAAGCGATTCCGCCAAAACGAAGGTTCTGCTGCATTTGCAATCCCTTGAACAACGTCGTCCACTCGGCAGTATTATTGATAACGCCGATAAACAGAGGGCTTCAACCGTTCGCCACTGGTTCAAGGAGATATTCTGCAAACCATGAGTACGCCCATCGACCATAGCGTCTATCCCGATTTGGATCGACCGCCGAGCGAGCTTGAATCCGCTGAGGCGAAAGCGGACTACATTCATCGAATCTGTTCGGCGTGGGATTTCGGCATTCAACCTGAACCCGCAACATTCAATTTATTCTCACAATGGCGGGAGGTGTTTGACCGCTTTCCGATTGTCACATCACCGGCCTATCATACCTTCCGCAGTTGGTTTGGATGGCCGTCGGTTCCGATCCCAACCGGTCTGCCCAAACCCACACTGCGGTGGGAACATCTCGATCGGCTTGAAGGCAGACCGCCCGATCCATGCGACGGCATGATCTAGTCGATAACCAACCGAACCAACCAAGCAATGGCTGTACAATGCGTTACTTATTCATCTCCCCCTGTGGCGATTCCGCAGGCTCGGTTTGGGCGGTGGGGAGTTTCCAGAGTTCACGTATGGCGCGGTAAACGCCATCCGTCCGGCCGGCGCGTTTTTCGGCCAAGTCGAGCCAGGCGGCCGCCTGACGCTCGTTGCCGGTGTTGTAGGCGATGTAGGCCAGCAAAAAGACCGGCGTGGTTTGATTCTGCTCGTTGACCGAGATGTTTTTCAATTCCTTGACGACATCCGTCAACCGGTCGGCACCAATGAATGCCTTCAGGTCATATTGACCCACCAGAACGGCCGGGTCTTTGGTCACGGCTTCGCGGATGTGTGACTCGGCGCGGGCATAATAGCCGGCGCCCAGTTCCGCATGCGCACGGCCCAGAACGATCAGCGGATTGTTGGGGGCGATCTGCTGGGCGATGTCATACTGATCCAGCGCCGATGCGAATTTCCCCTCTTTCATCAACTCTTCGGCCTTGCGCAATACATCCGCCAAACCCTTGGCCTGTACGCCGTTTGCCAGCGTGTCCACCTTGATCGGTTCGGGCTTTTCGGGCTGGCCTTTGTCGGCCTGCGCTTCCTTATTTTCCGAGTTATCCGATGGCGTTGTCGGCTGTTGCGGCGGGGTTGTGGGCTGGCCGGGGGTCGCCACCTGACCCGGCTGACCGGGTTGTGCGGGCTGATTTGGGAGAACTGGCTGATTCGGTTGATTCGGCTGGCTTGGCTGGCCGGACTGATTCGCGTTGGCTTCTTCCTGCGCCTTTTTCTGACGGAGTTGTGCCTGATATTCCCGGTTATATTCCGCATCGGTTTTGGATTTTTCATCCTTGAACCGATCATACCGATTGTGCATCTCCGCAAACTGCTGGCTCTGTTGCGTGGGAGGAACCAACAACCGATTGCGCAGGCTCTGGTCCGTGCCGAGATTGCCCGCCTGATCCGGATTGCCCCCGATCTGGCCGCGGTTGACACTGCTGTCCAGCGCCTGATTTTCAGGCGTCTGCGGCACATTCATCGCGGGGTTGTTCAACTGATTGGGATTGGCATTCTCATCAGTCGGCGGCTGATTGCCGGAATTGCGCAGCTCCTGACGATACCGCTCCAGCGTCTGCGCATCAAGCGGCCCGCGCCCCTGATTGCCCATGCTCGTGTAATTATTCAAGAAATAGGCATCGCTGGGATTGTTCACATCCCATTGGCGAATCCCATACAACGGCGACGCGGTCAAAATCGAATTCGCATCCGCTCCGGGTGAAGGCAAAATCATTTCGCCCGGCATCGGCGGGCCGGACATGGTTTGATTGTTCACCGTCCCCACAGGTGGATGTCCCGCCGTCGCATCATTCACCAGCGGCGCCGGCGCGTAGGTTCCGTTGGAAGTCTGCACATATCCCGGCGGTGGCGTGATCGTCCGATTGCCATAAAACGGCCTCGGCTGGTTCATGTCCACCTGGGTTGAATATTCAGGCGCGCCGCTTGAGCCGCGGATAAACCGATCGGTGATACCCGATCCGCTCGGCCCGGCAAATGTATTGGGATCGCTATAGGGAACCGGCCCGCGAAATTCCCGGCCGGCCGTCACGTTGCCGGTCACGATCTGGTTGCCGCTGGGCTGGTCTATGTCCCGCCCTTCGTTGTATCCACCCGACCCCACGCGATTGTTGGCATCCAATGCCCGCCCATCCTGATTGGAGTTGCGAAACTGGGCCTGGGACACGCCGGGCAAAAAGACCGCCGGCAAGGCGGCAACCACGGCCAAAGACAATCGGCGAACGGCAATTTTGTTTCTCATGATGACCTCTTTATCGGCCCGTCCACCCCCGAAACCGGACCCCTAATCCACTACTATAGTGTATTAGACCCAATAGAGGGATGAAAGTTGTCATCCAAATGCCGTTGCAAAAATAAACAGACCTGCTCGATCGTCAAATCTCGACTGAAAATGCTGTAAGTCTCTGAATTAACAAAGGTTAGAGATTTCCCCTTATTATAGACATCAGAAAAACTATCCGCCCTTAAATCTTCAAGATTCACCCCATAAGCAACCTCAAATGCCCATTGATAAAGGGGTTGCAGAAATTTTAACGCGGCCGATCGGGGGATAAACCGATCCATCACCTTTTTTGGATCGCAGATCGGGCGGTCCAGCACCAACGCCGCGATGGCCGGGTCTTGTTGTGCCGCCAGCAAGGCGGCGTTGGCACCCGTGCCCGTGCCGATGATCGCGATGCGGTCGGGGTCGATGTAAGAGCGTCTGCGTAACATCTGCACCCCCGCCAGAACATCCTTGGATTCATTGAGGCCAAATGTCTGCCCGCCGGCCGCGCTGTTGCCGCAACCTCGCAAGTCCAATACCAGCACCACCATGCCGGCATCGTGCAGGGGTTTGACCAGCGGCAGCATCTGTTCGCTCGATCCGCCCAGATCATGCGCCAAAACCACGGCCGGGAAGCGCTTTCGCAAGATTTTGTCTTTTTGTTCCAAAACCTTGCGGGCATCCAATGCCGGGACCAGAACCCCTTCAATTCGGGTCTGATCCTCGCTGAGCATTGTCACCGGTTCGTAATAAATCCCCAAATCCTGTGGCGTCAATCCGGCCTGGACATGCGGCGGATGGGTGGTGATCGCCACCGACAACCCCACCAACAGCCCGATGCACAACTGCACAAATGCCAACCGATAAAGAACCCCTCGAAACACCCGGCCGGCCAATGTGCCTTCTTCGGCTCGTAAGTGTTTTCGCCTGCGAGGGATAACATCCATCGACAACAACGCCCAGGTGCGACGAAACAGTCGCCGGGTCATCAACCCCCATTGCCGCCGTGGCGCGGGGGCAATGGGATCGGGCGCAAAATCGGGATTCATCACCGGCCGCTGCATACGATCCCCTTCCTCTACCTCAATATGTATCAGATACAATATGTTGAGTTGAAAAGGCCAATCGAAAAATCCACATCTCGCGTAGGGTGGGGTCTGAGGGTATGTTATGGGGCCTGGTCAGGGATGGCCGGATTCGTTTTTACGGAAGAATTGGATTGGCATGTCTTTGTCGTCGCGCATGACTTCAGTAAAGCCCATTTCGGCTCATACACCGGTGATTCATCTTGTGGCGGTGGATCTGGATGGGACATTGTTGAATGACACCAAACAGGTGACAAAACAGACGGCCGAGGCATTGGCGAAGTTGCCACAGCGCGGCGTCAAACTGGTAATCGCTTCAGCCCGGCCGCCACGGTCGGTCCGGCACATCTATCAATCATTGGGTTTGGACACCTGGCAGATCAATTACAACGGGGCATTGATCTGGGATGAGCCGGGCCATAAGGCGATTTTTCATCGCCCGATGAATTGCCGGCTGGTACGGCAGATGATCGAAGTCTCGCGGGACATGTATGAGGAGGTTCTGGTCACCTGCGAGATCATGGACCGCTGGTACACCGACCGATTGGACGATCAGTTCAACACCGAGACCGGCAAACTCTTTAAGCCGGATGTGGTGGCCCCGATTGAGGAGATCTGCACCCAGCCGATCACCAAATTGCTGTTGTTGGGCGAACCGAGGGTGATCGGCAGGTTGGAGCCGATGTTGTCGCAGCGGTTTGGCGAGCAATTCACGTTTGTGCAGACCGATGATCATATGTTGCAGATCATGGACAAACGGGTCTCCAAGGCGGTGGCATTGGAGAAGGTGGCCCGGCATTATCGCGTGTCGATGGAGCATGTGATGGCGATCGGCGATGCGCCCAACGATGTGGGGATGCTCCAGTCGGCCGGCGTTGCGGTGGCGATGGACAACGCGGCGGCGGTGGTGAAGGAGGTGGCGGATTGGGTGGCGCCGTCGAACAACGATCACGGGGTGAGTGCGGCGCTGCGGCGGTATGGGTTGTGCGAGTGAGGGAATTTTTGATTTTTGATTTTTGATTTTCGATTTCTATCTGGGGTTGGATTGATGATACGGATTGTGCATCTGATGGGTCGGGAGGCTTCGTTTGAGCAACAGCGCGGGGTGATGGCGCTGGCGCGGGGGTTGGGGGAGGGATTTGAGTCGGAGGTGGTGCGGATTGGAAGTGGGGAATCATGCCGGTCATGGTTGGCGGCGGCGCGGATGATGCGCCGTCGGGCGGGGCAAATGGATTTGGTGCATGTGTGGGATGGGGTGGGATTGGCGGCGGGCATCGGGGCGGGTGTGCCGATGGTGGTCAGCATGGATGTGCCGCCAGGACGGGGGATGACACGATGGTTGCGGGCGGTGATGGCCTATCGGGATGTGCAGGTGGTGGCCTCGACCGCGACGGCCCGGCGGATTTGCGTGGAACGGGGGATGGCACTGCAACGCTGTCATATGATCCGGCCGGCGGTCGATTTTGGCGCGATTGCAAGCCGGCGCGATGCGGGTTTGCGGCGGGAGCTTGGTTTTACGGATGAAGATTATGTCATGCTGGCGGTGGGTGAATCCACCCCGCCGGCCAATCATGAGCTGGCGGTCTGGGCGAGCGGAATTCTGAACGTGTTGGACCGGAGCTACAAGCTGCTGGCATGGGGACGAGGTGGGAAGAGCGGAAAATTGGCGCGATTCGCAAGGAGTTTGAAACAGGGTGAGATGATCCGTCTGGCCGAGCGGACATTGGGACGGCCGATGGATTTTGAAAAATTGCTGCCGGCGGCGGATTTACTCTTGTACACCGCCCGGGGAGCGCAGCCGACATTGCCCCTGGCGATGGGGATGGCGGCGGGATTGCCAATTGTTTCAACCGTCACCTACACCAGCGGCGAACTGCTGGAGGACCATCACAACGCGCTGATGACCCCCAAAGCCACGGCCCGCATGTTGGCCCAAAGGGTGATGTCATTGCGATACGATTCAGGATTGCAATGGGAGTTGTCCGATCGCGCCCGGGTGGAGGCGTTTGAATATTTTTCAACCAGCCGGTTTTTGGAACAGTACCGATCGCTCTATCGGCAAATGATGGAAGGCAAGGAGGTTCACATTCCGGATATCGAACCGGGGGCGGGGACACGGTTTCACGGACGGGCGGGGTAAATGAATATGATGGGGAAGAACCCCACCCAATTAATCGTCCAGGCCCTTGTTATCCAATATTTGTGGCATCCATTTCTCGACCCGCGCGGTTCGGGTTTTGGACTGTTTGGCGGTGGAGAAATGGAGGAGATACGCGCGCTGTCGGCCGGGGGTGAGGGTGAAAAATGCGGTTTTCAATGCGGGGAGTTGATCCAGTTTGGATTGGAATTCGGGTGGGATGGCCATCGGGGGGCTGTTTTGAAAATCAAATTTCCGGCCGGCTTTTTCGAGCTTGATCGCCTGGGCCACATAGGCTTTGATGTCTGATTGATGTAAGTGGATTTGCTCAACGTCGGTGAATCGGATCATGCGGGCCGAGCGCGTGTTTTCACCCGGTTTGACGAGAATTCGAGCGGGGTCTTTGAGCAACGCCCCTTTGACGAAAGTGATGACGCAATTGTCCTTCAACGCCCCCAGCAGGGCGACATTGTTGGATTCAAAGGTGTAACAGGGAACGCGCCATTTGATCTCTTCGATCAACGGTGTATCCAGAAGGATCGATCTCAAGGCCTGTAAATGCGCCTGCCATTTTTTATTTTTTCGGATGTAACCATCGACTTTGGGATTGGGTGGATTCATGGCATCGCCATTATCCCTTGGCAGCGGCGGAAGTGGAAGCGGCCGGGTCGGCCAGAATCAACTGGCAGCCGGCGGCGCGGGTCTGCTCCTGATGCGCGGCTTCAAGACCACAGTCGCTGACGACCGTGTGAATCTCTCCCAGATTGCACAGCCGTGCGAGGGCCTGCTGGCCAAATTTGCTCGAGTCTGCCAACAAAATGGCCTGCTGCGTTTGGCGCATCATGGTCTTCTCGGCCTGCACCAGCAGCATGTTCTGGTTGTAAAGCGAACCTTCATGAATCCCCGCGACCGAAAAAAACATGCGTTTGACATGAACGGTCGCCAGCACGTTTTCAAGGATGGGACCAAGCAGCACACCATAGCGCGGATAGGCGATCCCGCCGGTCAAGACCAGCTCGACATTTTCATCATTGAGAAACAGATTGGCGATCGGCAATGAATTGGTGACGATCTGCAATGGAATGCCAACCAGTTCCTGGGCGAGATAAAAGGTGGTGGTGCCGCCGTCGATCAGGACGGTTTCGCCCGGTTGGATCAACTGGGCGGCGGCGCGGGCGATTTGTCGTTTGACATCAAGCTGATATCCCATGCGCTGGTCAAAGGCGTAGGGGCGCGTGCCCGAAGTGATGCGCTCCCCCACCCAGATGACGCCGCCGTGGGTGCGCGTCACAAGGCCGCGTTGAACCATCGCGTCGATGTCGCGGCGGATGGTCGATTGCGAGACGTTCAACTCACCCGCCAGCAGCTCCAAATTGGCCATCCCCCTGCGGGATAGCAGCTCTTGCAGGCGGGATTGACGTTCGGGGATGAGCATCTATTGAATAACGCAATTCCGCTCACGCTCCGCTGCGCGAAAGATCAGCGCGGATGCGCTGGCGGGAATAGGCGACTTTCTGGGCCGGGGTCATTTTTGAAAAATCAGCGGAACCATCCGATTTTTTGGGCAATGCCGCCGGTTGGGCAATGACGGCGGTGGCGGTCTTTTGCGCGGGTTTTGTCGCGCCCGACAAGGAAACGGTGCTGCCGCCGCCGCTGTAACTGGTGGCGGTGTCGGTGAGCTGCATGTCATCCTTCAGAGGGCGATACGGCGGGATTTTGAGCTTTTCCAACTCGCCATGATACGCCTTGACGGCCTCCTCGGCCGTGATCTGCGCATCGGCAATCGCCCGCAGGTATTTGATAAAGGTCAGTTGATGTTCGCTGTTGTTGATTTTACGCCCATACAACGCCGCCCGCGCACCATATTTTTTGGCCTCTTCCAACAACTTAAAGGCATCGTAAGTCGTTCCACTGGAACCACCCAGAATGCCCGGAATCAGCAGTGGATCATAATTGACCAGTTCTTCCATCGCCTTGGGGCCGTGATAGGCGATCTTGAGGAAGACCGGCCGGCCGGAACTGGGAACGCCCGCCAGCAGACGGACGATCAGGTCGTTGATGAACCGCCCCAGATCGGCCGGGCAGGCGGTTCCGCAGGCGTTGGGATCAAAGACTTCGAGAAAATGTCGAAATCCCTTCTGCTCCGCCTCAATGCGAAATTCCTTGTACGCCTCGAGGGTGGGATAGTCGAATTCGATGTTGTTGTTGGGTGTGATCGAATAAAGACCCAGATTGGCGCCCAATCGGCGCTGTTCGGGGGTGGGATTGACCCGCCCGCTCTGAATCTGCTCGATGGTGGCGGTACGGAATGGACGCGATGGGGAGGTCGGGTAGGTTCCGCCGGCCATCAGGTGAATGTCGGTGGTGTCATTGGCACGGCACGCGGGGGTGATGTGCGAATTTTCAAACAGTCTTTCATGGATGGTCAGCATCTCGCTCGAACTGGCCGACATCAGCATGATGTCAACCAGCCCCTGTCGGGTGACCTGACGCATCTGGTCACGAAATTCGGCCAGCGACCGCACCTTTCGCGTCAAAGCATCAATGCCCGGCGCGGCCAGACCGGCCGCCATGTCGGCATCCTTGGCATCGGCGAGGATGAAATCCTTGGCGCCCGAAGGATTGGCGCGAATGTTTGCGATTTTCTGATCGAGTGATTTTATCATGATGACAACTCCTGTTTACTTCTGAACCTGTGCGTAAGTGGCATCCAGTTGCTTGGCCCCCGAAACCAGCGAGGCCGCCTCACGGGGCCACAATTCCACCTCGTATCGCCTCACGACGCCGGATCGATTGATCATGGTGGGCAGGCTGGTGCAGGTTCCACGGATGCCATATTCGCCGGTCAACTGCGATGAAACCGGCATCACCTTGGATTGATTCAAGGCGATGGCGTGAACGACCTCGGCGATGGTCAAACCAACCGCCCAGCCGGCGCCACCCTTGAGTTTGATCGCCTCGGCGCCGCTGGTCTTGGTCCGTTCAAAGATGCGCTGCTGCACATTGGCGCCGAAGTTGGGCAGCTTGACCAGCGAAACACCCGCCGCGGTGGCGCTGGACCAGATGGGGACCATGCTGTCCCCATGTTCGCCCAGGATCAACGCCTTGATCTGCGTGGGGGGCAGGCCGGTCTCCAGTGCGATCAACGAACGGAAACGGGCCGTGTCCAACTGCGTCCCCAAACCAATAACCTTGTTGGGGTCCAGTTTCAGATGGTCGATGGCCAGCCGGGTGAGGATGTCCACCGGGTTGGAGACGACAAAGACGATGGCATCCTTTTTCAACCCCGCGGTCTTGATCGAATCGAGAATCTGTTTGAACAGCGAGACGTTGCGGTTGATCAGATCCAGCCGCGATTCATCGGGCTTTCGCCGCAGGCCGGCGGTGATGACGATCACGTCGCTGTCGGCGCACCGGTCATAATTGCCGGCGTAGATGGTCTGATCGCCGGCGACGCTGGCGCCATGAAGCAGGTCCAGCGCCTCCCCCGCCGCCATCTGTTCGTTGGCGTCCAGCAGGTGCATTTCGGAGATGATGCCGGCGCATTGCATGGCGAACGCCGCGTTTGAGCCGACTCGTCCGCCGCCACCGATGATGCTGACTTTCATGATTGATCAATCCTTCAATGACTAAAAATTATCCCACCGTCGCCATGATCTGGTCGGTGATGGTCTGCACAAGCTGTTCGATATCCGCCTCTGAATACTGCTGGGGGACCATCGACGAAATCGCACTGGCCAGCGGCGATGAGGGTTGCCCAGACTGTCCCTGCGGCACGGGAGCGACGCCGCTTCCGCTGACCATCAACCCCTTGGTGGCGACCTCTCCGCCGACACGCGACAGGAAATCGGTGTTGCAGGTCATCTTGTCCAGCCCGTTGGTGATGCGCGAATCGCTCAGGCCGATTCGACCCTTGAGTTCCAGCAATTCCTTCATCTCATCGGCCGCCAGCGGACGGATGTTCCCCACCTGTTTGGCCAGCAGCAAAATGCGGGCATAAGCATCGACGATTTCGAGCTTGTAATACGCCTGTTCCAGATCGGCGTCGTAACAGATCACACCATGATTCCCCAGCAGGATCGTGTTGGAATCTTTGATAAAGGGCGTGATCGATTCACCCAGTCGCTTGTCACCCGGTGTGACATATTTGGCGGTCTTGACCGTTCCCAGAAAAATTTCGGCCTCAGGATGAATGCAGGTGGGCAGATCCACCCCCGCCACCGCGAACGCCGTTGCATGGGGTGGATGGCTGTGAATGACCGCCTTCACATCGGGTCGTTCCTTGTAGACGGCCAGATGCAGCCGGATTTCGCTGGTGCGCTTGCGCGTGCCGGAAATCTGCTTGCCTTCGAGGTCCACGATGCAAAGATCATCGGGCTTGAGATTTCCCTTGCTGATGCCGGTGGGCGTGCAGATGATGCGGTTTTCGCCCAATCGGTACGAATGATTCCCCTCGTTGCCCGCGCAAAACCCTTTGAGCCAGATGCGCCGGCCGATGTCGCACATCAAATCCTTTAATTTCCACTCGCTGACGCGATGGTTGGTGCTGCCCGCTTTAACGTATGCCATAAATCACCTGACCTTCCATCAATGGCGGGGTTTATAAACCCGCCACATCAATCTCCACCGAGGCATGGTCCAGAATCGCCGCGTTGTACGCATCAAGCGGGACACGCTTTTCCGGGTAGAACGGCATGCACGCCTCGCGGCTTTCGCTGAAGGCGATCAAATCGCCGTTGCCCGCGCCCAGGTTGTCGTAAACCACCAACGATTCGCCCGATTTTCGTTTCTGCCCCGCCAGCGAAAATCGATCCTGCACATCCACAATCAAAAACCGCCCACCCGCCAGCGTTTCATACGCGCTGGTCAATGTCACCCGGCCGACCACCTTCCCTATCCGCATGATGCCAGCTCCCCAAGCTGCCGATTCAATTCATCGGAAACCTGTCTGTTGGCTCGCACAAACCGCGACAACAGATTGCGAATCTGTTGCAGGGTCTGATACGGATACTCGATCACCAGCACGTTGGCCGCCACCTGTGCGATCCCCTGCTCCACCGTTTGCAAACAGGTTCCCACAATCGCCCGCAACGATGGGCAGCGATTGGCTAAAACCAGCGCCCCGGCGGCCGATTGAACCATCAATATCCCACCGGCCGCGTGGCCGGCTTTGACCTGCGCCGACAAATGCTTCACCACGGTCGGCAATTGCCGCACATCGGCCGGTTTATCCAACTCCGCCAAACTCGATTCGCGCCCCACGGCCATCAACGCGGCCTTGGCCGTCCCGCATGGCCCATCGCACCACCACAAAAACGTATTGCTGGCCGTGGCCGTCTTGGACGCACAGGCGCTGCAAGTCTTCACAGGGCCATCACAGCACGAAACCGCCCCACCATCACCGGCCGACGATGTCTTTCCGTCGCTGTATTCAAGCGTAATCCGTTTTTCCTTGATCCAGTCGGCCGCCAACGGCGTCAATCGGGCGCGAAACGGCAGCACAATCTGCCCCGTGCCGCCCGCGGCTTTCCAAAGATCATCGAGCTGTCGGGCCGTATAAATCATCACTTGCCGATTTCATCCACGATCGCGATGACAAACCACCGCACGGGGCTTTTATCATCCCCCACCAGCTCCCGCGCCGCCTTGCCGTCGCAGTTGAGTACCACCACCTGGCCCGTTGCCGATCCCAGTTTGTCCACCGCGATCACCGGGTCCCCTTCGGGCTGTTTTTCAACCCCCAGCAACTGCACGATCACCAGCCGCCACCCCACCATCGATGGGTGTTTCAATGTGGCGGTGGCGTGACCAATGACTTTGCCCAGTTGCATTCGTTTCCCGTGCCGTGGGCGTTGCCCAAAAACACAATCAAATCATCCGCATCGCGCCGGTCACCATCGTCCGCCGATAGCGCGTAAAAGTCAGCGGCGTGGTAATCCCTTCCCCTGTCGGCGTGGCGATGCTGTAGCTCAAATAACCCTGACCACCCAGCCCCAGCCCCGCCATGCTCGCCCCGTTGACGACATACAGCGTCGTGTTGGCCAACCGGCCGAATTTGCTCACCCGATCCATGTCGCGCGAGTGCATCAATGCGGTGTGCCTGAACCCATGTTCCGCCTGTAACGCACGGTCCATCGCCTCGTTCACATCCCGCACGCGGACGAACGGGATGAACGGCATCATCTGTTCTTCCTGCACAAACGCATGATCCGCATCGGTCTCCCCCACCAGCAGTTGCGTCGTCGGTGGCACATCCAAACCGATGGCCCGCGCCAGCACGGCCGCATCCTTGCCCACAAACTGTTTGTTCACATGCGGCTTGCCATCATCACCCTTGGTGAAGGCCGCCTTGGTCAGCGCCTCGATCTGCTGACTGTTGAGAACATATCCGCCGCTGCGGGTCATCTGGTTCATCAGCTCGCCAAAGACGCTGCTGACGCAGAAGACCTCCTTTTCTCCGATGCACAACAGGTTGTTGTCATACGCGCCACCTTTGACAATGGAGGCGGCCGCGTTCACCAGGCAGGCGGTTTCATCCACAATCACCGGCGGATTGCCCGGCCCGGCCACAATCGCCCGTTTCTTGGCCGCCAACGCCGCCCGCGCCACCGCCGGGCCGCCGGTCACCACCAGAAGCGGAATCCCGCGATGCTGAAAAATCGCCTCGGCCGACTCCAACGTCGGCGGCACAATGCAACTGATCAGGTGTTCGATCCCATATTTGGCCGCGATCAGGCGGTTGTATTCGCGCACCGCGATAGCGGCGCAATTGGTTCCACTCGGATGCGGATTGGCGACGATCGAATTGCCCGATGCGATCATGTTGATCGCGTTGGCCGACAGCGTCGGCACGCTGTGCGTCACCGGCGTGATGATGCCGATCACGCCAAAGGGGGCGTAATCTTCAAGACACACCCCGTTGCTGCCGCCGGTGGCGCCGGTGCGCAAAAATTCAACGCCCGGCACCAGTTCCAGAATCTGCAATTTTTCGATCTTGTGATCCAGCCGACCGATCTTGGTCTCCTGTAGCTCGATCTCGCCCCATGCCTTGGCGTGCTGTTTGGCGGTTGATTTGATCAGCTTGACGATGGCGTCCCGGTCATCCATCGACAGCTTGACCAGCTTCTTGTGCGACTCGGCCGCCGCCGACACCGCATCATCCACCTTGCTGAAAATGCCATATTCCCCATCGGGCATGTTGGGCCGATGGGAAAGTCCCGCCGACTCCTGTTTGGCGGCGGATCCCGACGAACCCGCGCCGTGCGAACGAGCCGCGCCATTCCCTCCCAGCCGACGCATCACCTCGGATACCACATCTTCAACAATTGCCTGATTCATCGCCTGTTACCTGTCGCGTTGGCGGTTTATTGCTGCAAATCCAAACTCTTGCCCGCGTATTGGGCGCTGTCCACGATCCCGACGATGACCGCGTCGGCCGGCAGATTTTTCGTCTGCTCGGTCATGCGGGCGCTGCTCCCCTGCACCACCAGCACCAACTGCCCCTCGCCGCACCCCACCGCGTCAATCGCCACGATAGCGCGGTTGGTATGGCCCAGGGAGGCCGGCTGATTGGTCGACTGGTCGTATTTGACGTTCAGCGGCTCGACGACAAACAGCTTTTGGCCGTTAAGCGTCTTGTCCTTCTGTGTCGCCACGACATGGCCGGTCACTTTCGCCAGAAACATGGTTGCGCTCCGTCGGCGAAAACATCAACCCATCTTCGAGACATCGTTGTGCGGGCGCGCGATGACATGCACCGACACCACCTCGCCCACGCGGCCGGCCGCCTCGGCGCCGGCATCCACCGCCGCCCGCACCGCCGCCACATCGCCCCGCAGCGTGATCGCCACCAGGCCGCTGCCGACCTTGTGCTGTTCGACGAAGGAGACATTCGCGGCCTTCAATGCCGCATCACACGCCTCCACCGCCGCCACGATGCCCTTGGTCTCGATCAATCCGATTGCTTCACCATTTGCCATGATTGCTCCTTTGCACTTGTTGGTTTGTTGTCAATTGGCCGTCAAAACCGCCTCGGTCAGACGGGCCACAATCAATTCTTCATTGGTCGGCACGATCCATATTTCCGTGCCGCTCTCGACCTTGCTGATTTTCGTTTCCTTGCCGCGAACCTGATTTTTCTGCAAATCCAGCTCGATACCGGCCCATTGCATGTTCCGGCAAACCGCCTCGCGGATGCCGCCGCCGTTCTCGCCGATGCCGCCGGTGAAGACCAGCACATCGCATCCCCCCAGCACCACCAGGTACGCCCCGACAAAATGGCGGATCGACTCGACAAACGCATCGATCGCCAACTTCGCCTGTTCGTTGCCTTCGTGGGCCGCCTTTTCAATGTCCCGCATGTCGGCCGAGACACCGCTGAGACCCAGCATTCCACCTTCCTTGGACAACCGGCGAAAAATCTCATCCAGACTCACGCCGTGGCTCATCAGCGTACGGATCGCGAAGGCGTCAAAATCGCCCACGCGGTTGTTGTGCGGAACGCCAGACTGCGCCGTCATCCCAAACGAATTGGCGACGCTTTTGCCATTCTCGATGGCGTTGATCGAACACGATCCGCCCAGGTGGCAACTGATGATCCGCCGGCTGTTTTCTTTTCCGACGATCTCCGGCACGCGGGTCGCGATGTACCGATGGGATGCGCCGTGAAAACCGTATCGCCGGATGCCCAGCTTCTCGGTCCATTCGTGCGGAATCGCATACACCTGCCTGGCCAACGGGATCGTCTGGTGATACGCGGTTTCAAAACAGGCCACCTGCGGCACCTTCGGCAGCTTGTCCCGCAACGCCCGCATCGCCGCGACATACGGCGGGTTGTGCGCCGGCGCCGCATCCGAAAAACGCTCCTGAATCGCCAGCACCTCATCGGTCACGCGCACCGCGCCGCTGATCGGCCCACCATGCACCGCCTTGAACCCGATCGCATCGGGTGTTCGCTTCAGTTCCTTGAGGATCACATCGATCACGTCGCCATGCGTCTTATACGCCGATCCCGCCTGACCAATGCGCTCATACGCGCCACGGGCGATTTCCTGCCCGTTTTGCTCCATGTCCAGCAACCTGAACTTGAAGCTGGTGCTGCCGAGATTGGCGACAAGTATCTGCATTGGCGGCCTGCCGATGTCTTCCACAGTCTCACCGGAGTCTTAACAACGCCGGTGCGAACCCTACAGCGAGCTTCCACCCGCGCCGGCACCGAATCCGGCCAGCAAATCACCATGCGGCCGCGCGATCACATGCGAAGCCACCAGTTCGCCCACGCGGCCGGCCGCCTCGGCGCCGGCATCCACCGCCGCCTTCACGCTCCCCACGTCGCCGCGAACGATGGTCGTCACAAAGGCTCCGCCGATCTGGATCGTCTTCACGATCTCCACATTGGCCGCCTTCACCATCGCATCGGTCGCCTCAACCAATCCCACCCAACCCTTGGTCTCGATCAACCCCAACGCGCTGCCCGATGATCCATTGCTATCTGCCATGACTTGTTCCTTTGTTTTTGTGTGGTTCGATTTTTACTTCTTCACGGCCGCAACCGCCGCCGCACCCTTCTTCTTGGGCATCATTCCGCCCAATTCATCGTGCGGACGCGCGATCACATGCACGCTGACCACCGTCCCGACGCGGCCGGCCGCCTCGGCGCCGGCATCCACCGCCGCCTTCACCGCCGCCACGTCACCCTTCACAAACGCCGTGACCATGCCGCTGCCGGCCTTGTCCCAGCCCATCATTTCCACGTTCGCCGCCTTCAGCATCGCGTCGGTCCCTTCCATCAAGGCGACCAGCCCTTTGCATTCCAGCAGTCCCAATGCTTCTCCGTTGGCCATAAACCTTTCCTTTCAATTGCCAGGAGGCAACCGCCTCCGGCGAAAATTACTTCACCAGTTCCATATGCGTCGCCGACTCCAGGTCGCACGCATTACCTTCATCCGTATCTATATGCACTTCCAGCACCACCTTCGGGTGATACCGCACTCTCAGATTGTCAAACGTCACCCCACACGGCCCGTCAATCCGCAGCTTCATGTGATCCCCATCCTTGACGCCATAATACGCCATGTCCTCGGTGGACATGTGAACATGCCTCGCCGCGCGAATCACACCCTTGCTGAGCGTCAAAGCCCCCTTTGGCCCCAAAACCGTACAGCCGGCCGTCCCTTCGATCTCCCCGCTGGTCCGCAACGGCAGATCAAGCCCCAGATACACCCCATCCGTATAGCTCAATTCAATCTGAGTGATGTTTCGCGTCGGCCCCAGAATGCGCACGTTGGGAATGATCCGCTGCCGCGGCCCGATGACCGTCACCAACTGTTCTGAAGCGAATTCCCCCTGCTGATACAGATCCTTCATCTTCGTCAGCTTCGACCCCGCCCCAAACAAAATCTCCACCGCTTCCGGCGTCACATGCATGTGCCGAGCCGACACATTCACCACCAAAGGATGCGGCGGCCCCTTCGACTCGCTCAGGGCAGGCCCGCCCGCCTGCTGATAACTGGCGCGCTGTTCCCGAACCGCCGGCGGATTGATCTGACCCCGCAAACGCTGGGTCAAAACCTCTCGAACCAGCGCCTCAACTTCCTTGCGCTCCACCCGTTTAACAGCCGCTTCTGCAACCATGAAAGATATTATTCAATATCTTCCAAAACTTGTCAAATAGAATACGAGATAATCACAAGCTACTGATATAGCAGGAGTTACAGTGGTAATTATTGGCAATTCATGAAATTTTTAATTGCCACCACAGTATTCACACGACGATGAGCAAGTCTCATGGACAATCACCTTGCTCAATTGTGGCAACAACGGTTTGACCCCATCCCAAATCCATTTGGCGAGGTTTTCACTGGTGGGGTTCGACAACCCTTCGATTTCATTCAGATAATAATGATCCAGCCGTTTCACCAGCGGCTCAACCACCTTTGAGATGTCCCCATAGTCGATCAAATACCCGCTGGCCGGATCAACCTCCCCTTCCACCACCACGTCAAACCGAAACGAATGCCCATGCAATCGACGACATTTATGTCCCGGCGGAAACGTCGGTAGATCGTGGGCGGCCTCAAAATGAAATGTCTTGCTCAAACGGACGCGCATGCCAATACCAATTAAAGGTTTGACATTCTACGCATCCTCCACCCCCTGTCGATGCCACAGATGCACCGATTTCGCGTTTTGCGTCCTACGCCGCCTCTTCCATCGCACCCGGCTCAACCGCCCCCGTCCACATCGATTCAAAGATCGCCCCCATGGCGTTCAAATCCTCATTGACCTTGCGCCAATACTTCACCACGCACAGAATTCGCACTGTCTGCTCATCCTGCGTCTTCAATTCCAGGATAAATTTCTGGTTATTTTCCAGCAACCGATATTGCAGGATGCAAACACCCATCACCGAGATGTCGCGCACCCCCACCGGCATCGACGGCTCGATCTTCTCCCCCTTCATGGGGTAGATGACCACATCCGAACAACCATTGATGCGCGGCCTGCGCCGCCGCTCATCGTGCGGTTGTTCCTGGCCTCGTGTTTCCCCCATGATCCGCTTGAATAGATCCGAAGAGAGTTCCATCTGCCAAATTTTCCTTGCCCGGCGTATCGATTACTTTCAGTCCACGACATGTTTCTGTGGACCAATTGTGTTGGGTCTACTATATAAATCGGGCCACTCCATACCCCATCTTGAGCAATTTTCTTGAACTATTGCTAGAATGCGCCGCTATATTAAACGTCACCGTACATACAACCGATAGACCTTCTAACCTTCACCTGAGGTCGCCCACATGAAACTCAGCCTCCTTTCCATCGATCCGGGCGGGTTTATCCGCCTGGCCAATGAAGGAAACATCATCTCCACCGATTTCACCGCCGAGGGGAAAAACCCCTTTGAAGCCCTGCTCGGGGCCAACTGGGCCACCCATCGCGTATTACTGGACCTGGACAAGACCGCCTTCATCGACTCGGCCGCCATCGGGTGGCTGATCGACAGCCATAAATCGTTCAAATCCGCCGGCGGACGGCTGGTGGTCCACTCGATTCGCCCCAAGGTACGCCAGGTGCTCGACCTGCTCAAAATCGGCCGCGTCGTTGCGCTGGCCGACGATGAATCTTCCGCCAAGGCGCTGTTGCAAGGAGCCGCCCAATGACCACCGCTACCACTGAATCGACAACTCCTACTCCCACCTTTGATGTCAGCAAGCTGACGGTGGAGCACGCCGTCGCGAAGCTGATCGACCACGCCAACACCCTCTCGGCCAGCGATCTGTTCATCGCCGCCGATGAAGACCGCACGGTCATTTCGGTGCGCGCCCTGGGACTGGTCCGCCCCATCAGCATTACAACCGCTGAACTGGGCCGTCGCTATGTCGCCCATTTGAAGGCTCACGCCGGCATGGAAGTGTCCGAAAAGCGACGACCGCTCGATGGACGCTGGATTTATCGCGATTCAGATCAGGAAGCCACCGACCTGCGCATCAACATCATCCCCACCGTGCATGGTGAGGATGTCGCCATTCGACTACTGCCTCGATTGCGAAATCTTTACAATCTTGAAAGCGTCGGCCTGACCAATGAACAATTCAATCTGGTCAGCGGCATGGTGGACAGCCTCGGCGGGCTGGTGCTGATCACCGGCCCCACCGGATCGGGCAAAACCTCAACACTCTACGCCTGTTTGCAGCGGCTCAATGACGGCCAGCGCAAGATCAACACCATCGAAGACCCGGTCGAATACACCTTGCCTGGCCTGCGCCAATCACAGGTCAATCCGGTCATCGAGCTGGGTTTCGCACAATTGTTGCGCAGCGTGCTTCGCCAAAGCCCCGATGTCATCATGATCGGCGAAATCCGCGACGCCGAAACCGCCGCCACCGCCGTCCATGCCGCCAATTCCGGCCAACTTGTCCTGGCAACCCTCCACTCCGGACAGGCCGCCGGCGCGATCCAATCGATGCGCAGCCTCGGAGTCCATTCGCATTTTCTGGCCACCTCCCTGCGCGGTGTCGTTGCCCAGCGATTGGCCCGCACCCTCTGCCCCAAATGCAAAACCTCCTTTGAACTCGATGAAGCATTGGAAACCTTCGATGAAGTCAAAGGTTGGCTAAAAGGGGATGAAGGCAAACGCCTCTACGCCCCTGGTCACTGCGAAACCTGCAATCAGGTCGGCTACGCAGGCCGAACAGGCATCTTTGAAGTCATCAACGTCACCACCCCAATCCGCAATCTGATCTCGGATGGCAAACCAACCGCTGATATCCGCAATCAGGCGATCAGCGAAAAAATGCTCACCCTCCGCCAGGCCGCGCTCCTCAAAGTCGCCCGCGGCGAAACCAGTACCGAGGAAATCTTCCGCGTCATCCCCTCCGAACACCTGATGTTGGAGGATTAAGGGCTATCTCTATATATTGGCGGCCATTGTGAGGACTCCGCCATGACCCCCCAACAAATGATCCCCCTCATCCAGGATCGCTTCGGCCCCGCGATCCTGGCGACATTCCCCAATGACAAACACCCCCGTTTCCATATCGATGCCAAAGACTGGCGCGACATCGCCCAATATCTGACCGGCGAACCATTGCGGCTCAACTGGCTGCAATCCCTCACCGGCGTGGATTACGTCGCGGACGATAAACTCTGTGTAGTCTATGACTTATTCAGCTTCGATCTAAAACACATGCTGGCGATCAAGGTCTTTTGCGCCCGCACCAACCCGCACATCCCAAGCGTTTGCGACCTGTGGCCCGCCGCCAATTGGCAGGAACGCGAGGCGTTCGACCTGCTGGGCATCATCTTCGACAACCATCCCGACCTGAGACGAATCCTGTGCGCCGACGACTGGGTTGGCCACCCCCTCCGCAAAGATTACATCTTCCCCCGCGAATACCACGGCATCCCCGGCAGCGTCGAACTGGACTGGCAACAACAACCCGACTACCCCAAGTGACCCTTCCCACAACAACAATTTGATAAAAAAACGGGGCCTGAGGGTGAGTCAGGCCCCTAGGCCCGCGCTTGGTCGGGGTGTCGCGCGGACCGTTAATCTGATGTTTTCAACTTGGGAATTCAATCCGACATCGCTGTCGTCACCCTTATTTCTCCAAGTAGTCTATCGGCGTGTGCGCCACTCCATATTTACTCGAAAATTAGTGGCAGACAAGAGTTAAGCGCAATGTGTATCTTCAAACAGACACCGATGCACAATTATAACGCAAATATGAATTAAATATTGTACGGGACGTGAAATAATTTTTTATTTACAGCCGTATCAAATTTTTGCTTTTCCGTTCTGGAGATAGATCACGGCAGCGAAAGTTGATCGACAAACCGATCTTCAAAACCAGGATCGAGGTTCAGCTCAATGATTTCCATCTTCCTGGCGATGTCGGACATGATATCAATCGTGGTCGCATCCAACAGGGAAAGATAAGCGCCCGCCAAGGCCGTATCGCCGACAAACTGGACTTGCTGAGGAGTAAATCCCGGCAACAGGCCGCTGGCGATGGCATTGGCGGCGATGACATGCTGACCGAACCCGCCGGCCAAATAAAGAGTTTTCACATCCGATGGGTCAATTCCCATGCGGCCCAGCAGCGTCAAAATGCCGGCGGCAATGGCCGCCTTGGCCTGAAGCAACCGGGAGATATCCAATTCAGAGATGACAATCGGAGTTTTAGCCTGTCCATAGGCCAGTCGAAGGGCGATATCATTGCCCGGCCGGGTTTCAATCAGTCGGGCGGCATCCCCGGTCAAAATCGAGGTTTGGAACCGCCCCGCCGGTGACAACAAACCGGTGCGACGGCCCTCGGCCAGAATATCCACATAAGCCGACCCGCACAGTCCGGCCGGCTTGGTCTTTGGGCCTTGCGGGCCGGGAATCACATCATTTTCAACATGCAACGGATCGGATTTGAAACGTACATGCCCGATCGCGCCGGAACCGGCACGCATCCCGCATTCGAGCCTGGCCCCTTCAAACGCCGGCCCGGCGGCCGTGGCGCATCCAACCAGCCGATCACCATGCTTTAAGATGATCTCCCCATTGGTCCCCAGATCGACCAGCAAACTTGGCCCATCATCATAAATCAACCCGCTGGCCAGCACACCGGCGGTCAAATCCGCCCCGACATAGGCCGCGGCGCTGGGCAACAGATGAATGGTGGTCTGTTTTGCAATGGCCAGCGGCAAGGCATCGGCATCAAAGCGTTTGTATTCAATGAACGCCGGCGTAAATGGCGCCGTTCCCATCGGCGATGGATCAACCCCCGCGAACAAATGCAGCATGATCGTATTGGCCGCGATGGAAAAACAGCCGATTTCAGCTTCTTCCCGGCCGGCCAGCGTCAGGGCCTCAATCACCAATGGGCGAAGGGTCTCCTCCAATACCGCCATCTGCAATCGGGAGACCATGGATGCATCCGCGGTGCAAAGATTAATCCGCGTCACCACATCATCGCCCAGGTTCATCTGTTGATTAAACCCCGCGGCACGGGAAAGAATCGAACCATTGGCCAGATCGACCAGCATCAACGCAACCGTGGTGGTGCCGATGTCCACCGCAATGCCCAATGGCCTTTGCGGATCGACGCACAACGGATTGCGTCCCGCGGTGACGTTGATCTTGAAATCGGTCACAACCTGCGGCTCATACGCCAGCAGCGAACGCTGGGAAATCTCGATGCGAACACCTCGTGCCTTGGGATCAAGTCGATATTCGCACCCGCGAACCTTGATGGGCTGTCCGTCGGCATGAATGGTTTCATCCCCGTTTCGCCGAATCAAACTGCCCGACAACAGCGACACCACACACCCATCGCAGGCGCTGCGCTGGCCGCATCGGGTATTTAACGGCAACCGCGCGCCCCGCAGCAACTCAGTCAGGGGCTGATCGACATTCTCATCCTCCACAACCACGCGAAGCGGTTCACCCGCGGCGTCGATATGCAACTCACGCATGGCCGTTGCACTCCCTTTTTTTTGAAAATTTACATGTTTCGCAGACGCGCGAGTCGGAGGTCATGCGGATGGTCTGCCCCGGCGGGACGACAACGAAACGCTCCTCATCCCATGGGCCGCTCAATAACGTACACAACAGTTCCGGATTGCCATGCTGGCGGTCATAGTTCCATTTCAACCAGTCAGCGCACCCTTTGGTGTAAGACAGATCGTTCTCAGTGACTGCAACACCCAGATCGACATAGGTGGCGCGATCGTAGGTGGTGAACCAATGCTGTTCGGTTTCCATCAGAAATTCCGCGTTGTCCTGCCCATATTGTTCGATGTATTGGTTATAAAGTTTGTCATAGCGCTCTTTGCCCGGCGGTGTGTGATATTTATTCCATCCGGGAGAATACCAATAGGTTCCAGGATGCTGTGAGACATAGTCGGCGTATTTTTCCTTGCTCCCCAACAGCAATGTGATGCAATCATGTGCCCGCGTCATGACCAGCGTGCATCGTTGTGCCGTCACGTTTTCAGTTCCGCGACTGCACAGGCCGTAACCCAACACAATGTATTCGGCCTGCGGAACCTGTGCCTCAACACGATCGATCGCCACCTGCAATTCGCTTCGCAGCTTGGGTGGATCGTTGTGCAAACCCTGTCTTAAAAATTCCAGATGGACGATGTTTTGCAATCCCTTGGCATAATGCTCGATCTCCGCGTCGAGCACGCCGCAAGCGATTATCGCAGTTTTGGGTGGGTTGTTCATAATGAAATCCAAAAGGTCACATTAAATCACAACTTTATTTGTCAAAACAACTTACGTCTTTTATCGATCCACTACAGCAAAATATTATACAAATATGTTTGATATTTGGATACAAATATCTTATATTATCTTCAAGAGTTGCACAATCGTTTGCATTCCAACTGTTTTTAGGAGCATCCTATGACCGAGCTTCAGACATTGTCGGATGTGGTATCCAAGGGCAATCGCGCCGAGGCCAAAAGGCTGACGCAGGCGTTGATCGACGCCGGCGTCGCCCCAAGCGATGTCCTGGACAACGGGTTGATTCCCGGCATGGCGATCATCGGGACCAAGTTCAAGAACAACGAGGCGTTTGTTCCCGAAATGTTGATCGCCGCCCGCGCGATGAAAGAGGCGATGACCATTCTCGAACCGCTGCTGGTCGGCGCCGGGATCAAGCCCAAATACACCGCCGTCATCGGCACGGTGCAGGGAGACCTGCACGACATCGGCAAGAATCTGGTTGCGTTGATGTGGAAAGGGGCCAACATCGGCGTGGTCGATCTGGGGACGAACGTGCCCCCCGCGAAATTTGTCGCGGCCGTGCAGGAACACAAGGCGCAGATCGTCGGTTTGTCGGCGCTGCTGACGACGACCATGACCGCTATGCAGGCGACGATCCAGGCGATTCGCGACGCCGGACTGGCAAGTGTCAAGGTGATGATCGGCGGCGCGCCGGTGACACAGGAATTCGCCGACCGGATCGGCGCGGATGGTTTCGCGGCCGATGCGGCCACCGCCGTCGAGCGGGCGATTGCCCTGATCGAAGGCGCGCCGGCCGCCGCTTAAGGATGAAATTCGTTCGACGGGTTTTGGTCCTTTCGGGGGAGATAACCTATGTTCGCCAAAGCGGTCGCGCGCGTTGAATCGCTGGTCAAAGGCACACTGTTCGACTGCCGAATGTGCGGGCAGTGTGTCCTGAGCCAGACCGGCCTGGTCTGTCCGATGACCTGCCCCAAAGGCCTGCGCAACGGCCCATGCGGCGGGACGTTGCACGGAGAGTGCGAAGTCCATCCCGACCGGCCGTGCGTCTGGGTGAAGATTCACCATCGCACCGTGGGCGATCAATCGCTGGAACGCCCCAATCTGCTCCCCTCCTGCGATGCCAGCCTGCAAAACACCTCATCTTATTTGAATCTGCTCTCCGGCGCGGACAAGGTGGGCCGGACTCCGTTGGAATATCTCGATTTGGGCAACCGCCGGACGACACAGCCCATCCAGACGCAATCCAAGCTGGAACAACGACTTAAGAGCGGCGATTTTGTAAAGACCTGCGAATTGCGCGCCCCGCGCGGGGCAAGCATGGAAAAATTGATCGAACAAGCCTCCCATGTGCAAGGCCATTTTGACGCGGTCAACGCCACGGCCTATCTCAACGCGCGCCCATCGCTCTCTTCCGCGGTGGTGGCCGCAAAACTGGCCGAGATGGGAATCGAGGCGGTTTGCCAATCCACCTGCCGCGACCACACCAAGACATCCTTCATCGCCGAATTGTTGAGCAATCAGCTCAATGGCGTCAACAACACGCTTTGTCTGACCGGCGATGCGTATCATGGCGTGCCGAGAATCAAGCAGGTTTTTGACATGGATGGCGCGATCATGCTCTATGAAGCGCGTCACCTGCGCGAAAAAGGGACGATCTATTTCACCGGCGAGCGCGTGGCCAATGCGCCCAGAATGTTTTTGGGCGCGGCGATCAACCCGTTCACCGAACCGTCAAACGTGCCGATCCGGCGGCTGAAACAGAAAGCCGATGCCGGCGCGGATTTCATCCAGACGCAGCTCATCTTTGACATGCAGGCGTTTGACCAGAGGTTCATGTCGCTGGTTCGACAGGAAGGCCTCCATGAGGAGTTGTTCATCCTCGCCGGTGTGCCGGTGGTCACGTCGAAAAAAGCCCTTGAAATCATGCCGCGAATCCCTGGGGCATGGGTTCCGGAAGAGGCGTTGCGACGATTGGCGGCGGCATCGGATTGTCAGGCCGAGGGGGTCCAACTGGCCAGGGAACTGGTGGAACAGGCAAGGCAAATCCCCGGCATTGCAGGCGTTCACCTGATGCTTTTCGGCCCGGACCATTCGGTGCTGCCGGACGTCATTGAATCACTGGAATCAACCTCTGTTCAACAACCCACGACTCATTTTCGAGCCGACAAATCGGCGGAGCCAACCACCTTATGATCGAGAAACTCACCATCATCGGCGAACGGATCAACCCCGGCTTCGCCTCCTCCAAAATCCTGCTTGAAAACCAGGACATCAAGGGAATTCAGGCGCTGGCCGTCTCACAGGCCCAGAAAGGCGCGGCCTATCTGACGATCAACGTCGGCGAATCGGCGATGGAAAACATTGCGTTCATCGTCGAGGTCGTCAAGGCGATTCAGGCGGTTGTGGATCTCCCCTTGTCGTTTGATTATCCCCATGTTTCGGTGCAGGAAGCCTGCCTGAAAGCATATGACCCGGCCAAATCACGCGGCCGAAAGCCGATCATCAACTCCGTCACCGAATTGCGCTGGAACATGCTCGACGTTCTGAAAATCCAGCCGGCGAAGGTCGTCCTGATGGCCTCCGAGCGGGTTGAAAACGGGGAGGAAGTCTCCAACCAGACCGCGCAACAAATCGCCGACACCGCCCGTCGAATGGCGCTGCGGGTCGTCAACGATGGTCACGACCTGACGATGGACGACCTGATGATCGATGTGTCGCTATGCCCGATCGCCACCGACACCGAAGGCCAGACCCGCCGTGCGATTGAGTCGATCCAACTCATCGGAAACGACGCCGACCTGAGCGGCATCCACACGCTGGTCGGCCTGTCGAATCTGGCCGTGATGTTGCCCAAGGATGCGCTCGATGGGCAGCGACTCGGCGTGAGGGTGGAGTCGGCATTTTTGACGATGGCAATGCCACTCGGATTGGATGTGATTTTAGGAACCCCCGGCCGCGACTATCGAATGTTGCCGGATGATGATTTTGTAATGCAAGGTGTCAGGGAAGCCATCAATCTGGATGGTTTTGAGACGCTGGAACGGGTTCAGCAGCTTTATCGACGGGATTAAACAGGAGACCATGAACCCCGCATAACAACTTCTGGAATCGATCCTTTACTCCCTCTCCCTGTACTCAGGGAGAGGGTTGGGGAGAGGGTTCTTAATGCCTCACCAAACAGAACAGAACCCTCTCCCCTGCCCCTCTCCCTGAGTACAGGGAGAGGGAGAATGCCCATAAATGATTCGACAACCATGTACTGCTAAATATCACGAGTTCACGATGGCCACTTTAACACTACTCGCCGACTCCTACTTTGATGGCACTCGGCATCATGCCAACGGCCCCTATCAAATTGAGATCAGCGACGGTGTGATCTCGCGGATTGAGCAAGGTCAATCGGATGTCCCACCCGTCGGCAATGTTGTCCGCGCCCCCTTTGTCATGCCGGGAATGGCCGAGGCGCACTGCCATCTGTTCCTCGACGGCGCCGAACTGGACCTCGATAAACGGAAAAGATATCTGAGCGCCCCCCGTGACCAGATGCTCGAAGTCGGTCGTCGCAGCTTGAAGGAAAATCTGGCCTCCGGCATTACCTTGATCCGCGACGCCGGCGACATTCATGGCATCAATCACGAATTGCGAACCGAATTGTCGCAAACGAATGGCATCACGGCCGACCTGCGCAGTCCCGGCCGGGCCATTCGCAAAGCCGGCCGATACGGCGGGTTCATGGCCGAGGAGACCACCGACGCCCAGAGCATCGAACGCACGGTTCGACGCCTGGCCGAGACGGCCGATGACCTGAAAATCCTGCTGACCGGCATCATCGATTTTGAAAAAGGGCAAATGAAGGGTGGCGTTCAATTCGATCTGTCCGAAACCCGCCTGATCGTGAAAATCGCCCATGAACACGGCCTGAAAACCTTCGCCCATTGCAGCGGACAAGATGGCCTGCAAATCGCGGTCGATGCCGGCATCGACTCCATCGAGCACGGGTTTTTCATGGATCGCCAAATCGTCGCCAAAATGGCGGACAAGGGGATCGCGTGGGTGCCGACGTTCTCGCCGGTCTGGTTTCAATACGAACGCCCTGAATGTTGCGGTTGGAACCAAGCGAGCGTGGAGCGATTGAATCAAATTCTCAACAACCATTTTGAACACATCGCGGCGGCCAGCGACGCCGGTGTTCCAATCGTCGCCGGCTCCGATGCCGGCAGCTATGGCGTCCCGCACGGCCGGGGTCTGATCGACGAATTGCTCTTCCAACATCGCGCCGGCATGTCGATGGAAAAGGTACTCGCATCGGCCACCTCCACCCCCCGCCGGCTGTGGGGCTGCCCATCGGCCGACATCAAGGCCGGCAATGAAGCCAACCTGCTGGTGCTGGATGGGTCGCCATTCGATTCAATTGAGAATCTCCGCAGCATCCGCCAAATCATCCGCGGCAAGATGCAATATGAATTTTAAGGACAAATGATGATGACCGAGACAAACACAACCCTGACCGATCAATTGCCCCGATGGGCCGCCGACCTGACCCGCATCGCGTCGTCGCCATTGGAATATTGTCCCGATTTTCCCCGCATCGCAGCGCGGCATGAACAATGGTGGAAGGGGGAATTGACCGATGGCCCGCTGTTGCTGGCGACCGCCGACTCGAACCCTTCCCGCCCGATCACCCGTCGTCTGGAAGACCTTGAAAACCCCGACCGCTGGTTCGCCCAAAAGATCCAGGACCTGCGCCAGTCTTATCGCGCCGGCGATGCGTTGCCCAATGTGCGCGTCGATTTCGGGGCGGTGGCCCTGGGGGCGATGATGGGGGCCACAATCGAGTTCGGCTCGGACACCACATGGACCGAGGCTTTCATCGACGATGACTGGTCCAATGCCCCGCAGTGGGAGCTGAAGGCGGACAACCCCTGGTGGGTCTTGATGCAAAAACTGCTGGCGCGCGTCGCGGCCGACGCCGCGGGCAAATATCTGGTCTGCACGCCTGACATCGGCGGGTCGGCCGACCTGCTGTTGAATTTCCGCGGCTCAACCGGCCTGTGCATGGATGCGATCGACGCCCCCCACCGCATCGTCGAGGCGATCGATGCGATCTATCCGATCTGGCGCGAAGCCTTTTGCGCACAGTATCACCTGACCGTCGAGCGCGGCGCGGGGGTTTGCCATTGGCTGGGGCTTTGGTCCAACCAACCTTATGTGATTCCCGCGTGCGATTTTGGTTACATGATTGGCCCGAATGAATACGCGGCCACCTGCCTGTCCGACATCGCCCGCCAGGCCGATGAGGTCGGCCGGGCGATTTTTCACCTCGACGGCCCCGGCTCGGCCCGCCACATCGACGCCTTGCTGGACCTGCCCCAACTCCAGGCCATCCAATTCACCCCCGGCGAGGGAACCATCTCGGCTTTGGCATGGGTGGACATGTTCCGAAAAATCCAAAAACGCGGAAAATCGGTGCTGGTCTTTTGCCCCCTGGATGAAGTGGTTGAACTCTCTCAAAAAGTCGATCCCGCCCGACTGGCCATGATCTTTTCCGCCCCGACCCCCAAAATTCTGGATGAAACAATCAAACAAATACGACACCGTTGATCCGCAAGAATTCAATATTTATCAGGCTTGACATTATTCACGAGTTGGATATATTTAGTTTCTGACCAATCGATTTGGAACGATGATGTTTTCAAATCGACTTTCATGAGCCAAGAAGGCTCCGTCGCTTAACAGCGCCGGAGCTTTTTTTGTCGGAGGTATCCCCGAAGAAGGTTCCCCCCCTCCTTCTTCAACCTCCGACATTAAACCTCGTTTGTCCGGGTCCCCCCTCCCGGACAGTTCCCCTTTATGGGGAATTCAACCGCCGAGCCTCCCCTCTCGGCGGTTTTTTTTGTAACCATTCTCAACCCAACCGCTTACACCATCGACGTGTCACCATTGTTGTCCTTTTGGCATCTTTCAAGGTACGATGTCAACAGAATCAGACCATCGGAGGCACTGCATCATGGTTCATCATCGTGCATTCATGCTGGCTCTAGCAGCCGGTAGTGCTGTTAGTGTATCAATTTCGTTCGGCCAGCTTGCCACGCCGTCAAGTTATCCCAATCCAACACTCACCGCGCCAACTTCTTCTATATTGCTTGATGCAACCGCTTTCTCTGGCCTGCAGAACTGGTGGAACAATCCATCCGGCGTCTATCAGACGGCCGTAAAAAATTCGGTCAATTCAGTCGCCAATGGTTCGCTGGTGATGGCCGTCCCCACCACGCTGGCCGAGACGACAAATCAGGCATCCACAGCCCAGGCGAAGGCGCTGCGTTGGATGCTGACCGGCAACGGTGATACCAGCAATCAGGATTTCATCGATGTCAGAAATGTGCTGACCAACTATGCCAAAGCCTCGGGTGGTTCGGACATTACCGGCCCGCTGTCGTCCAAGGGATATGCGGTTGCGTTCGATTTCATCAACGCCGGACTGTCGGCTTCAGAGCGATCGGCCATCATCAGCCGACTGCAAAGCAATGTCACCTTCAGTAGTCCCAATCCGCAGAACAACCACGCCGTCATCAACTATGCCGCACGCGGCCTGTTCGCACTGGTGGAAGGAGACCGATCCGGCCTCAACAGCGCACTGAGCGGTTTTTCCACCGCCTATGCCAATATCACCACCAATGATGGCTTCTATACCGATGGTGATCGATATCTGGATTACAGCATGGGCACACTGGCACCCTTTTTCAATGCTTACCAGAATGGCTCAAATGACCCGGCGGGTATTGCTCAAATTGAAAATGCCGCCGGCCAACACGCCCGATATGCACTTGGAATTCGCCTGCCCAATGGGCTGTCGCCCACATTCCACAATAGCGATACGACGGCGCTGGCCATCCAGGAACTATCCCATCTGGTGGCCGATCCAACTCTGAAGGCGGCCACCATCTGGTATGCCGATCAACTCAACGATTACCAGTGGTCAGGCAGCGGCAACCCGGTGCTGAACAATCAATATGGCTGGACCGACCTGATGTGGACAGTGGATAATGTCGTGACGCCGGCCGCGCCAAACTGGTCGCCAACCTATTTTTCCGGCGGCCAGGCCAAGATCAGCACCTTCCGTAACGATTGGGGAACCGGCAGCAATTATCTGGCGACCATCGCCGGTATTGATGGCAGCATCGGCAGCTTTGCCCATGCCGACACCGGCGCGATCACACTGGCGGCCAATGGTACCGAGGTCATCGTTGAGCCGGGGTATGCGAGGTACAACGGTATTTTCGGATTTGGGGCCGACCCCAAGGAACCCAATACGCCGCCGGAGGGCAGTCCGAATCTTGATACATCTCTGGCCACTGAGCATAACGTGCTGCTGGCCCGGAACACCGGAACATCCACATGGGGCATCGGCGGCAACGGTAAAAACGCCACTCAGACCACCGGCGACATCACCATCACCAACCGCATGGACTCGGCCGAACGGGGCAGTTTCAAAGGCGTGGCAGATTTCTCAACACTTCGTGCCAATTATACAGGCAGCGGTGCCGGCGTGAACGTACAGGAACGCCGATCCACGGCCATGATGAACGAATCGGCCGCTGATCGCGGCTATTTTGTCATGGCCGACTCGTTCCGCAGCACCAACGGAACCAACAAGGATTTCGCCATCAACCTGATCGGCAAATCAACCGCCGCCAATACGCAGGTCATGGCGGACACGGCCAACTACAAGAAACTGCGCTGGTCGGTCGATACCTACCTTGGTGATTACAGCACCTTGGACAGCGCATCGTATCCCGACAACTACATCCAGAATTCTCCTTATAACCAGTCCGTCAGCGGCCAGGTCATTGCGCATGTTGTCTCCAGCAATGCGATGGATTCCGTCGCCCAGGACAGCTCATGGATGGTTGAAAACTGGGGGGTCTTCATCAAGACCCAGCGGATGCGCGTCAGTGTCTCCAACACGCTCAACGGCGCGTTCCTGACCTTTTTTGAAACCGGGCCGTCCAATTTCACCAGCCAATGGGCCGTCACCCCCATGAGCGGTGCCAATTATGCCGCCGCCCGCATTGACGATGCGTCAGCCGGCTGGACCGACTGGCATATTTCCCAGACCAACAACACCAATCTCTTTGCAACGGCTGCCGGCGCCAATGTCTCCATTGATTCGGGCGAGCTCGCCTCGGATGGGCAATATGCCTACCTTCGACGCGCCGGCTCCGGCATGGATCTCGACAGCGTCATGATATCCCGCGGAACTACGATCAGTTCAGGAGGCCAAACCCTCTTCACCTTCTCAAATCCCGTCACCGCCTCCCTCCTCTACACACAGATGAGCCAGGGAGACCTGCTGGGCACGCTCTCCATGGACGATTTCACCGATGGCACGGTCCTGATGCTCACCAATGTTCCGGGAAATATCACCTCGGTGACATATGACAATCAACCGCTAAACAACTTCACAGCCGATTCTGTCGTATTGCCCTACATAAATGGTCTACAGAGCGTTTCATTCACCATCCACTTTACCGCTGTGCCCGAACCGGCATCGGGCTCGCTGCTCTTGCTGGCTTTGGGCCTGCTGCTGCCGCGACGACGACAACCCGAAAATTCGTCTTCTGCAATTGATTGCACTGGGAAGCTCGGCTAGGCGTTACGACATCTGTAACGAATAACCTTGGAACGATATGCCGTGGCATGGTACAACGTTCACATGTCAAAAACACTTTCCGACCTGCGTGGTCTCCCAAGTCGATCCTCCGAAGTCTGGCAACTGGTGGTCATCCCTCAGATCGGCATGAAGATCCCTGTGGGGACGAACATCATTGAGCTGGCGGGATGTTTCATCGCGGATCAGCGCACGCATCAGGCGATGTCATTCCATATGGACAGCCCGGACGTGCCAAAGAACGAATTGGCGTGCGTGTGCATCGTCGCCGGCTGCGTTCGGCCTCAAACCGGCTATGTGCCCGGTGTCATCCAGGTGCGCGATCCGGAGTTGGCCACGTTGATCAATCCCATGCTCGAGCCGTATGGCATTCGCGTGGAGGTTGTGGATTTGCTGCCGGCGGCGGATGAAGTTGTGGATTCATTCAAGAGGGACTTGCTGCCACTGATCACACCCGACTGGCTGGACACACCCGGCGGCTGGCTGGATGCGCCGGGGATGACTCCAAAGCGATTGTCAGCCTATGCCCAAGCAGCGGCCATGATGTACACGGCCGCGCCGTGGCAATATCTGGCGAGCGATGACCTGATAAAGATCGAATCGCCTTCGGCGCCCGACAACGAACTGCGGTTCGCAACGGTCATCGGCATGTCGGGAAAAGATTTTGGCATCTCGTTTTTTCCAAATCGTCATCGCTTCAACCAACTCCTTGATCACGACGACCTGGAGGGTAAGATGGAAGAGGAGAGTTCCATCGAATTGATATTCGAGGATGCCGATAACCTGCCGGTGGGCGATGCCCAATTGTGGCTTGCAGAGAAGTTGCCGCTGGTGAATGATCACGCCTATCCGCTGCTGCTGGATTACCTGTCAGATGAGGATTTCGATCGCCTTGATGGCCCCTCCGTGACATTTGTCGAGGGCCTTTGCAGGGCACTTGCGCAAACCAGCGAACAACAGATCGATTCGGGACGGTGGGAACAAACCGTGGAGACCTCCGACGGGCCGGTCACCTATGTTCTTTCCCTGCCGATGCTGCTGGAGGCCAAGCGGGATGTGAAACCCAAACGCACTGGAATGCTGGACCGACGACTGATGGACAAAAACATGCTGGCGATCGAATTGCTCATGTCGCAACGCAAGGCGGATTCCATTGAAGAAATGAACGAAATCCTGGCAAAGGAACTCAATGGCAAGGTTCCCGTCCTTCCGCCACCCACCTCGCCGCTGGAGCAGGCGCAGTGGCTTTGTTTTGAAGCGTTTGAACACCATGGCCGTCGTCGCATTCAACTGGCCAAAGAGGCCCTGGACATCTGCCCGGATGCCGCCGATGCCTATTGCCTGCTCGCTGAGAATCGGGGCTATGACATCGCCGGCGCCAATGAACTCTTCCGTCAGGGGATGGAAGCCGGCCGCCGGGCATTGGGCGAGAAACCGTTCGAGGACCCCGAATACCGCTTCTGGGGCGCGATCCGCAGTCGTCCATACATGCGCGCCCGCAATGGGTATGCCCAAACGCTCCTTTCACTCGGCCGCAAACAGGAGGCCGTCGAGGAGTTCAAAGCCCTGCTCAAGCTCAATCCAAATGACAATCAGGGCATCCGATATCAACTGGCCCCGCTGTTATTGGAATTGAATCGACTCGATGACCTTGATGAATTGCTCAACGAAGAGAATTTTCAAGATGATGGATCGGCGGAGTGGACTTATGTTCGTGCGCTGCTGGTCTATCGGCGCATGGCCGCCAGCCCCAAGGCCAGAACAGAGTTGTTTACGGCGATCCGAAGCAATCCACATGTCCCCAAATACCTGCTCGGACGGGTTGATTTGCCATCGACACTACCGCGATACTTTTCGTACGGGGACGAAGATGAAGCGATGATCGTGGCTTCATCGCAAAAGACGCTCTGGGAACAGTCCCCGGGGGCGCTCAACTGGCTGAGCAAATGCAAACGCCAACTCAACCAGAGTTCGCAGCGCAAGAAATCGCGTCGTAAGAGATAACCTTGTCACGGAGTATCCAAAGAGCCAAGCGTGCGGATGGGCCTCGATGACCTCGATACCTCGATTTTCAGCCGCCCCGCCGCTTGCGTCCAGTGCGGTAACTGCTATACTCCTCCCCCTTTACGATTCGGAGTATTATCATGGCCATTAATCTCAAGCCGGGCAACAACGTCCGGGTGACAATCAGCAAGACGATCAACCGCGATTCGGCCCGAAAAACCCTTGAACGGCTGTTTATGAAGGATAAAACCATCAGCCAGCCGCTGGAGGCCCGCAGCCGCAATTTCAAGGAATTGCCCAAGCGTCGCGGCGGTCAAATCTGGACCAAACGGCCCAACAAGCTCCATCCGGGGCTGGGCCGGGGCGCATCGGCGACCGTCAAAACCACCCCACAATCCATCCGCGACCTCAATAGCGTTGCGGACTTTGTGACAATCGCCTGAATATCAAATAATTGCTAAACAGCTATGAAGCGGCTCCGATGGGGGCCGCTTTTTAGTTGGGCTTGCCACCCAGCATGTCCAGTAAGGCATTGATGTCAAAGGGTTTAGACATGAATTGCACCGGCTGCCCATGCAATACTCCGGCATCATATTCGCCGCTGATGGCGATGATCCGGCATGGCCGTTGTGTGTCGGGCAATTTCATCGTGTGGTGCAGCAATTCCACCCCATCCATCACCGGCATGCGCAGGTCGGTCAGCAGCACATCAAACCGCTGGGTCAGCAGATAACCCAACGCCTCCTCCCCATCCCTTGCGGTGATGACCTCCGAGCCGGCCTGCCGAATCAGCCGGCTGATGGCCATCCGCGTGGGGGCATGATCATCGACCACCAGAACGCGGAGTTTTTTGTGAACCGAAGATGTTGTCGCGGACAAGGGGCTGAGCATGTTCACCATCTTCCATCTGACCCAACCCCTCGCAACTCCCTTCCAAACCAAAACATATAATTTTTCAGAAAACGGGTCTACGGATAAATTTTACGTTCGTTACATAATTATTCCCGCTCTTGAGCGGATTCAAAATCCCGCCAGATTCCATCGGAACCAAGCAATTGGCACGGATGGAATGCCGCCTTGTAGTCCATTGTCCGGCATCCACGCACCCAATACCCCAGATAATAGTAGGGAATCGATTGTTTGGAGGCGAAATGAATTTCGTGAAGGATGCCAAATGTCCCCAAACCCCGGCGGGAATCGTTCGGGTCGTAAAAAAAGTAGACGCTGCTGAGCGATTGGGTGCATCGGTCGCAGATTCCAACCGCCAACAGCCGGCCGGCCGGGTCGCGGTACTCAAATTCCAGCGTATCAATGGGCGAGTCGTAAAGGAACGAATCAAAGGCCGTTCGGTCATCGGTTGGCGTTTGATGACAGCCGCTCAGGTATCGACGATAGAGGTCGAATTTTTCGTCACTGGGTTGTGGCGGGCCTGCCGAGATGGATAGGTCCGCATTGTGGCGCAGACACCGGCGATGGGATTTGGTGGCGACAAAATCGGCGACACGGATGCGGATCGGCACACACAATCGACAGGCGCCGCAGACCGGTTGATAAATGACCTTGCCGCTGCGACGAAAGCCGGCGTCCATGAACTGGTGGTAGAGCAATGGGGGCATTCGGCTGACAAATACCGCGCGGTTGCGGGCGGTTTGGCCGGGCAGATAGGGGCAAGGGTGATCATCGGTGGTGATCAGCGGAATGCGCACCGGAGGCGACAGCGCCGGATACGCCGATGAGTTGGGTCGGTCGGCAGATGAAGGGTTATCCATCGCGCCGGTGACATCCCTTTTGATCAATGCGGCATCGGGAAACGCCGGCAAAACTCAGCCACTTCGCCGCGAATTTTGGTCAGTTCGGCCGGGTTTTCCTTGGCATGCAGGGCGCGGTCGATGAAGGAGGCGACGATTTTCAGGTCGTTTTCCTTTAATCCCCGCGTGGTGACGGCCGGCGTGCCCAGTCGCAGGCCGCTGGTGATTTTGGGGGGCCGTGGATCGTTCAGGATGGCATTTTTGTTGGTGATGATGCCGGCGGCTTCGAGCGCTTTTTCGGCGTCGGCACCGGTGAAATTTTCGTTCCTGGCGCGTAAGTCCACCAGCATCAAGTGGTTATCGGTGCCGCCGCTTTGCAGGCGATAGCCGTGTTCGATCAATGCGCCGGCCAGTGCCTTGGCATTGGCGACGATCTGGCGGGCGTAATCGCGGAATTGAGGTTGAAGGTCTTCCTGAAACGCAACCGCCTTGGCCGCGATGATGTGCATCAGCGGGCCGCCCTGGCTGCCGGGGAAGACGCTGCGGTTGATCGATTTGGAGAGTTCCTCGTCGTTGGTCATGATCAACCCGCCGCGCGGGCCGCGAAGGGTCTTGTGGGTCGTGGTGGTGACGACATGGCAATGGGGAAACGGACTGGGATGAGCGCCGCCGGCAACCAGCCCCGCGATATGGGCGATGTCTGCCATGAGCAGCGCCCCCACCTCATCGGCGATCTGCCGAAAACGGGCGAAATCGACGATACGCGGGTAGGCCGAATAGCCGCAAAGGATCATTTTAGGGCGGTTTTGCAGGGCTTTTTGGCGAACCGATTCAAAGTCGATGGTCTGGGTGTCCGGATCAAGGCGATAAAAGTCGGGCTTGTAAAAGATGGCCGAGGTGTTCAGCTTCATGCCGTGGCTGAGATGGCCGCCGCTGGAGAGATCGAGCGCCAGAAACGAATCGCCCGGCTTCATCATCGCCATGAACGCGGCCAGATTGGCGTTGGCGCCGCTGTGGGGCTGAACATTGGCGAATTTGCAGTTGAACAACTGCTTGGCACGGTCGATGGCGAGGGTTTCGATCTGGTCGTAATAGTCGCACCCGCCGTAATATCGGGCGCCCGGATACCCTTCGGCATATTTATTGGTCAACACACTGCCGGCGGCTTCCATGACGGCGGCCGAGACGTGGTTTTCGCTGGCGATCAGCTCCAGCGTCGATTGCTGGCGCTGCTGTTCCTGTTCGATGAGTTTGGCGATTCGCGGATCTGTTTTTTCCAAATGATGCATGGTTTGAATCCTTCGATTGACTGTACTGAAGGGTTGAATTGTATCGCGTAACGGGGCGAAGGCCAAATGGTGGGTACAATGTATGAGGGCGTGAGGGCGTTCACACATGCCCCTGGAAATCAATTTGACGGTAACCAGTTTCGACCGACTGACGATTGCGGATTGTCGATTCTGACGGCAATCCACAGGCTCCGCATAAGTTCCGCCACAATAACATCCCAGCATTGGCGTGGTTACAGCATAGACCGCAGCAGTTGGATCGCTTGTTCGGCCAGCAGGTCGCCGGCTGGCTGGGCATACGGGAGCATGCAGGTGGTGTAGCGGTAATAGGCGCTCTGGTAGTCAAGATCGCCGTTGTTGCCGGAGTCGGGGATATACCCGATATAGTCGTCGTTCATGTAACCGCACGGGATGGTGATCGGGCAGGGGGATGCCCGCTTGATTTGTCGGCCGATGGCATCGAAAGGCTCGCATGGAAGGCCCACGATGGCGACATCACCCAGACGGACCACCGCGATTTCGAGGTCAGCGCCTTTGGGTGCCAGGTCAATACGACCGGTTTCATGAAAACCCCTGGCCCATTGTGCCCAGTTGAGCAAATTCTTCATCAGGGTGGCGCGGTACTTGGGCGTCATGTGGCTGGGAAAATTCTGGCTCTGGCAGATGTTGGTGTCGGGATCATTTTTTTCGCATCGGGTGATAAATGCCTTGATGTCGGCGATTTGAGCGTCCAGTTCGGCCAGTGGCGGAACACCCGCAAAAGGGAGGTGTATGTTACACAACGCCATTGCAGCGTCGTGTCTTGTTGACCGCACAAACTGCCGGCCGGCCGCATGGATGAATGTCTCTCCCAGCAGATGCCCAAAGCGTGTCGCGTCGGTCACGCTCTGATCAGGCGGTTTGAAGCCATTGGTTCCTTTTGCGTTGATTTCGCCGCAGCACCCTTGGAGAAACCCAACAGGCACATGGTTGTATGCGGCGGAGAGGTCATCGCAGGCAACCTGGGGGAATTCCCCGAAAAACACGGGGTATTCCGGATTATATGCCGTGGCCGGGTGGGCGCAAAAGGATGCAAACAGGCTGATGGGATGCTCTTCATCGTCGAAAAATCCGATGACGAAGGCATCATCATCCACGTCGCCGTTGAAGTCGGCGCCCAGCAGGAGGCGGTCTTCCTCGCGAAGCATGCAGGTGGAGCCGTCGGCGCGATGGTACTTGCGATTGTAGGAGATTCGGCGTTCATGGCCGCGTGCGGAGCGAATCGTTGCGTTGCGCAGGCCGGCGGGGAGTTTCGAGGCCGTGCGGCAGGCCAAATCAAGCAGGGTTTGCCCGGCCGGTGTCAGATCATCCGTAGACAGCAGTTGATCTCCGTGGAGTTGACTGGTGCCGGCGAGTTTGTGCGCGGGATTGAACGCAAGGGGAGCGCAGTGGTTGTGCGAAGAAAAGCAGAGCACGTGGGATGGAAGGATATTCAATACCGCGGCGATGGCGGGCCGCAGCACGTTGCTGTAGCGATACAAATGGGTGAACACATGCGTGGTGAGGATGCAAAACCGCTGGTCACCATCCTCGATCAGGGTCAGCGTGGTTTGCAGCGGGCCGTAAATCCGTTCAACCGGTTTGCCGGTGAGGGAGAGGCCGGGATTGTCGGGTGCGGGTGTAAAGGAAAATGTATCGGCGGATACTTTCATGGTTGTTTGCAAACGTATGGCGGGCAGATGCTGATCAGGTGAAGTCGGGGAAATCGGCATGCCAGTCATCGCCGACCTGTCCGGCCCACAGGTCGGTTCCGGAGAGCAGGTCTTTGGGTTTGTTGCCCCCCTTTAATTCATCGGGCAGAGGATGAAAGCGTGCGGGGACACCATACGCGAGAGTGTCCGGTGGGACATCCTTGTTGACCAGCGCGCCAGCACCGATAAAGCTGTTGCGGCCGATGCGGATACCAGGACAGATCGTACATCCGCCGCCGATGCACACGCGGTCTTCAATGATCGCGCCCTGCACCGGGGCGTTGGTGCGCATGGGCGTTTTGTGATTGAGGAAAGTGGTCCCGGGGCCGATGAAAACAAAATCGCCGATAATGGTTCGGCTGGGAAGATAGACCTGCGCCATGATTTTAACGCCACGGCCGAGGGTGATTTTCCCTTCAAGAGCGCATTGGTGGAGGATGACGACACGGTCAGCAATGTTGCATTCAGCCCGGATGAGGGTCTGGTGGCCGCAGGTGAAGCGTTTGCCGATGGTGGAGCCGACGTAAAGGATGGAGCCGCTGCGGATGATGGCGTGTTCGCCGATGCGAAGCTTTTGGGACCAGCCGGCATAGGTGTAGCCCAGCGTAACACCGTCATCTATTTGAGCGTTTGGTCCGATGTCATAGGTATTTGTGGTCATGGTTGATGTCCATTTTATCAGGTATACCAGTCGCGAGGTAGGCGATGATTTAATTTCAGTGGACGATCACGGTTCCGCGATCGTGATACTTTGCGGGGAGTCACCTTATTTGGTAGCGGTGCAGGTGTTGGCCATGGAAAGGGAGCCGATCTGGTACTTGTACGGTTTAGAATCTATCTCAGAACCTACCGCTGTTCATTGCGCCAACTCTTTGAATTGGTAATAGGCTCGATGAAATGGGTCGCGAATCAGCGACAGAGGGACTTTTTTGCCATTGGCGCGCAGGGTATCGATGGTTTGCTGATCTTTGACCAGTTGGTCGTACAGTGGCCGCAATTCGGGATTTTCCACCAGTGTCCGGTCGATTTCCTGGTTGAGCCTGTTGGCCAGTTGTCTGACGGCCTGTTCGGCGGTGATTCGGCCGGTGAGAAACTCCTGTGTGGCTTCATCAAGTTCCCGTCTGTAAACCTGCCGCAGTACGAATGGGCTGTAACTGTTGCCGATGGCGATGGACTCGGCGATTTTGGCGAAACCCTCGTGGACATCCCATTCGTTGGGGTGATCGGGCGGATGCAGGTAGGCTTCGGTGTGCGTATACACCGGGTTGGGCGGCAATGAATCGGCGTCCCGAACGATCTGCATGTTGTATTCTTCCGAGGCCAGATAGGAGAGAAAGTATGTCGCCAAATCGGGGTGATGCGAGCCGATATAAACGGCCGCCGAACGGGTGACAAAATTCGCATTGGCGAATTCCTCATACGGCGGATCAGCAGTCGTCATATCCAGCAACGGCAGACCCTTTTTCCTGCGTTCCGCGTCAAATTGTCGCATTTGAATCAATAGATATCGGCCGGCCTGGATCATCGCAAATTCGCCAGAGTTGAATTTTTGCGGGCTGGTTCCGCCATAACCGCCCACCGCCGACATCGCCGCCAAATCCGCGCTGGAGGGGATGATGTGATCCACCTCCATCCAGGTCTTCCACCGCTTTAGAATTTGTGCAAAACGTGGATCATCCAGTGTGCAACGGGTCAGCGTCTCGTTGAAATCGCCCACTCCGCTGCTTCGTCTCCAAGTCATCAGGTCGACGCTATCGGCAAAAAAATATCTTCGGGAAGGCAACCCTTTGTTGGTTACCTTTACATATTCCCGGCCGCGTCGTTCAAATTCATCCATCGTCCATTGTTTGGGTGGAAGGGGCTGGTGGTGGTCGCGAAAGGTCTGGCGGTTGATCAGATACATGACCGAAGTGGCGTTGTCCGGAAAGGAGAATTGCCGCAACCGGCCATCATGCGTCAGGGCCATCAACTCCGGCTCGGCCGCCTTCCAGGTGTGGCTGGGATCAAACCCCATTCGTTTTGCCACATCGGTGATATCCCTCAGCAGGCCGATTTCGTAATAATATTGCGTCTCGCCATTGGAATAGAGATCCCAGATGTCGCCGGCCACACCAGAGACGCCCTGAATGATCTTCTTGCTCTGGTCGTTGTTGGCGGTATCCACCCGCAAATCGATGGTGGGATAACCGTGCTTCTTCATCCATTGCTTGAATATATTGATCTGGTCCTGACGGGCGGGGTTGGCGTCTGTCACCCAGTACAAGACAGGCACGGAGCTGCGCGACTCCGGCAGCCACAGCGCCGTCAGGATGCTGGCGCCTGCCAGCACCGCCAGACAGGCGATAAACAGGTATTTCATAGGACCATTACCGCCTCAAACATTGTCGTCATTTGTCGTCAGTTTGACAAAACACCCGTGATGGCAAGGACCACCGGAATGGCGGTTCCATCTCCGCTGTGAATGTCGATGGATTCAACGCGCGCGGACGCTCCTTTGGAGGAGGTCCAGTCATACTGAAAGACCGAGACGCGATCCGTCATTGGATTGGGGATTTCAAACGCGATACGGGCGTGAAGCGGGTCTTTATGGCTCCACCAGTCGGCGATGTTGTCCCCTTCCCGCACGGGGATGGTCTCCTGTGAGCCGTCGGTGTAATGGATCACATAGGTGAAGATGACCTGGTTCTGTGCGCCGTAGTTGGATTGGTAGCCGTTGGTAATCAGGTGAAAGAAACTGATTTTCGTCAGACGATGATGGACCTTGATCCCCTCGACATGCATCGGGAAATAATCGCGAAGTTTGCTGCCCATCACGAGGCAGGATTTACCGTCGTTGGCATTGGGATCGATGATCCGAAACGGCACGCCATGGGATTTGTAGTCGCCCGATGGAAGCAGGCTCAGATCGTTTGTCCCCTCATCCGTAAATCCGCCGATTTTGTCCGCGGCCACATTGTCGGCAAAACCACGATTGACGTAAGGTTTGAGATCGATGGGAACATATCCCACCCAATCGGAAGGATCGGCGGCTTTGAGGGTGCCGACAAGCGAGGCATCTTTCTGTTCGGGTTGCCGCAGGTCCACCCGCATGTTGCCCAGTTGGGCCAGTAGTTCCGCGCCGGGTGCGTTGCTGTTGAAGGTGAAAAAGACCGGTTCTGGGCCGATCGGACCATTGTGGTCAATGGAATTGGCGAACAGATCACAGGCCTTGAGATTGTTCAATGACTTTGGCCATTGGATTTGGGCGGTTTCATTCGGATAGAACCGCTGAAGCCAACTCACGGCCACATGCTCACCCTTGTCGCCGGAAAAAAGATAGATCGGCAGGCGTTTGTGTGAACGATCCACGCCGATCGGTGTTTTGCCGGCCAGAAATCGATGCGCGCCACCCATGGCCACCGCCATGGGGATGGGAGCGCCGTTGTATTCCATCGGGACACAGGTGTAATCCGGGGAGGCATTGAACAGGTGAAAGAAGAATTTGACGTTGCCGGCGTAATGCACCGTGAGAAGCCGCGACATCACGGCGGCCTGTTCGCGCGGGTCGGGAGATTGTTCCCCCTTGATATAGTGGATGTTTTTCAGGTAAGTCGGGAGTGTGAACATGGTGGCCGGTGGCGTCAGGGAGACCTCGTCGTTCCACAGTGGAAGCTCGCGGCCGCCATATTCCCGCATCAACTGGCGCAGATGGTCAAACCATGACTCAAATCGTTTTTCCGGGTTGCTGATCAACTGGTTTGAAAAGCAATATTGATGAAAGGAGAGGATGTCCATGTATTTCATCGCGCCCAGCGCGAAGACGCTGCGGAACCATTCATCCCCGATGCTGTCGCCCGGCCCGCAGACCCCGACGACCTGCAATGCCGGGTCGATCGACTTGATCGCCGTATAGGCTCGCTTGAGAATTTCAACATACACCTCCGGATGCTCCCGTATTTCGTAATACGGCTCATTGAGGACTTCCCAATATCGAACATGCTGATGGGTCTGGCGCACCAGCGGCTCGACCTGGTTCTTGATCCACGCATCGAGATACGCGTCGTTGGCAGCCGGGTTTCCCCAGTCGGTCCGGGGTTGATACATGGCCGTCATCGTTGTCAGACTGCCAAGGGGGATAAATCCCCGTTTCTTTTCCCAATTGTCGGCATGGTCAAGATAATTAACGTTGGGTTTGCCATCCTTAAATGAGAGCGCTTCGCGCATGTCCCCCATGCCGCACCATCGGCGGTTCCATGTCAGCCCGCTGATGGCCGCGATGTCGCCATAATTTTCCATGATGCCGGAGGCGCCCAGGATGTCGTCGGCCGCCGGCGTTCGGTTCAGGGGTGGTGGGAAGACCGAAAAGAGCGTTTCATCCTTCCATGTATCGCTCCCCGCCGTCAATTGGGTTTCCAATCTGTAGGAACCGTTGCGCTCCATCTTGAGATCGAACACGTGACGCCACTGCGTTGTGTCGCCGGGAACTTCAATGGTTCCGTTTTGTTCGCTTCCACCCGATTCGTTCACCAGCCGCCATTGAAGGGTTCCATTCTCCCTGTGGGTCTGACTGGTAAACTCAACGGGAATCTGGATGGTTTGGCCTGTGGTGATGAAAAATGGAGGAGTTGACTGCAATTGCAGCCGGCCCGTGGATGGTGAAGCCGAAACCGCGGACCCATCCGAAGACGGGGCGGAGGCCTGTGGTTTGGTTTCTTGTTTATCCACCACACGGATGCGGATACGACCCTGCACATGGGTTGTCTGTTGCGTTGACCATGAGACCAGAAACCGCAGCGAATGGGCGGCCGACCCCGTTGTGACGCCCCGATAATCCTGCAAAAAGCCGCCGTAACAGTCCTTCATCCCCTCCATGGAAATTTCAACCGCACGATCACCCTGAACGATTATTTTCTGCCCGTCGATGATGCGCAGAATGATGTTTTTATCACCCGGCTCCTTTGGCAATTCAATGGTCTGGTTGTTGGGATCCAGAACGGTAATCACACCCTCCGTGGTTGTCAGAAATTCAACGGGAATCCAAAATCCGATTTCTCCATATCCATTGAAGGGAATGGTTTGTTGCTCGTAATCCAGAGTGTAACCATCGCCACTGAGGGTGACGGTTTTTTTTCCGCTACCCTGTTCGGTTTTCCCTTCGTAGAGCAGTAGAGTCCGGTCCTCTTTCTTTTCCACGCTCGGCTTGCTATTCAGGAAGACGGAACGTTCGTTGCGAACGGCCTCTCCTGATGCCCACATGCCGTCATAGTTGCTGAAGACACGTTGCTCATCATGAAACAGCGCATCGGGATGCAGGACGTACTTTCCTTCCTGTTGAATGTCCTGGGCATGGATGGACGCACCGAGACACAACACCACGGCCAACATTCCGAGCGTACGCATTTTCATGATCTGATTTCCAATCAATTGCATCTTCTGGTTGGTCACATCACTTCAGCAGGAGCCATCGCGGGGTAAATTCTGAATTTCCGGAGTAGATGTCGGTTGGTCCGTATGGCCGCAGCACGGCATGACCATCGGCAAAGAGCCAATTCAACTGCTTTTTATGCACCGGCGCGGCACGATTGGTGTCCCGACCATACCAATAGACGCCTCCCTCGGCCGAAGAGGTTGTCATCCACAATGAACCGCGACCCCATTCATTGGGCAGTGCATCACATAGCAGCGCGGTCTGGCTGGCGCGCCCGCCGTAGTCGCTGAATTTGCGCGGGTTATAGATGGCCGAGGCATAAAAACTCTCCCCGCCGCTGTTGTAGCTGCGCGTCCATCCACCGGTGGTGGTGGTGTAGGTTGTCTGGGTTCCATAGGAGAGTGGATTGGGCTCATTGACCGAAGGGCAGGCAAAGACGTTGTTCGGCATCATGCGCGTGCCGATGGGTGTGCCAAAAAAGCTCTCATTTGAGACCCCGACATACCGAAGCAACAGATCCACCCATATCTGTAGATGTGGACCGGTGCCGCTCTGTGGATCGCCGACGACCACAACATTGGGCAGAAATCCGCGGTTGTCATGAGTATAGAGCATCAAAGCGATGCCGATTTGACGCATATTGGAGGCACAGGCAACCGCCCTGGCCTGTTCACGCGCCTTGTTGAGGGACGGCAGCAAAATGGCGACGAGAATGCTTATGATGCCGATGGTGACCAGCAATTCAACAAGCGTAAATGCCGTTTTTTCAGATAAGAAGGACTTTGTTTGGGCTTTCATTGGATCGCTCTCCGAGTCTACTCCGACCATTCACCCAAAAACTGATCGGACACATCATACATCGTGTGTTAAGCAACGAACTATCGTATCGCGTTAATATTTAACGCTTTTGCGCATGTTCGTCGCTTTGGCTTTACGGTTCCAGCATCACCACCCGGCCTTCACGTCGACTGGTCAGTGCGGCCTGAGTAATCTGGGCCGCCCGCAGGCCGTCCTGTGCCGTCGCCAATCGACAGGGACGCCCATCCAGCAGACATTGTGCAAAATGGTCCACCGCATGGAGCCAACCCTTGTCCATCATGTAGTTGATATGCGGGGCATGATGATCGAGTTCTTCCTGAAGCCTTTTGCGCTCCTGGGGATGTTCACCCGATGACCGCAGTGTCTCCAGCCGCTGTGTCTTTTCATAATAAACCCGGCGCAGTTGCCGCATCGCCTCGGCGCCGCATTTGGCAAACAATTCCACGTGGGTGATATCACGATCCGGATGCGGATGTCCGGCGAAGCGATAGACTTGCAGGCAATCATCCAGTCCGAAGGTCCGCAGTTCCACGCAGTCTTCAACTCGTAACGCGCCCAGATCGACGACCACCTCCAGCGTTTCCTTGGGCATGTCATAGGTGACATAACCGCTGGACATGATTGTCGCGACAGCGCCGTTGGCGAATTGAAGCAACAGAGAATCATCATCATCGCGGGATGCGGCGCAGAATATGCTCTTCACTTCCGAGCCGACGAGATACCTCAACAGATCAAAGACATGGCAGACTTCATGAACGATTCGCGTTCCCGGCGATGCGCCAAATGCCTTTCCCCAGATGTAATAGGCATCCGAGATGCGATAGTGGATATTTCTGGCCCCGCCATGGCCATCAATGATGCGCCTGGCCTCCTGATAGGCAGGCGCCATCCGGCGGTTGAACGCGACGGCGAGCTGCTTGCCGCTCTCCTTCTGTGCCGCGGTCAATCGCCGGCATTCATCCGCCGTCTCGGCAAGCGGTTTTTCCACATAGACATGCTTGCCGGCTCGCAGGGCCTCGATCGCCAACGGCACATGCGACTCGGCCCGCGTTGCGATCAGGACCGCCTGAATCTCCGGATCGGCCAGCAGGGTTTTGTGCTGTTGGGTACCATGCGGGATGTCATAGCGTTTTTGCGCATCCTGGACCAGGTCCGCGTTCAGGTCACAAACCGTTTTCAACGCGATGTGTGAAGCGCGGCTCAGGTTGGGCAGGTGTTGGCTGCGGCTGATGCCGCCGGCGCCGATCAGGCCAAATACAATGCGGTCGTTCATGGTGATCTATATCTCTGAAGGCCATCTATGGGAGATGATGGAGTTGCGTACGGTCTCAACATCGGCCCCGTAAACGAACGGAGGAAGGGGATATTTTCCACTTCCTCCGTGCATCATCACGCCGGGCGACTTTACGCCAAATGCGGCGGATCAAAAAACTGCGTGAATGAACCTTATGCGCTGCGCCGACGCCTCAGTAAAGCCAGGCCGCCAAGGGTCAGCAGCACAACGCCTGATGTCGGCTCGGGGACGGCGGCTACGCGAAATCCTGCGCTGCTGTAACTGTCATTCAGCGAATTACTGTTGCGGGTATTGGCGTTAAGGTCACTTGAGCCGCTGGCCCACTGGCCGCCGCGCATTCCCCGCTTGCCGGCGGTCACCTCTGTTTCATTCCATTCCCATACGTTGCCGCTTTGATCGAACGTGCCGTAATAGCTGGTGGAACCGGTGTATGCGCCTACATCCGTAGTGGTGTCGCCGGGATATTTCCACCCGTCTCCACTCTTGTAGTTGGCACTGTTGCTGCCTCCAGGTGGGTATCCATATGACGGGGCTGTGTCGTTTCGCGTGGCGTAATCGTAGTATCCGCCCGCACCGCTGTTGAGCGTCTGATCGTAATAAGCCGCCTTGTACCATTCATCCTCGGTCGGCAACACATAGCTTGCGTTGCCAGCGCGTGTGATGGTGGAATCGGACATATTATATGTGCCCGTCTCCGTACCGCCGGAACCCTGACCATTGCTCAACCAATTGACGAACCGGGCTGCATCTTTCCAACTGACAAAATTAACGGGCATATTGCCTCTGCCGGATTTGACGGCATAGGTGTAACTGCCCGACGAGCCGCTTTGTGTAATGCCTCCCGATCCATCGCTGTTCATTCTGGAATCATAAAGGCCGTAGGTATCCGTCGAGGCCACGGCATTGAGAAACTCCGTATACTGGCCATTGGTGACTTCGGTCTTGCTGATCGAATAGTCATGGGCCACGGAACCAAAGCCGGTGGTATCGGCCGCATTGCCCGAATCGCCCACTGCCGCCCAGTTAAACGTCACCGCCGCCGAAGCTGATGACATAAACAGGGCAACCGGCACCGCCGCACCAGCAATCACAAATCGCCACATGTTCCTCTCCTGTGAAAAATGGTGTATAATCTTCACATCTCCGATTGACTGAGAAGATTCACATCACACACTTAAACATGATCAAATAATACCCCCAACCGAAGCTCCGAGTGTACGGATTGGCGTCTTTATTTTACGGTTATGCGCATGAAAATACCCTCCTCCAAGCCTCGCAACCAAGCCCCCGCCGGCCTGGCAACCGCCCCATCCCCGGCGGCGCGTATTCTGATCGCCATTGACGCCACGGCCGCGTATCAGCGGCAAATGCTGCGCGGGATCATCGCCTATGCGCGTGAACATCATCTGACCTGGGAATTTTTATTCAATCATCGCCCTGAAGCCCTGGACTTCAAAATCCGTCTCCACAGACAGATCGACGGCGTGCTGCTGCACGATGCCTTCTTGCCGACGATGTCGGCCGCATCGGCCCAACTGCTGATCAAAACATCCGCACCGGCCGTTTTGATCGAGCATCAGAGCGATTATTTTCCCATGGTCCTCTCCGACAGCGTCGCCATCGGTCGAATGGCTTTTGAATATTTCAAGAACAAGGGGTTCCAGAACTACGCATACTTTGAGCGCACCGGATTTTGGGTGTTTGATGAGCGTCGGCAGGCATTTGAATCGGCGGTCTTAAGGGACAATCGACGACTGCTCCGGCCGCCGCCGCAATTGATGGATTTTTCCCGGCCGCCGGCCGCCATTGAGATGGAACTGGGACACTGGCTCGCCACGGCCCCCAAACCGCTGGGGCTGTTCGTCGGCGCGATCATACCCGCTCGTCAGGCCGCCTCGGCCTGTCGTCAAATGGGGATCATCGTGCCTGATGAGGTTGCGATTCTGGGGGTTGGACACGATGAAATTGACTGCGAGATGGTATTGCCCCCCTTGTCGGCCATTGATCAGGGGATGCAACGGGCCGGTTATGAAGCGGCCTCCCTGCTGCAAAGGCTCATGAAAGGGCAGACACCGCCACGATTGCCCATCCTCGTTCCACCGGTCGCGGTGGTGGAGCGTCAATCCACCGATGTTCTGGCCGTGGAGGATGCCGATGTCCGCAAGGCCGTGCGATGGATACGCGATCACGCCCTCGCGGGGGACGGTGTTCCTGAAATGTTGCGACAAATTCCGCTTGGGCGCAGGAGGCTGGAAATCGCGTTTCGCCGGCATCTGGGGCGAAGCATCCACGAGGAAATCCTCCGCGTCCGCGTTGAAAACGCAAAATATCTGCTGCGCAACAGCCAGATGTCCATGCCCCTGATCGCAGCCCACTGCGGTTTCAATTACGCCTCCCGGCTGATCGAAGCATTCAAGCGCAACACCGGCATGACCCCCGCGCGCTTTCGCATCCAATCGGGACATGGTGAAATGGCTAGGCCGTAAAATGGTTCCCGATGTTGAACAACATTGAGCCTATAATTGAGGATGAACGATGTCCCGACGAATCACCCTATCCACCTTCAGCAGCGTTCCACCGGCCGTCACGCCCGGAACATCGCCGGATCAGGCCTTGTTGCAGGTGATCGAACACTGGCGGATGAAGCTTGGCAAAGTGTTGCCGGATCGGCCGGATTTGATCCTGCTTCCCGAACTGGCCGACATGCCGGCCAATCATGGCGATGACGTTGAATCCTATTTGATGGCGCGCGGCACGCGGGTTGGGGACTTTCTGGCCTCGGTGGCCCGCGACAACCACTGTTACATCGCCTATTCATCCCTGCGGACCGATGAAACCGGCCGGCGGCGAAATTCCATGGTGGTGCTGGACCGCAAGGGGCAGCCGGCCGGCATTTACGACAAACGCCACATCACAATCGATGAATTTGACACCCTTGGCGTGCATTACGGCGACGGCGAGGCGATCATCGACTGCGATTTTGGTCGGGTGGCGTGTGTGATCTGCTTTGATTTGAACTTCGACGATGCCCGCCAACGCATCGCATCGGCGCATCCGGACCTGATTTTATTCTCTTCCATGTTTCACGGGGGGCTGATGCAGACGTATTGGGCCTATTCCTGCCGGGCTTATTTCGTCGCCGCGGTCCACGACAAGCCCAGCGACATTCTCCTGCCCACCGGCGAAAAGGTCGCCGGCACCACCAATTATTTCGATTACGCCACCGCCCGCATCAATCTCGATTGCGGGTTGTTCCACCTTGATTTCAACTGGCCAAAACTCGAAGCGGCCAAGGCAAAGTATGGATCCAAACTGTCGCTGCGCGATCCGGGAATGCTCGGTTCGGTCCTGCTGACATGCGAAGCCGATGAATTGACCCTCGAACAGATCACTCGGGAATTTGAACTCGAACCACTGGATGACTATTTCAAACGAACCTTGACCCACCGAAAATCACACCTGAATGACCGATGAGTAACAAGCTGATTTTGATTATTCATCTTGCCTCGCAATAGATGAACATCCACCCAACATCAAGCTTGTACGGTTCTGGCACGAAATGGAATAAGGATGTCATCCCCGCCGCCTCTGACCGACGACGACCAGTACACCCAGCCCGATCAACCCTATGGATGCGGGTTCGGGAACCGGGGTGAACTGCAGCAGCACGATGCTGGCGCTGGGGACAGTTATCCTGAAATTATCGCTGACGTCGAAAGTGCCCAGGTCAAGCGGCGTAGACCAGTCCGCGGTCTCCGTCCAGAGCTTGGTTCCCGCGCCACCGAGCGTGGTGAGCGTCCCGTGCCGCATCGGATCAATCCCAAGCAGTGACAGATCGAAGCTCGTTTGAGAATCGTTGTCCAGATTCAGCATCCATACGCTGATGTCGCCAGTCTGGCTGTCGCGCGTGGTGTAAACACGCCGATTGTTCCCATCGTCGATGATGCTGTTCATCAGCGTATCACCCATGTTGTCGCGCAGCTTCTGCCAGAGTTTCGTCATCGGGTAACTGACACCATTCGGAGCGTTGGCGGACACCGTTTCGCCAAAATAATTGGCAGACTTCAGCCCCATCTGGGCAAAGGAAAAGAACGTCTCTGCCACGCCAAGTGCCTGATACATCGATGGTACGTTGGCGTCGTTCAGATCCCCGTTCATAACGTTCCATTCGGTAACCATGAACTCCATACTGTCGGAAGTGCCAGCGCCTCGAATGCTATCAATCTTATTCTTGACGCCGGCCAGGTTGTTGATCTGCGTCGGCCGCACATCCCGTAGTTGCGCCTCCATCGCATTGACCTGCGATGCGTTGCCATTGGGGACGTAGGAGTCGCTGAGATTGTCGTAGACGTGATACGCCCAGAAATCGATGGTTGCATCACTTTGCAGCAGCGGCGCCCAGGTCATTTCATTGTAATCTCCCAGCATCCCCGGCCCGACCTTGATCGTCGGATCCTGCGCCTTCATCGCATTGGTGATCTGCTTGTAACGATTGACGTACTCGGCCGTATCCCAGTTGTTATTGTTCCACGGCGGCAGTTCATTCCACCGGTTCGTAAATTTCTTCCCATTGACACTGATCTCCGGCTCGTTGCCGATGATCCAGTATTTCACCGGCGGAGGGGCTGTCTCCCCCACGGCTGGCAGCACGGGATCTCCGGGCGAATAGATCTTATTGATAATGGCCTGATCCGATGCTCCAAGCACATCCCCCTGATGATAATTCTGAACGATCCCGTTCGTGTAGCGCACCCAGTCCGAGGCCAGCGTCACCAGCGGGGCCAGATCGGACTTATATTGATTGCTCGAATTGTAAAACCCGCGCATGTTGACGATCGGAATCATCTCGCTGTTCCAATCATCACGCAACGTCTGCATCACCCAATAGGTTGGCCAGGGTGTGGATGTGTTCTGCAGCGTCTGCCAGTTAAATGTTTCAGCCAGCAGGCCGCTGGCAATAACGGTCATTGACGCATCATTGCCGGTTTTCGACCATTGGCGGTGGTGCTGAAACGTACTGCCGAGAATGTCTTTGTCGATTGCCTGGCCAGCGCCCGACAGATCGATTTGCTGTTGACCGAATGAAAGACTCGGGGATGCAACCAGACAGGTTGCTGCCACCGCGGACAAAACAACGGATCGTGCCATGCTCAATTTCATGCTCACCTCTCCAATGGGAATGTCATGTTGTTAGGGGAACAGCAGGTCTCTCGCTCCTAAAAACCTGTCCGAACGACCTCAGGCGTGTACGCAGACTTTTGCGTAACCTTGTTTAGTATACATCATTCTCATCCAAGGTCAAGTGTATTTTTAGCTCGCGTATGCTCATTGTTGCCTCTTCCGGCGCGTGCCCGCGCCATCCGCCACATTTCACCGATCCGCTAAACTCCTCCTGGCTTAACAGAACCACGAATGGTTTGAATTCAAAGGTGAATTCAAATCGTTGCGTTCCTTTTCGGAGATTTTTCGTGCATTATTCAGGCTTTTTTGGTATAGAATGATGTAGGCAGGAAATCGTTGCGTTCAATCGTTTGCCATTAGAATCTATCTCAGGACCTAATGAACCTGCGACGACACGATTTTCGCCCGCCATCAAGTAGCGACGACGAGGCGACTCAATGGAACGAGTCGTTGAGGAG
>JADLBV010000148.1 GCA_020847545.1 Phycisphaerales bacterium
CTGCAAAACGCCGGATACCAAACCGTCGAGATCGGCGCCCCATCCTACGTGGATGCGCGTAAAGTCAACATCGCCAACGGATTCGACATCGTCAACGGGCAATCCTACGAAAACCCGATCCTCGACGCGCTCCAACCCGCGCTGGGTAATTCGCCTTCCGCCTACTTCATCCAGATCGTCGTCGAACGGATCAGCCAGCGCCTCATGCACATCTTCTTTATCAGCGACATGGAAAACCCTTTTGAGGCGGTCAATAACCCCAAAGCGCGCATCACAGACGCCGAACGCAAAGACCAGATCGTCTCCCTGCTCGAAGACAGCGATGAGCCGCTTTTCATCTTCGCCCACTTCATGAATACCCACGGTCCGCACTTCGGCTCCGACGATAACAACTCAACAGTCGAATCTCCTAATGCCGAAGAGGAATGGGATGTGGAACTCTACAAGGATGCCATCCGCAACTTCGACGGTCATGTCCGCGAGATATATAGCCGCCTCGCAGAATCCGGCGAACTGGAAAACACAATCCTGGTCATCTACACCGACCATGGATATCGTTATGTCGTCAATGCACGCATCCCAATCATCATCCGTTTTCCGAACGCGGATCATGCCGGACCCGTGGCAAACAACGCCCAGATCGTCGACATTCCCGTTACGCTTCTCGATTATCTCGGCGCGGAGAAACCCGAATGGATGTCGGGCATGTCACTCATCGGAGAAGAGCCGCCCGCCGACCGTCACATCGTCAGCATCACCGCCGGGTCGCCCAAAAAGATCAAACCGCCCTTTTACCAGATCAAATCTGTGCAGGTGCTCGTCTGCCAGAAATGGTATGTGTTGAATGTGCAGGACCTCGAGTGGAAGACGGGCGAAGTCTTCGGTCACACCGCGCCCTGCGACCCATCCCTGCTGCCGCCCGAGGACGAAATCCGCCAAAAGATCGTGGATTATCTCGAGCATTACGAATACGACGTTAGCGGGTTGAAATAACCCAACATCGCCGTCCCACCCCGTTCGCTACTATTTCACTTACTCACTTTCCACCCGCTACTTTCCACGTGTGCAGGCAAAGGTTGTCAGTTTGGACTGCAAAATCTCCTGATTTTGCTCGAAAGTCGGGCGCTGTCGTGGCGCCGTTGGCGCCACCACAGCGCCGCTTTCGACTCCGTGCCTGACATGTTTTGCTTGCACACCTTTCCACTTTTGTCTTTCATCCTTCATCATTCCTCCTTTATACTTCCCCCCATGAAACGCTACCTCCTCTTCACTGTCTTTATCTCCGGCATGACCACGCTTGCGGCGGAACTCGCGGCTGGAC
>JADLBV010000023.1 GCA_020847545.1 Phycisphaerales bacterium
AAAACAGGCCCATCTGCGTCGTTGTCGGACCTCAACGACTCTTTCCATTGAGTCGATTCGGTCCGTCGCCTAGCATCTGGGCCTGTTTTGGCCCATCGCAGGTTCATTAGGTTCTGAGATAGATTCTATGTAGGTCCGGCTCTGCCGGACTTTTTTTTATTGGCCAACATTCTCCGGCACAGCCGGACCTACAAAGTTATTTGAAGCCGGACATAACGAATCTGAAACAGACCCTCCGCGCAGCACCAGAACGCCGCCATAATTTCCCCATCCGACAACCGACACAGCGAAGGATATCCCACCTTGAGATCGCTCAGTTCATCGCTGGCGCTGCGCTGGCCGAACATGCGTGTGTCAGCGTTTTGCCAGATGGGGCATTGTTCAAGCGTGATCCATGTATCGCCCTCAAGCCGCGCCACGGCCGCCCAAAGTCCCGGTTGATCGCCACGGCGATAGACGCACAACACATGAGAGTCACCCAATGGGATGATTTTGGCCGTCTCGCCGGCCAGGCCGGTTGACCGGGGCTTGCCAAATCCATGTTTCAAATCACCAAATGCAAACTGAATCTCCCGCGACACCCCCCGCCGTTTATCAAATGCCCACGCCACCGCCAAGAGCCTTCCATTCGGCCACTCCATCAGCGATTGCTCCAGATAAATCACCCCATTGGCATCATCATCCATCACATCGATAAAACGCGGCCACGTCTCGCCATGATCGGTCGATACCAGCGCCACCGCCTTCATCCCGTTGGGACAATTCCCATCCCATCCCCGCCACGTCGATGTCGGCGCCAGCCAAGTACCATCGGAAAGTTCCACGATGCTGTGACAAATCTCAAACGCAGGCCCCACCAACGGCGGCTGAATCACGGTTGGGCTTTGCCACGACCGGCCATCTTCCCCGCCTCGCAACAAAATTAAATCCATCGGGACAAAACCCATGTTCTGCCGGTTGGTCAATCCCTCTTCGGGATTTTCGCGATGAAAACAGGCCCCAAAACCGACCAAAGAGCCATCGCGTAATCGCGTCAGCCGGGCGGTGTGGGATGTGGGGTGTTCGGTTTCACGGCCGATCAGCCGGGTGGGTGTGCTCCATGACTGGCCGTTGTCACGGGATCGGCTCAGATAGGTGCGATAATCCAGGCTCTCCGCCCCCTGTCCCAGGTCAAAGGAGGCCAGCAACTGGCCGTCAGGCAGTTTCAGCAGGGTTGGGTGCCACGCATTGACCGCCCGTAAATACGGCTTGGGATTGCGAAAAATCTCCCCACGACCAAGAATCTCAATCATCATCCGTTTCCTTCAGAGGCACTCGATATTCAAATGGGTCATGATCAACCCCGGCCAATGCTTCGCCGACGCCAAAATATAGCCGCCAACATCACCGGAATCGAGAACATTGAAGGTTCAGGGACCATATGGCCAATCCAGACATTGTCAAACGCCCCATCGGCCCCCTGGGAAAAAAGCGAGATCGAAAGATCGCCAGGTATTCCCGATAAATTCCACGTCACCGGTCCGCCGATCCATGAACCATTGGAGGCATCGTAGACATTGAATCGCGCGCTATCAATGCTCAGCCGTTCGATCTGATAGACATAGGTGCTGCCTGTCGGCTGGTCGTTATTGACCAGGGTGATCAGTTGATCGGTGCCATTGGCGTCGTTGATGCCGATATAAATCTTATTGTCATTGTTTGACCAGAAGAGGCTGGCCAGCCGTGTGTCGCTCAATGTACCGGCGGTTGTGCCGCCTGAATCGTTCGTCAGTGCGATTCCCAATTTCGCGAATTGTGAATAACCAGAACTGCTTGTAGACGTATTGTTGGTGATCTCGACGGCCAGAACCTCGCCGACGCCGAGCGTCAGTGTTTTGGTCGTGTAATCGACAACCGATGCGCCCGATATCCCGACGCCATCCACCATAATCTTGTCGTTCTGACCGATGCCGCCGGAACCTTGCACATACGGCGACCAGACAGCAGGCTCCTTTGTCGTCCCTGTAAATCGCTCGATCTGCCCCTGTTTTCGCACATCCTGCAATGCCTGGACATATTCCTGTGGCATGGAGCCGTTGAACCAGCGAAGGTTGTTGGTGAAAAGCCAGATGTTCCGATCGGTCCGTTTCGCCGCCTCCTGAACTGCAAACTGAAACTGCTGGGGTGTGTAATAATTGTTTCCGATGTTCTGAGCGTCAAACGTATTGCCGGTGTCGAGCCATACCCCATACCCGACGCCAAGCCCCTGCTGGCGCATCGTCTCGTAGGCCGATTCAAACTCCGTGCTGCCGCGATAACTGTAGGAGCCTTCCCAGCCGTTGTAGATCGTGTTTGCCGGCCCGGCGGCCGATTTCATTCCGTCGATGAAATAAGGCAGCAGGTTGTACTCCACCCCGTGCGGCTCAGGCCCGAAGGCCAGCAACACACGCACATTGGGATTGCCCGCCTTGAGCGCGTTCATATATTCCATGCCGCGCTGCTGCACCCGTGCGGCGTACTGTGCAAAAGTATGCAGGCCGGCTTGCGGCTGGGATTCATAATGAAATACCTTGCTCTGGTCGGAATAAAATTCGGGATCAAAAAAGATGCCACGCAGGTTGGTCTGCTGGGTTACGCCTGAAATCCACTGTGAATTGGCCATCGCGACACTCTGATCATCAAACCAATCCATCCCGCCGGGCGTGACGTTCATGCGAAGGTAAACATCTTCATAATTCCCCCAGGAGAGGTTGGTCAGCGCGTTGATCGATTGTGAAAACTCTGCGGGATTGATTGGTTGCGAACCCCAGGCGTTCCAACTGAAAATATCGGATTTGTTGACGTCGTTGGGCATGTTTTTCACCAGGTCGGTGACCAAACCGCCAAACGGGATATCCTGCATCGCCGCGAGGTTGTAAGGGATATTTTGCGGAACGACCTGATGGCTCCATTCCATGTCGATGACACGGGCGTTGCGCTGCTCAAAGTCCGCGCGAGCCGGCAACGCCGACACGCACAGGAGCAAAGTAGTCAATGCGACACGAATCATTCCGATATGGGTGGCACGCGGCATAATCTCCCTCGATTCACAAGTTGTCCGATGGTTACACGTTGCCGATCAAAACCGGATTTCCCGTCCGGCTCGATTGAAAAATCGCCTCCGCCAGCACGATCGCCGTCAAGCCGTCCTCTGCGGTGCAGAGCGGCTTGGTCTGGCCGCGAACGCAGTCATAGAAGTGTTCGAGTTCGGATCGATATCCGCTCACATTGACCGCCCAGTCGGTTTCCCACGGCCATTGCAGTGTCGGCGTGTCGAGCTTTTTCTTATAGTCATAATACGACAGCACCTTTTGCCCATCCGCGGTCGGAAAATGCAATGACCCCGCCTTGCCGATCACATCCAGAGTCGGACGAACATGCCGGCCGACACAGATCGGTTCCCACCCGAAACCCGCCGCCGCCCACGATTCCGACCAGACCGCCTGGTCGCCGCCGGCGAAATCGATGATCGCGGTAAAGGTGTCGCCCGCGGTGGTGTTGTCCGGTTTGAAGCGTGAAACGGTTGCATACACCTTGGTCGCCGGGCCGAAGATGCTGGAGACATAATCCAGCCAGTGTGTGTGTTCATACACCACGCCGCCGCCAAGATCGGCATCGTGAATCGCCGGGCTGGGCGATCCCTTGCACAACCCCCAGATGTCGCGGAACAACACAGGCCGGCCAAGTTTCCCGCTGAGAATGATGTCGCGCAGGTTGGCCGCATCGGGTGAATGGCGCATCGGATAACCCAGCAGAAACACCCTCCCCGTCTCCTTCGACGCCCGCACGATCTGCCGACACTGCTCGCTGGTTCTGGCCAGCGGTTTTTCGCAGAAAACATGCTTGCCGGCCTTCATCGCCGCGATGGCGATCTCGGCATGGTTCGACGGCGGGGTCAACACAAACACCCCCTCCACACGCTCATCATCCAAAATGGTTCGGTAATCCGTCGTCCATGATGGAATCTCAAATTCTTTGGCCCGCTTTTGGGCCGATGCCTGCGCGACATCCGCCACGGAGACGATTTCAAACCGCTCCGAACGCTTCAAGTTCGCCAGATGCGTTCCGGCCACCTGTCCACAACCAATCAAGGATACGCGTACGGGATTCATGGGAAATCCTTGTTTCTATGCCTGTAAAAAAGTCCATCGATATCGTTTTGGAGTGTGCTGCCCCGGTTCCCAGCGGGTCGGAGGGACATTCATGCTGACAGAACAAGTGGAGCCGCCCGGAAAACAAACAGTCAAACGTGGCTTCGGAATCTTGCGGATACGATGTCGTGTTCGGGACAATGCGGATCACATGCCGAGAATGAAGCTGTAATCCTGGCCTGCGAATGTTTTATCGATCCGAACCGGTGCGGCATGACCATCGACAAAGACCACGTTCCAAATGATGTCGCTGGTATGCCAGTAGTATTGACGTTGGGTGTAATCCCCCGACCAGCCGGGATAATACGCACCCTCATCCGCCAGCAACACGATGCGCGATGGCTGACGCACCTTGCTGTATCTTATTCCATCCCAGGGATCATCCACACCCGATAGCGAACCCTGAACAATAATGTTGGCCCCGTAGGAGGTTCCCACCACATCGTAGAACGATCCCCCCTGCCCCAGCGTGGCGATGTCCTCCGGGCAGCGGGCCACTTCAACCTCATTGTCCGGCCCGAATCGTCCCAGATATTTGTTCAACGGCCGCACATCCGCCGGCAAATGGTCATACCCATACAGCGCTGTTCCGCGCTTCCCCGCCCATCCGCACTGCGTTCGCTTAAAGAGTATGCCATCCGGCTCAACCACCTGTCCACCGGGGAAGACAAAGTGATTGTCATTCAGATACAGATAGACAGCGGCGCCCAGTTGCCGCAGGTTGCTGAGACATTGCGTATTCTTGGCCGCCCGCCGGGCCTTGTTCAATGCCGGCAACAGCATCGAGATCAAAAGCGCGATGATTCCCACAACGACCAGCAATTCGACCAAGGTAAATCCACGGCGTGAGGTTTTCATGGACAACTCCACACAACCAAAACAGACAAGCCACAGATGGACACAGACACCTGATTGGGCCTGTGTCCATCTGTGACGACAATATTCCTACTTCCGTCGACGCAATGCCAGCGCGCCCAGGCCAAGCAGCGAAAGCGCGGCCGGTTCGGGCACAGCCACCGGCGCGCCGTTCACGTTCCATGCGACATAGTCCCAGGTCGAGCTGCCCAGTTCATCTCCACTACCATCACCGAAATACATTCCTCCGAAACCGGGATTTGAATCAAGCGATGCATTGTTCACGACAGGGGTATTCATGTCGTCGATCCAGAGAGAGTACGTACCACCGTCTGTCGCAACGCGGTAGGTATGGTATTGCGATACGTCTAACTCCGCGATATTGGTTCGTGATTTCAGGAACACACCAGTTTTGGTGACCCAGCCGGTTTCCACGCCAGCGTAAGTTCCGAATTCAAGCTGCAAGTAGTAGCCACTGTTGCTGCCGATAACCATTCCATCCCCAAACAACCCAGTTTGCGAATTCACCTTCGTCCGGAATTGCACATAAGCAACATTGCCCGAATCAGGATCCCATGCGCCGCCGGAATTAATTTGAAAATATTTAGTCTCATTACTGACCGTGGTAGCAATGGTCATTTCGCCGCCGCTTACCGAGGCGCTGCCCGTACCACCGGTAATCCAAGATGGTGTGGAAACCGTGGGAAGGATATCCCCATCGCCCGTATAGGCGGAATCCCAGGTATATCCACCAACAACCACACTGGCCTGCGCGGCCGTCGAAAAGGCCAGCGTCGCGGCGAGTGCGCCCGTTGCCAGCAACATCGAACGTGAAATGAATCGCTGCATATGAGACCTCCTGAAGAAGAGAAAAAGGGTTTATGACACGAGGGATAATGTACACCCATTTTTGGGTTTGTCAAGTCGTGTACAAAAAAAATACACAACTAGACAAAATATTTAATCGTGGTATACTGGGTTGATCAGCCACCTGTGGTCGATTTGCGTATATAAGAATGAAATCCATGCCCAAACAGCCTCTCACGTTTCCGACCGTCACCCGGCAGATCGCCGATCAACTCCAGCAGATGATCCGCGGCGGGCGGTGGCTGGCCGATGGAAAAGTCCCCCCCATGCGGAAACTGGCCGGCGAGTTCAACGTCAGTGCCGCCACGGTGCAGTCGGCGCTGCAAATCCTGCAGGACAAGGGAATTGTCGAAATGCGCGATCGGTCGGGCGTCTTCATCAATCGTCCCCGGTATCAATCCGCCAAGTCAACATATGTTGGCCTGCTGACCCCTTATCTTGAAGTGGACATGAGCGAGCAGGACCGCGAGCTGCTTCGGCGGCAGATGTCCTTTTCTTTTGATGCCGATGAATGGTCATCGCACATCAATCGCTCATTTTTGCGAACACTCAAGTCGCACCACCTCGATTTGATGGCGATTCCCGTGCCGCTGGACCAGGGTGATTTTGCGGCCGCCGCCACGCAGCGGATCGAACGACTTGGCACGCCTTTGGCCGGCGCGATGTTCACGGCATTTGATTTCACGCGCCCGCTGGTCAAGGAACTTGATAAACGCGACATCCCTTGGGTCACCATCAACCCCCTGACCCAGCACAGCGTCTATAATTTCGTCGCGGCCGACAATCTGCACGGTGGAAAGCGCGTTGGCCGATGTCTGGCGGCAATGGGTCTGCGCGAAGTGCTGGTTTTGTGCCGCTCGATGGGGTCGTTCCGGACGGATGTGGAAAAAACCCTTGGGTTGTATCAGGGTTACATGGAAAAGGATGTTCCGGTCGATCGGATCGTGACACGAACGGTCAAGGATCCGCTGGAAGCAACCGGTTATGCCCAAACCAAGGCCTACCTGGCCGAAACCGGCGGCAAGGCGCCTCAGGCGATCTTCGCCATCTCCGATTCGCTGGCGATTGGAGCGATCCGGGCCTTGCATGAAGCGAAATTTCGCGTACCGCAGGATGTCGGCGTGATCGGCGCAACCGGGCTGAACCTCGCATCCACCAGCGATCCCGCGCTCACCACACTGACCCAGCCCATGAACGAGATCGGTCATCAGGCCGGGGAAATGCTGACGTTTATGATCCGCGAAGGCGTTCGCCGGCTTGTCGGCCGGCGCGTGCCCGGGCCGTTGATCTTCCGCGATTCGATCCGCATTCCCGAGGAACAGCGCAGGGAAGCCGATCTGGAATTTCAACAGACCGTCGAACAGCTTCGTGCCGTCGCGGTCGATGCGGTTGAAGCGACAATCCACCTGAAGGACACTCAGCTCACCGGCGATCCTGGCGGTGATTCGGACAACAGCGTGGAATCAACAACCGAACGCTAAATTGCAATCGCGCCTGCGCGCTTCATCCGGCAATTTCGCGATTTTCCATAATTGAACGACACCTTTCATTGGGAGGATCCCACCTTGTTCCCATTGCACAATCGACTGAAATGTCTTGCCATATTAGCCCTCATCATATTGTCGATGGTGGCCATGACACCCGGCGAATCAAACGCGCAGGTCAAGGCAACCCCATGGTGGAAACAGCAGAAGATCCGCTTTATGTGGGGACAATGGAACCTCAATCGTGTCGACGCCGCCGATGACAATGGCATCCGGCTGTCGCGCCAACACTTTCGCAATGTCGCACAGGCCGGCGGAACGGTTTACGTCGAGTTTCGGGGAATGTATGGCGAATCCAACGCTCGTCTGGCCAAAGAATTCGGCATGAAATATTTCGCCTATGCCGAGGCCGCCATGATTCCCGGCCTCACCGGCGGCCGACGGGCGATCGCGGCCAATGGCGAGCCGACCGACCCGAAGCACCCGACCTGCCCACTCGATGAGACCATCTATCACCACTGGCTGATCGATCCATACGCCGATGGCATCCGCAATGACTTGATCGACGGCATCCACGTCGACTGGGAACCGTACAGCGGGCAAGGTGAGCCGGACATCTGTTATTGCGACGATTGTTTTTCCCATTTCATGGCGGTCCAGAAGGCGGGCCAAAATCTCCCCGATGCGCCCAATCGCGCAAAATGGCTGAAACAGAGGAACCTTGAACAGGCATATGAAACGGTCTTCACCAACCGGCGGATCGAAATGTTTGGCGGGATTCGACAGGAACTGCACGCCCTGAAGCCCGATCTGATCTTCTCATCCTACGGCTTGAACTATGGTCGTGCGCCGGACTTTGCGCGTGGTGTTCACACGGCCGATGTGCCGTTCGTTTACGTCAGCAGCGAACATTACACCGACCATGACTTCAAACCCTGGTGGATAACGGATGCCGCCCGTTGGCGCAAGGAAGGATACTTGTACATCTCCGGCAGTTGGACGCAGTCGCTCTTTGGCGCGCAGGCGTCGCAGGTCAGCGCCGCCCGTTGGATCTATGAAGCCGCCGTCGATCAGGATGGTGTATGGGTCTGGTTTGAACGACAGCTTGATGATGAAATTCTCCGCGCCTTCGCATCGGCCGACCGCCAGATCAGGACGGCCGAACACGCCGTCGGCAAATATATCCTGCAAGGAGAGCGCGATCCGAACTATGTCACCACGGTCGAATGGAGCGGTCGGCCGGAACTAGAGCAGGAGATCAAGCAAACCACTTACCACCTGAACGATGAACACCTGGCGCACCTGAGCAACGTCCATACCGAATGGCCGATTCGACTGCGCATCCGCTTCCCGCGCATTCCCACACGGAAAATCTGGACGGTGTGCGACCCACTCTCAGGTTCATTCTACACGCACGATGGACACTCCATATCATGGACCAGCGAGCAGCTTCAGAAGGGTGTGACCATCGCACTCGAACCCCGCAGCGATGCCTATCTCTTGATTTCACCCGCCGGGGGCAATGAACAGGTTGATCATTCACAACTGATTTTCACGCGCGAATTTGACACCATGCCGACCCATGAAGTCGCGGCCGCCCAGGCCGACCCGATCACACATGGCACTTCGGGCAAAATCGACGCCACAAATCCGGATGACCTGGCCAAAACCGCCGAAACACTCCTCACTCTTCCCAAAGGGGGATGGCATTTCCGGATGGACACCGCCGATGTCGGCGTGAAAAACCGCTGGTATTCACCCACATTTGATCACAAGGGATGGTCGTCGATCGGCATTGAAACCTTCTGGGGTCAGGCCGGCGGCGTGGGCGCGGGGTGGTATCACCGTGAATTGATCATTCCAGAACTCCCAAAGGATCGCCGCTATTTCCTTCATTTTGGCGGCGTGGATGAACAGCTCATGCTATGGATCGATGGCCAACCGGCCGGCGAACACAATCTCGACGCCGATGGCTGGGACAAACCTTTCGTGCTGGATGTCACTAAAATCCTCAAACCCGGCCGGCATTCTTTCACCATGCGCGTCTACAACTCCGCGATGGCCGGCGGCGTTTGGAAGCCGGTGACTTTGCTCGCCGTACCGATCCAGGGTGAATCATTGCCCGCGGGATTGCTCTATACGGCCACCGAACCGATGGGATATGTCGGCGCGGAAGGTCCTTCCACCATCGGCAATGCCATCCGATTCATCGACCCATCCGGCACGACGACACGCCTTCGCCATCTGAAGGGCCACCTCTGGTCGCCGGTTTTTTCACCCGATGCCAGGCGGATCGCCTATGTCCACGACGCCGGCGGACGCGGACAAATTTATGTCATGAACGCGGATGGAACGGGCGTCAAAAACATCAGCAACAACACATTCTGCGACCGCTTTCCGGTCTGGTCCCCCGATGGCACGCGCATCGCGATGATGTCCGATCGCGATGGAGACTGGGACATCTGGATCATGAACGCCGATGGCGGCAATGCACTCAAGGTGGGCGGCAATCTCGGCCTCGATCGTGCGCCAAACTGGTCGCCCGATGGCAAACAGATCGTATGGGAAAGCCACGTCTCCGGAATGCCCGATCTCTGGATCGCCCCCGTGGAAGGCGGCACAAGTCGTCGCCTCATCTCGGCGGATCATTTCAAGGCATACGAGATCGCCGCCGAACGAACCACAAAGGATCTGAAACTGACCTTCTCCGACAATACGCTCTATTTAACAAACCCCAAATGGTCGCCGGATGGCAAACACATCGCCGCCGTGATGATGGGCGGCGCCATTGTCGTCTTTGATGCAGATGGCTCGAACATGCTTCAACTCCGCTGGTTGCCATACGCCGCCAATCTGTGCTGGTCCCCTGACAGCACTCAGCTTGCCGCGGATTGGCGGGATGCGCCATATTGCACCGATCATTCCGGGATCATCGTGATGAACGCCGACGGCACCGGCGAGGGAACGATCGGGCCTAATGGTTCGTTCAATCTCGGCCGAAACCTCGTTGATGTTACTCCGCAAGGTCCGCGCCTGGCACAAACCACCTACGCCGGGCCTGTCCACACCTGGTATTCACACGGCAGCGCCGAACCAAGACGTCCACTGAAAGTCTTCTCGTCACTGGCATGGTCTCCGGATGGCAGGACATTGGCCTTCTCATCGGACCTGTCGACCAACGGCACATTCTACATCTACACGATCCCCACCACCGGCGGCGATCCGACACGCCTTAATTCCACTCTCAGCGCCTGGCCGCAAAAAGTCGCATGGTCAAACCCAAGGCATTGATAAGATTTGCAGTTTCTGGGTTTGTTATGTCGCGATATTCATATCTGCACCAAACAGTACCTTAACAATTCAGGAAATCGGACTTGGGATGTCCGATTTTTCTTGCCAAATCCCGCAAGCATCTGTAATATTCCGCATCATCAATCCATTGGAGTGGCAAATATGAAATCCGAAGCCTTCTACAAAGCCTGTATGTCCGCCACTGTTGCGGTTGCGTGGGCGGGTTCATCTTCGCCGGCCATGGCCGTCACACCGGGCGACACCCAGACGGTCTATATCCGAACCAACTTTTGGCATTCCCTGACGGCCGCGCGATTTGTCGGCGCCAACAGCCTGACATGGGTCATGGTGGACCTCGGCGCGATTGAAGCGGGAACGCAATATCGCACGATAGGTGTTTCCCTCGGTACCGGCCTCGGTTCCGGCTACAATGGGATGGACTGGTACACCATCATCGGCACGGGCTTGGGGTCGGGTGCTCCCGGTGTTGGTAGCGGTGGCTTCCTCGCGGGCTTCTCTGACAATTCGGGCGCGCTGGGCCAACCTTTTGAAACGGTCTTTCCTGGAGTGGATGAAGCCTTGCTCAACGAAGCCATCACCACAGGCAGCCCGTTACTCGAAGGCTTCGTCAGTTCCCTGATGTCACGCCCGGCCAACCAACTTTCATTTGGAACGACCTCCTCCGCGTTGAGCTTCAGCAACGGAACCGATGCGGGCACGATCCTGGCGGATTTTTCACCCGTGCCCGAGCCTGGATCGGCGATTGTTTGCCTGGGCGCATTGGGGATCGGGATGCTCTGCCGTCGCCGTTCCGTCTGATTGTCGGCCGGTTGAATGAGCAAACTTCTCAGCGTAGCCATGATCGCGCGCGATGAGGCGCATCGAATTGCCGCCTCAATCGAATCCGTCCGCGCGCTGACCGATGAGATCGTGGTGGTGGACACCGGTTCAAAGGACCAAACAGCGCAAATCGCCCGCGATCTGGGGGCGCGGGTTGTCCTTCACGAATGGAACGACGATTTCGCGGCCGCACGCAATGCCGCAATTCCTCACCTCCAATCCCGCTGGACCCTCTGGCTCGATGCGGATGAGCGCGTGGTGAGCGACAGCATCGACGAGTTTCGTCCGTTGCTGATGCGCGATGATGTGCTTGGCTATGGCGTCATCCGCCGCGATTACGTTGGCGGATTAAAGCCCGGAGCCAAGTCCGATCAGTTCGTTTCATCCATCATTCTGCGGGTGCTTCGAAACGACATCGGATTTGTCTTCACCGGCCGATGCCACGAACAGCCGTACCCCTGGCCCGATGAAGTCGCGGCAAGCACCGGACTCAAACTCGTCGTCTCTCCCCTGATGCTCGATCATGATTGCGACTATTACTTTGACGGCCGACTCCGCAAGGCGCACCGCAACGGCCGGCTGCTGGAGATGGAAGTCCGCGAACATCCGGGCAGACTCTACTGGATGATCCAGTGCGGCGCAACGCTGCTGGACATCCCCGAATCGGCCGCCCGCGGCCATCAGGTGATGCGCCAGTCATTGGAGCTGATCGCCAAAATACGCAACCAACACCGGCCACCCTTCGCGCTCGTAGAGATCGCATTGGAATACGCCGCAAATGCGCCACCCAACGAACACCTTCCCCTCTCCCGCGATGATGCCGCAGAACTGGCCGAGCGATGGTTCCCCAATGCGGCCCCGGTCGTCTGGTTGCGCGCGCGGCGGGCATTCGACCGTGGCGATTACGAAGCGGCCATCCCCATCCTCCGCCGACTTCTGCGAATGGGCCAAACCGGCGCCTACGACCTTGAAGTCCCCTTCGACCACGCCATCATCGGCGACGACGCCCGACTAAACCTCGGCGTCTGCCTCCTCAGACAAGGCCAACTCGACGAGGCCGAATCCCTGTTCAACCAAATCCCCCCCACCAGCCTTCGCGGCCAGGAAGCCGCAATGAACCTCAACGTCATCCAATCCCTGCGACGTCAATTCAACACATAACCAGGCTGGTGTATACCATTCAATCTCCTTCGCCCACCATGACTTCCCGACGAGGACGCAACGCCAACGCACCCAACAATAATGAAACGCCGGCAAGTGAAGCTGGCTCCGGCACCACGCTGGAGAGTTGGATGCCGGGCTGTCGGCTGTCGATCACCAAAGGGCTGCCCATGTTATGCTCAGGAACCAAAGCGCTATAAGAATGGGCGTCATATGTTCTCAGCAGCCGCGAGGTGGGACTCGCCAAATTGCGCCCAAGCCAATAGTGCTGTTGAGTCGCCCAACGATTTGAGCCAACCGAGGTGACGGTCACGAACAGCAGATAGGTACTATTCGTGTCCATATAGGCAACACCATCCTGTGTGAAGTCGAACGTCGTCCAATGTTTTCCACCGGACAACCCGGTCACAGTGGCTGTATCCAGCAGCGAATACGACGCGATGGTCGCCGCTGACGGGTTGGAATTGGCCGCCGGCATCGCGGGCACCTGATACAACTCCATGCGCAGATTTCCAGTCGTGCCGCCAATATCCAGGGGAATTTGCGCCTCCGTCAGCGTGCCGGCGGTCGTAGGGGTCAGATAAATCCCATACGCCCATTCCCCCATCGTGGTCGTATATTGGCTGCCGGTGTCGCCGAACATGCCGATATAGACCGCCCCTGTTTTGATTGATTGCAGGGTATTTATGTCCGTTATCCCTGGTGTGATGTTTGAAAAGATCACCGCCGCTGATGCGGCTTCACCGGCCAGCAGGCCCAAACCGACAGTCGCCACCGCGGCCAAAAAACGATATCCCTTACGCATTGTTCTTCTTCCTCCAAAATTCATGGTTTGTCGCTGATGGGCAACACATCGAACGAGGTTCGATCACCCTTTGAAACAACTCACCCATTGACGAAACAATCTTACGAGATTCCCCTATTGACACCAATCGATATAATCAACTTTTTCTCAATTCGTGGAATATTCAACGTGAACTTGGGGAGACTTTTTGGGTTTCGCGGTAAGTAAAATCATCGTATGGCCAAAAACAGAATCCCTTTCTCCATCAACAACATCTCGTTGCGTTCTGATCCAACCCGGATAGTCTGTTTCAGGTACGACTTGTGATCAAAAAGGTAATCCGATGAGCGAACAAGTTCTGGACAAACTGGCGGGGACTTTACTGACCACCGCGCGAAAACGCATGGAAGACCTGGGCCAGTTTTATCCATTTGGCGGCGCGGTCAACCGCAATGGCGATATTGTGGAAGTGAATTTCAATCCGCCCTCTCAAGGCCGGCCGACGCAGGAATTCATCGATCATGTTCAAACGCGACTTGCATCCGGCGCCAGGGGCGGCGAATTTGTCGCGGCGGGATTGTGTCTGCTTGGCCGGGCGCATGTGCCGCCGGATAAAAAAGTATCAGAGGCGATTTGCCTGCAATTGTATGCGCCGGGCCAAAGTGTGAATCTGTTTCTGCCCTACGAACGCAAGGATAAAAAGATCACCTACAGTGAATTGTTCCGAACCCCCGGCAGAGGAAATTTGTTTGGAGAGACCTGAAACTCCTCCCTCTCCCACATGATCATGGGAGAGGGAGAGAGCGGGTTGTTTCACCGACCATAACTGAAGCCGATGTTGACATCATAATAGGTGCCGCTGGGGTAGTTGTAGCACGGTGGATTGTAGATCACCGGCGGGCGGCAAATCAGGACCGGCGGGGTATACACCACCGGCGGAGGCGAATAGACCACCTCGGGCGGGCAATAGCTGCGCGGCTGATAGTAGCGATAGCTTGGGGTGCTGTAATAATAGTTGCCACCCCAATCGCCGCGACTGTGCCGGCCCCAGTTGCCACGGTATCGGTCGCCGCGACCCCAGTTGCCGCGATTCCAATCGCCACGATTCCAATCGCCGCGATCCCGATGGCCGCGGCCTTCGCCGAAGTTGATTCGGGTGTTGCTCCACGAATTATAGCTGTTCTGGCCAAACCCGATGGAGACATCCCAGTGGCTGCCGCCGCCGCGATGGCCCGCTTGGGCCACTGCGGGCAGCGTACCGACCATCAGCAGCCCCGCCATTGAATACAGTAAGCCTTTCATGATCTAACTCCTTCCGACATATTGGGTTACAACCGATGGCCCGGTGTCGGAATTGTCGAGCCACACCAGTATAGACACCCGCCCATGCCAAGGGTTTGGGATGATTTTTGGATTTTTGGACCCACTGTTGGTTGGCGGTCGGCCACGATGAAGCTAGAATGATTCGTTGCCGCCACGGGAATGTTCCGATAATGGCGGTGGTATCAGCGGTCTGGCCGGCCATGAATTCCCGGCAGGACCAAGAGTCACTTTACTGCGGGATCATGGCGTCCCCTGCGTCTGTCGCGATTGCGACTGCCGTAAGCCACGCCTAGGCATCAATTTAGATGCATCCCGCGGAAGGAAAAGACTGTTATGGCGACCGATCCCCGTTTTTTGGCCAGTTCCGGCCACGAGATTTTCACCGGCAACGAACTGTTGGTTAAAGGCGCCCTCGAAACCGAGGGGGGCGTTCATCTGATGACCGGCTATCCCGGCTCTCCGGTGGCCGGCTTTTTTGACATCCTTGGCGACATCAAAGACGTGCTGACCAAGCATGGCGTCCGCGCCTTTCAGGCCAACAACGAGGCACTGGGGGCTGCCGCGATCAACGGATCGCAGATGCTGGCCTGCCGATCGATCTGCACCATGAAAAGCGTGGGGGTGCATGTGGCATCCGATGCGCTGGCGCTGGGGAACATGGCCGGGGCGCATCCCCAAGGTGGCGCGGTGATCATCATGGGGGAGGATCCGTGGTGCGACTCCACCCAGGTGCCGGCCGACAGCCGGTTCCTCTGCGAGCATCTGCGGATGGTGGTCGTCGAACCCGAAGGCCCGCAGGAACTCAAGGATTGGATCGATCTGTCGTTCAAGCTGTCACAGAAGGCCGGTTTGTATGTCGGTTATATCGTGACGACGGCACAGGCGGATGGGGGCGGGTCGGTGCGCTGCAAGCCCAATCAATTCCCGGACATCAACATGAACCAGCGGGTGGCGCTGGATACGGACAAGATCGACCTCGACAAGGTGTTGCTGCCGCCTCGAACGTGGCAGCACGAATTGCAGATTCCCGACCGGTTTCAAAAGACAATACAGGCCGCGCGGGAATTGGGGATCAACAAGATCATCCCGGCGCGACATGGGACCGAAGATGGCCCGGCGCCGATCGGGTTCATCACCACGGGTATGTCCGGGCCATTTCTGGAGCATGTTTTGTCGGACATCGGCCTGCTGGGGCGGTTCCCGATCCTGAAGATGGGGATGAGTTATCCCGCCGATGTGCAACTGGTCGCCGAATTCTCGCGGCAATGTCAGAAGATGGTCGTCATCGAGGAACGCCGCAGTTTCCTTGAGAAAAACATCCGCGATGGATTGTTTCAGCAATTGCCCACCGATCAGGCCGCACAAATCGCCGGCCGGCTGTATGGCAAGGCCTTTCCAACTGATGCGGGTGGCAAACAACTGCGCGGGATACCCGAGACACGCGGATTAAATCCTTCCGTCCTGGCACAATTGATCATTCCGCTCATCCAATCCATCGAACAGCTTCCAGCGCATCTGCGCAACGGCAAGCTGAGCGAGGAGATGAGCCTGATCCGCCGTCAGAGCAAGCCCAAACTCGAAGTGGTGTCGGAGCAGATCATCAAGCGCACGCCGACATTTTGCCCCGGTTGTCCGCACCGGGACAGCTCGGCGGTGTTGCTGGAACTGCGCCAGAATTTTCTGGACAAGGATTACATGCTGCGGCATCACGGCATGGGTCCGGTGCAGATGGTGGCGCATGGTGACACCGGCTGCTATACGATGCTGATGTTCCCGCCGACCGAACAGCTCATGCACAACTACAGCGGCATGGGACTGGGGGCCGGGACCGGCAGCGGCATCGATCCGTTCATCACCAACAAACAGATCGTATTCATGGGGGATGGGACGTTTTTCCACAGCGGACAGATCGCCATCTCCAACGCGATCAAGGCCGGCCAGGACATCACCTTCATCATCCTCGAAAACAAGACCACCGCCATGACCGGCCATCAGGAACATCCGGGAACGGAACTGGACCTGCTGGGCAACCGTTCATACATCCAGGACATCTACGAAATCGTGCGCGGCATGGCGGGGACCAGCCCGCTGACCGTGGTTAAACTTTCGCCCGAAAAACGCAGCGCCTACAAGAGCGTGCTGGAAAAATCGATCCTGTCGGATGGTGTGAAGGTCATCATCGCCGACAAGGAATGCGGGATCACCTATCATCGCAAGGTCTTCCGCGAAGAGCGCAAGATCATCAAAAAACACGGATACCTCCCGCGCAAAACGCACATGAACGTCACGCCGGAAGTGTGCGAAAACTGCCTGGAATGCACCAAGGCGACCAGTTGCCCCGGATTGATCTCCATCGACACCGACTACGGCAAAAAGATCGACACCGATCTGACCTGGTGCGTCAACGACGGCGCGTGCGAGCGGGTTCGCGTCAGCAACACCGCCGGCACAACCGTCAAACCGTGCCCCAGCTTTGAACAGGTGACGGTGGTGCGCAAACGCCGCCGGCGCTACAAACTACCCCACATGGCGCTGGACAAACTGCCCGATCCCGCCCCCGTGCATCATCTAAAATCGCCCGGCGATGCGTGGCGCGTCCACATGTCCGGCGTGGGGGGCATGGGCATCGGCGTGGTAACGGCCATCCTGGTCCGCGCGGGACACAAGCAGGGATATCGCGTGATCTTCACCGATAAAAAAGGATTGGCGATCCGCAACGGCGGCGTCTTCGCGCAGATCACATTCGCCCACGCCGGGTCAAAATCGGCCAGCGAACCATCGGAGTTCTCCACCACCGGATACATCCCCTACGGCAAGGCGGATCTCCTTCTGGGCATCGACGTGCTGGAGGCGATGCGCGCCATCGATCCGCGTGAGCAGTTCCGCGTGGCATCCCCCCAGCGAACCAGCGCGGTCTTGAACACCCACAAACAGGCCACCGTCAGCACGCTGCTGGGGACGGCCGATTTTGACGCCGAAACGATCCGCGACATGGTGTTGGAGCATTGCCACCCGGAACATTCGTTTACCATGAACCTGTCGGAACTGTGCGAACAGCGCCTCGGCAGCAAGCAATACGCCAACATCATGATGCTGGGCGTGGCGTATCAACTGGGTCTGATCCCGGTCAGCGCGCACGCCATCGCATGGTCGATCAAGGACACCATCCGCCGCGACCACCGCAAAAACCTCAAGGCCTTCAACATCGGCCGAAAGCTGGCACTCGCCCCCCGCGCCCTGCCCAACAAACCCCAGCCCGAAACATGGGAACAACTGGTCACCAACAAGGAGCGCATCCTCCGCAAGAGCCGATTGTTCGGCCGAACCTGGGCGATGCGCTTTGAAAAGCAGGTGCAGTGGGCGATGAAGCAGATGCGCGACCTGCCCGAAAAATCCAAATATGACCTGACGCTGCGGATCTATGACCTGATGCAATATCAGGATCATCGACTCTCCAAGCGCTACATCGAATTGGTGCGTGACATGTATCGCCGCGATTCGGCCGACCGCCAATACGCCGCGACCGTGGCGCTGCTCTGGAATCTGGCCAGGGTGATGCTCATCAAGGATGAGCCTTATGTCTCCTATCTGCTGACGCGCTACGAGAAAAAACAACGCGACATCGCCAAATACAACGTCGATGTTTCCAACGGCGACAAGCTGGTCTATCGCCATCACACCAACCCTGAATTCAATATCGGCAAGTTCCGCATCCGCCTGCGCCTGACCACCACCGACTGGCAGCTGCGCCTCGTCAGCCATTGCAAATGGTGGCGCAAACTCCCCGGCTGGCATCGGCGTGAAACGGCCTTTCGCGATTGGTACATCAGCCTGATCGGACGAATCGCCCTCAGTGGCGATGAGGCGTATGCCCAGGCGCTCAAAGCCTTGCAATGCCCAGAACAGGCGACTGGCTATCGCGAAATCCGCTACCCCAAGATGGACCGGATCAAGGCGGAATTGGAATCGGAACTCTCCCGCACGCCGGTAGAATCCCAACCCACCCCCGGCGGGATTCTCGAAGGCCTGCGCGAGCCGACACGCGTCTGATCATTATGCAATTTAATGAGGGATGCTGATGTTGCGCCCCGGCTGGCGTCGGCGCAAATTCACATCGTGTCGGGCGATGCGGGCTGACTTGCGGATGACGGACCCAACCAACCGCCCCGCGTGGTATCGTCCGGTTTTGTCGGCGTAATGTTGAAAAAGCGCCCGAACCTTTTGTTCCGGAATTTGCAACTGGCACAAACTGTACCAAAGTTGCGCCAAATCCTTGACGACCCACCTCCTGCGCAGCGGCCACCTCGGCAATGGTCGAACGCGGGCCGCGTCAATCAGTCGAATGTCGGCCGGTTGATCCGGATTGACAAAAAAATGACAAAGGTACAGATCGCGATGATGCAAACCGTGATTGTGCAGCCGGGCAACCAGATCAGCCAGCGGCAACATCAAACGATCAAAATCAAACCCCCGCTCCAGCAATTTGTCGGCCGGTTGATATCCCCCAAGGTCTTCAACAATCAAAAATCCCCGCCCATCCGCCAACCGCCCCCACCCCACCATGCCAACCGTCGGCACTCCATGCCGGTTCAACGCCTCGATTCCCTCCGCCTCCCGTTTTGCCGCTGATCCCGCATCATTCCCGGCCGGGAAACGCTTGATGTGCCAGCGGATCGCCCGACCATTCGCCAGCTTCGCATCCAGCGTGCAATTCTCACGATCCGGCAGCTTTCTCCACGGTACGATGCGCGAATCAGAAAAAATCCCCTCGCCATCCAATCCCAACTCCCGCATCACGGGTTGGTGATCGACACAAACGTGGAAAACAGTGTGCGAATTGCTCACATCAGTTTTTCACCTGCATCGCCAGAATGCGTGCGATGGCTTCGCAGATTTCGGTTCGATGCACGCCATTGAGCGCCAACGCCAGTTGCGTCTCCATCAACCCATACGGGATACCCGTGTCATATCGCTGCCCCTGGGTGATTACGCTCCAATATTTGCTGGTGTTCTGCCGCAGGTGTTCCTGTGCGGCGGTGAGCTGAAACTCCCCTTTTTCCCGCAAATTGTTCTTGATCAGATATTCCAGCGAATCAAAAATCCCCGGCCCAAAAACATGCATCCCGAAATGCGCCAGATAATTCCCCGCCGGCAACCCCGGCGTCACCAGCTTTTCCCGTGCGGCTTCAATCGACGGCTTTTCGATGATCAATTCCGCCTTGAAAATGCCCCGCCCGGCGTCAATCGGCTCACCCTTGATCGTGCCAAACAGATGCAGCAGCCGTTCCACTGTCGGCTGCACGCCGCTGACGGCGTCGCACAGATATTGCTCATAAACCCGAATCAATTGCGCAGCGCATCGATCCTTGATGTCGCTGATGTAAACGTGATCCCCCAGCAGCAGCAAAAACGGCTCATCACCGACAAATTTTTTGGCCTGATAAACCGCATGGCCAAATCCTTCAGGCGAGGTTTGTTCCGCAAAATGCAGCCGCTCGCCAAACGATCCGAGCTTTTCCGATTCCAGAATCGCCCAGTCCTTGCCGCGAAAACTCTTGACCATCTCGTCGTCCAGACGACGGAAATAGTCGCGATAATGCTTTTCCTCCCCCGGCTGGGTGATGATGCAGATTTGCTCAATGCCGCTGTCGATCGCCTCTTCGCCGATGATCTGGATCACCGGCTTGGTCAGGCCATCCCGATCCACCAGCGGAAACATTTCTTTCTGAACGGCCGTGCTGGCGGGATATTGCCTCGTCCCCCGACCTGCCGCCGTGATGACGGCCTTGCGAACCTTTGCCATGTGACATCATCCTCCGTGAAAACGTCCCTCGATTTTACCCGCGCACCTCGCCCCGTTCGACCTTACGCGCGTGTTCAATCGAAAATCTTGCCCAGGGCTGTGCTTCCAATCGGGCCTTGGCGATGGGGTTTCCCGTCCCTTCGCAAATGCCATACGTTCCGGCCTGAATTTTGGCCAGCGCCGAATTGATCTCACGCAGCATGTTGCGATCCTTTTCGACCAGCCCCAGCGTGAATTCCTGCTCATAATTGTCCGTGCCCATGTCGGCCATGTGCATCGGCAAATTGGACAAATTGGTCGTCCCACCCGTTCGCAACGCCTCGCGTTCCATCGAACTCATGTCTCCCACCAGATCCCGGCGTCGAGCCAGCAGCATCTCCCGATAATGCTCCAGCTCCCGCGCGTTCAATCCCGCCTGATTTTTTCGCGGCTTGCTTGGCACTGTCGCGGCCGGCGATGGAAGATTGGTCGGGGATGCCTTTGTATCGTTTTTCTTCTTCACAACCGCCTCCTTGCGCGTTGTCACAACCGCGGCCGGTCGACGTGCGACCGCAGACCGAACCGGCTCCTTGTGCCTGCCTTTGGTTCGCGCCGGCGCCGTCGGAGCCGATTTGGCTTTCGATTTTGGACTTACAGCTTTGCCGGCCTTCGTCGCGCGGCTCGTCTTCTTGGAGAGGGATTTGGCCACAGCCAATCGATCCTTTCAACAGGGGTCGGCCGACTCAACATCCTCGGCCCGCTGCTCTCACCCTGCCAACTTGGCAGAGACCCATCAGAATAAAATGCAATCCACCCATTGTCAAATTCATGCGTTTATCGGACGTTCGCAAAATGCCCATCTGTGTCCCCATTGCCATGTATGACGATCTCCACATCCCCTGTTTTCACCGCCGAATCTTTGGCTATAATCGCCTTGCCCGGACATGGGAAACCCGGTTTTTGGCGGCTTGGCGACTGGTTCAAATCGTGGTGTTGTTGTGACGGACCCGCAAAACACAATCTCGCGCGAAGTCTCCTTTTCCGGCCGGGGTTTATTCTCCGGCGAAGAGGCGACCCTCACCCTTTCGCCCGCCGAGGCGGATGCGGGAATCACCTTCGTCCGTGAACAGGATGGCCGCAGCGCCACCATCCCGGCACTGGTCCAAAACGTCCTCAAACGCCCACGACGCACCTGCCTGCGCAACGGCACACTCTTCGTCGAAACCATCGAACATTGCATGGCGGCACTGGCCGGCCTGGGAGTGGATAACGCCATCGTCAAAGTCACCGGCGGCGCGGTCGGCGAAATCCCCGGCGGCGATGGCAGCTCACAGGCATTCGTTCAGGCCATCCAGGACGCCGGCTTAAAACCCCTCGCCTCACCCCGCCAACCTCTGGTCATCAAACGCCCCATTCAGGTCAACCAGAACGATGCCACGCTGACCGCCTTGCCCGGCCCAAGTGATTGTCTGGAAATCATTTACGACTTTGAGGCCCCCGCTCCGGTTGGCCGACAGATTTTCGCCTTTCGGCTGGGTAATGATGATTTTGTCACCCAACTCGCCCCCGCACGAACATTCGTATTTGAAGCCGAAGCCCGTGAACTTCGAGCGCGGGGCATGGGCCAACACCTCTCCCCCAAAGAATTGCTGGTGATCTCCCCGCAGGGTCCAATCGACAATACGTTTCGCTTCGCCGATGAATGTGTGCGCCACAAGGTGCTGGACCTGATCGGCGATCTCTATCTGGTCGGCCGACCCATTCGCGGCCGAATCATCGCCTATAAAAGCGGCCATTCGCTTAACCACTTGCTGGCAAAGCGTTTACTGGAACAGCAGGAACAAACCGACCGCGAGGCGTTGCTCTCGCGGGATGCCGTGCTGGACATTCGCCGAATCCAGCGCATCCTCCCCCACCGCTATCCCATGCTGCTGGTGGATCGCGTCTTGCGGATCGAAGGGGACCAAAAGGCGATTGGCATCAAAAACGTCACATTCAACGACATCTTCTTCCAAGGCCACTATCCCGGCACGCCGATCATGCCGGGGGTGTTGATCGTCGAGGCGATGGCGCAACTCGGCGGCATCCTGCTCAGCCAGAAGCTGGAACACACCGGAAAACTTGCGGTCCTGCTCAGTATGGATAAGGTGAAGATGCGAAATCCGGTCGTGCCGGGCGATCAATTGATCCTGGAAGCCCTGACCGTGCGCGTCAAAAGCCGCACCGGTCATGTTCGTTGCAAAGCGTTTGTGGGAGAGAAGTTAGCCGCCGAAGCGGACATTAAGTTCATGCTGGTCGACGCCGAACCGGTATAAAAAAACGGTCCAATTAGAACCATGCCAAAGATATCGCCCCTAGCCGTGATTGATCCGCAGGCCAAACTGGCCGACGATGTGGAAGTCGGTCCATTTTGCGTCATCGGCCCGCAGGTCACGGTGGGGGCCGGCTGTCGGCTGATCAACAACGTCACGCTGCGGGGTGTCACCACCATCGGCAGTGGCAATCTGTTCCATCCCAACTGCGTCATCGGCGATGCGCCACAGGACAAAAAGTATAAAGGCGCCCCCACCCGCCTGGAAATGGGCAACGACAACATCATCCGCGAAGCGGTGACGATCCACACCGGCACCGAAAAAGGGGGAAGCGTCACGCGGGTTGGCAACAACAACCTCCTGATGGTCAATGCCCACCTCGGCCATGATGTGCAACTGGGGTCCAATTGCATCCTGGCGAACAATGTCATGGTCGCGGGGCATGTGGTGATCGGCGATTCGGTGGCGATCATGGGGGGTGTGGGGATTCATCATTTTGTCACCGTCGGCGATTTCGCCTATCTGGGAGCCTATTCGCGGGTTCATCACGATGTCCCCCCGTTTTTGAAGGTGGATGGATCCGATCAGGTGCGGGGATTGAATTCAGTCGGTTTGAAACGCGCCGGCTTTTCCGATGCCGACATCGAGGCGCTGGAAGAAGCCTGTCGGGAACTTTTTTATCGCGACAAACCCTTTTCGGTGGCCATGGCCGAACTCGCCTCCGGCAACGGCGCCACCCCTCCCAACCCCCACGTCCAACGACTGGTGCAATTCCTGCGCAAACGCGACCAGGGCCGACAAGGGCGCTTCCTCGAAAGTCTGCGTCCCAAATAATTTCACCCTGTCGAGCATTACCCCTGATTTGATCGTATAATCCCCTGTTCGCGGCGGGCGCGGCGGTCGCGCCGGAGATTTCTCCGGTGAGGAAAGTCCGAACTGCCCAGGGCACGGTGCTTGATAACATCAAGGCGGAACAAGCGACGCCGGCTTGCCGGCCCGCCCAAACCGACGGAAAGTGCAACAGAAAAAATACCGCCGCGCCTCGTCGCGGTAAGGGTGAAATGGTGCGGTAAGAGCGCACCGCGCCGATGGTGACATCGACGGCATGGCAAACCCCACCGGCAGCAAGACCAAATATGCGGAGAGGGTTCTATCCAGCCCGCGCAACGGCCCGTTGCGCCATCATCCGCGGGTAGGTCGCTTGAGGTTTCGAGCAATCGAAATCCCAGAGAAATGACCGCCTCCCCTGATCCTTTTTAAGGACCAGCGGGAAACAGAATTCGGCTTACCGCCCCGCCGCGATAAAAATCAAACCCCCGGCCATTTGACTCGCATCAAAATGGCCGGGGGTTTTTTATTATTCCGTGCGATTCACGGGAAATAATTTTTTCGGCCGGACGTTTGGGATGTTGGAGTAATTTTTATGACCAACCCATTTTCCAAACCATTCATCACATTTGTTGTCATGGCCTCCATCTCAACCATCGCCCTTGCGCGCCCATCATCCAGAGAGCCGCTTCCCAAGGGCACGCGCGTGGACCGCGACGTTTCCTACGGCTCCGATCCCGCACAGAAGATGGATGTTTATTCTCCCCAGGATGCCAAGGACGCCCCCGTCATTTTCATGGTTCACGGCGGCGGCTGGCGGCGCGGCGACAAGGCCTACCCCAATGTCTACACCAACAAGGTCGCACACTGGATTCCAAAGGGATTCATCTTCATCTCCATCAACTACCGAATGCTCCCGGATGCCAACCCGATCGAACAGGCCGATGATGTCGCCAAGGCCCTGGCATACGCGCAGGAACATGCCAAATCATGGGGCGCCGACCCCGCCCGATTCATCCTCATGGGCCATTCCGCCGGCGCCCATCTCGTCGCCCTCATCACCGCAGACCCCACCATTGCCACCCACCAAGGCGCAAAACCGTGGCTCGGCACCATCCCCCTCGACAGCGCCGCCTATGATGTCGTCTCCATCATGGAACATCGCCACTTTGAACTCTATGACCAGGCGTTCGGCAAAAACCGCGATTTCTGGGAAAAGGCATCCCCCACCCATCGCCTCAAATCCGCCACCGTCCCCATGCTGCTGGTCTGTTCCAGCCGCCGAATCCTCTCCCAAGCCAACGCAAAAGCCTTCGCCGAAAAAGACCATTCCCTCGGCGGCAAGGCCACCCTCCTCCCCCAAGACCTCTCCCACGGCCAAATCAACGCCGAACTCGGCCTACCCGGCGCGTACACCGACAAGGTCGATGAATTCATCCATTCACTTTTATCCAAATAACGAAGTAATCGAGGCTTGCCCCCCGCCTCTTTATACCGATGCGCCGCTCAAATGATGGCCATGCGGAAATACAATTGTGAAATAAACCACCACCAGCGCGATAATCCACAAGGCCAATACCACGCACAGTGTCACAAAAAGTTTTTTATGCGGCTTTAGGACAGGCGTATTTGACATTTAAGTACAGCTTATAAAAGAATTTATATTAAATTACGCCGACCCTTTGGAGATGCGGTAGTCCGCCTCAAAGACGGCCCCAAAATCATATACATTGCGAAAATCTTCTACCGTATCCTCATCCGTTTTACGAAGCACCCCATTATCCACCAATGCGAAGACAATCCGCCCAAAATCCATCGTGCAGGTGATGTTCCAGCGTTTGAGGACCGTGCGGGCCAATAATCCCCACTGGGACAAGGCTAAATCCCGCAAACCTTCGCACAATTGTGTGCCGCTGACGTGGCGGTTGAGTTCCGGGTCGGGGTTGTCCCCGTGCAGCTTTTTGACGGTAAAACCAAGCCCCTGTTGCACAAAAACAAAGGCCTCCACGGGGTAAACCCCGGTCTCTTCAACAATCTGCTGAAGGGTCTTGGAAGGGGCAGGCTCGTCCAGATCGGCCATATCCCAGTAATTTACCACGCATTCGCCCCTTCCGCCAAGACTGGTATTTTGGGCGTCGAGTGGATTTTTCAGCAAATAAATGTCGATTTTAAGGCTATAAGGTGGTTGAGGCGCGGGGGGTCGTCCCTATAATGCGCCACGCATGAACCCAAGGATGGAGCGATTGTCGATGCGAAAATTCTTCCAGTCATCCGGTCTTTGTCTCTCGGCCGTGCTTTTGGCCGCCGGATGCAAAGTCACCGAACCGACCCCCTTCAGCCCCCAACTGCTGCAACAGTCCGAACGCAGTCATTCCAGCGAAGTGGTCACCCAAAACATGCGCCCCCTCCCCACCACGCTGGAAAGCCCCTTCCCCGGTCGGGATGGCAAATCCCCCTCCTCACAACCGACCACCGGCCCATCAACCATCCCCGCCCAGACCCGTCGGATGACCCTTCAGGAGATCGTTCATCGCGCCGTCGCCAACAACTATGATGTGCGCGTCGCCGGCTACAACACGGCCATCGACGAAACCCGCGTTGTCGAGGCGGAGGCCGCCTTCGATCCGGTCTTTTTCGCCAATGGCCAACACGAACGCCGCGACAATGTCGTTCCCGGCACTGTTTATGCCCCTCCCGGCAGCAGCACGCCGGTCTTCACCAACGTCGATCAGGCCAGCATCACCTCCGCCGCCGCCGGCATCCGCCAGAACCTGACCAGCGGCGGGCAGATTCAGGTGCAATACCAGACCGCCTACAACCATCTGAACCCCCCGCGTTATTCGATCAACAACTATTGGGAAAACAACCTCGTGCTGGAATTGACCCAGCCCCTGCTGCGTGATTTCGGCAGCACCGTCAACAAGGCGCGCATCACCGTCTCGCGGCAAAACCAGCGTATCAGCCTGCTCGATTTCCGTCTGGCGCTGGTGAAAAACATCGCCGAGATCGAACAAACCTACTGGCAATTGTCCGCCGCCGAACGGGATGTGAGGATTCAGGAGGAACTGCTCAAGCGCACCGAGGACACCGCCATCATTCTGGACAAGCGTCGTCGGCAGGATGTCACGCGATTGCAGGTGTCGCAGGCGGATGCGGCCGTCCAGTCGCGCCGGGCCGCGCTGGTGCGGGCCAAGGCGCGCATCCGCGACCTCTCCGACCAACTCAAGCAATTGATGAACGATGCGGATTTCCCGATCACCAGCGCCCTGGTGATCCTGCCAGCCGATGCCCCGGCCGAGTCGCCGATCCATTTCGATCTGCAGGACCAGATCGAAACCGCCATGGAAAACCGCGCCGAACTGGGCCAGCAGCAACTCCGCGTCGATACCGCATCGGTGGTGGTGCAGGTGGCCAAGAACAACCTGTTGCCGCAATTGAATTTGGTCGGTTCGGTCGGCGCACAGGGATTGGGCGGCAATTTTGACAATGCGGTCGACGTGCAGAGCGATTTTGATCACATCGGCTACCGCATCGGCCTGCAACTGGAAATTCCCATCGGCAACCGCGCCGCCCGCGCCGCCTATCGTCGAAGCTGGCTGCAACGCCAACAGGCGATCGACACCTACGCCTCGCTGGTTTCCAAGGTCGCCTTGGAAGTCAAACAGGCCCAGCGCGAAGTGCAGACAAGCTGGGATGAAATGGTCGCCACCCGCCAGGCCCGCTTCGCCCAGGCGGATGCCCTGCTGGCATTGCAACAACGCGAAGACAATGGCGAAGCACTCACCCCCACCTTCGTGCAGTTAAAGCTCGACACCCAGGCCAATCTGGCCAACGCCCAGCGCGCTGAATCAACCGCGCTGACCAATTACAACCTCTCCATCGTCAACCTCGAACGCACCAAGGGAACGCTGCTGCGATACAACAACATCCTGATGGATGAAGCCACGCCGCAGTACGCAACCCGTCAGGTGGAACGATAAACCACTTTCCGGCCGGGCATCGACAATCTTCCGATTTCTTCCCCAAATCCAAAAATTCGGGTAATTTACCCGCGTGCTCACCCTGTTGATGCTGCAAGGCCCCGACAAGGGGCGACGCTTTGAACTCCCTGATGCGCCGACCCTCGTCGGTCGCGACAGCCGGCAGATTCCCCTGACGGACAACACCGTCAGCCGGCGTCACTGCGAACTGCTCCCCTCCAACGGCAACTGGATTCTCAACGATCTGGGCAGCGCCAACGGAACCTACATCAACGGCGCCCGCGTCGACCGCCGATACACCCTCAAACCGGGCGACCAGATTCGTGTCGGTCGAACCCTCATGGTCTTTGGCGCCCAACCGGGTGTCCTGCGCGCCTCCAGCGGCAACGTCAGTCTCGCCGGCGAAGAGATGGGCATGGACGCCTCGATCATGCACACCGTCCCCTCCAACGAGGACTCGATGGTCATGGCCGTCCCCGAGCCGGCCGCCGCCGCCATGAGCAACCTCAAATTGCTCTATCAACTCAACGCATCCCTGGGCAGCAGTTTCAACGTCGATCAGGTATTGGAAGTGGTCATGGACCTGGTCTTTGAGCACGTTCAGGCCGACCGCGGCATCATCATGCTGATCAATGAGGAGACCAACGAAGTGGTCCCCAAGATCGCCCGCGCCCGCGAGGAACACACCCGCAAATCAGATGGCAAGGACGAAGTCGACAGCGTCGCCGGCTCAACCAAAATCTCCCCAAACGAAAAAATCCACGCCTCGCGCACCATCATCAACCACGTCATCCTCAACGATGAAGGGGTTCTCTCCTCCAACGCCATGGCCGACCAGCGTTTCAGCAAGGGCAAAAGCGTTCACGATCTGGGCATCCGCTCCGCCTTGTGCGTCCCCATCAAGGCCCGCAAGCTCGACGCCCAGGAAGGGGACCAGGTCATCGGTGTGATCTACATCGACAGCTCGGTCAAAAATTACACCTACTCCCCCGACCAGTTGCGGCTCTTGACCGCCATTGGCCTGCAGGCGGGGTTGGCGATTCAAAACGCCCGCCTTTATCAGATCGGCCTCCAAGGTGAGCGCATGGCCGCCATCGGCGAAACCACCGCGGCCCTCTCGCACTCGATCAAAAACATCCTCCAGGCCCTTCGCGGCGGGGCGGATGTGGTGGAAATGGGCTTCCGATCGGGCAATCTTCCCCAAGCGTCCAAAGGATGGGGCATCGTTGACCGAAACCTGCGGAAAATTTTCAACCTGACCACCAACCTGCTTGCTTACAGCAGGCCACGCGAACCCAAGCTCGAACCGGTCAACCTCAAAACCCTCATCAACGATTGTCTCGAACTGGTCGCCGCCGTCGCCAATGAAAAACATGTCATGGTCGTCGCCGATGTGGACCGCGACATGCCCGCCATCCCGCTCGATCCCGATGGCATCCACCAGGTCATCATGAACCTGCTCAGCAACGCCCTCGACGCCGTTGTGCCGGACAAGGGACTCATCCGCGTCGTCTGCCGATATGAAGCCAACCAGCGCCGAAGCACCATCGAGGTCATCGACAACGGCATCGGCATCCCACCCCCCATGATGCCCCATATCTTCCAATTGTTTCATTCCACCAAGGGCAATCGCGGCACCGGCCTGGGTCTGGCCGTCGCCAAAAAAATCGTCGAGGAACACGAGGGAACGATCAGCGCCAAAAGCTCCCCCGAAGGGAGCACCTTCACCGTCCGCCTGCCCGCCTATCACGAAAGCATCGCCGACCCCTCCCATACCCACGGCCCGGCCCGTTGAATCAACCATCATTGCTGCGGCTTGCGACCGGCCTTGACGTGCTTCTTGTCCGAACGTTTGGGCCGACGTCCATATCGCGTCCCCTCCCCCGTGCCGGATGCCTTTGACCCGGCCAATGGCGGGCGGTGGCGATTCTCCCCGTTGCCGGTCACATGGCTTAATTCCGCATCCAGCGGCTTCCACCAATGTTTCTTCATCCCCATCCGCACCAGCTTCACCGCCTCCTTTGGATCATCCACCACCTTGAAAATGTTCAGGTCCTCCGGGTCCACAAAACGCGGCCGCAATTCCCTCCTCATCCAATCCACCAACCCACCCCAATAGCTCGACCCATACAAAATGATCGGAAACGCCTCCACCTTCAGCGTCTGAATCAACGTGATCGTCTCAAAAAATTCATCCAGCGTCCCATACCCGCCCGGAAAACAGATGAACGCCGAGGCATATTTCACAAACATCACTTTACGCGCATAAAAATAATGAAAGTCCAGGCTGATCGTCTGATACTTGTTCGCCTCCTGCTCCTGCGGCAGTGTGATGTTCAGGCCGATCGATTGCCCCTTCCCCTCCAGCGCACCCTTGTTTCCCGCCTCCATGATTCCCGGCCCACCGCCGGTGATCACCGCGAATCCATGCTTCGCCAACAATCTTGAGGTCTCCTCCGCGGCGCGATACATCGGATCGGATGGCTTGGTGCGGGCGCTGCCGAAGACCGTCACCGCCGGTCCCACCGGCCCCATCACCTCAAACCCCTCCACAAATTCCGCCATGATCCGAAATATCCGCCAACTCTCCATGTCATCGCGTGCGATCGGCATCTTTCAAAACTCCCATATCAAAAAATCACCCCGGACATTATGTTTATCGCCCCCCCGACACCCAACTCTTTACGTCCAATGTCCCATTGCCCCGCGCATGGCCTTGCGATAGCCTCTAATCCATGCCCCAAGGTGAAAAAATCGCTCATTTGCTCTCGGAAATGGTCCGCATCCCCAGCGTCACCCCCGCCCAGGCCGGCCCGCGCTCCGGCACGCCCGGCGAGGCCAAAATGACCCAGTGGGTCACGCAACAACTCCAGTCGCTGGGCGCGCAGGTTCACCATCAGGAAGTCCTCCCCGGCCGACACAATGTCTTTGGTCTCTTTCACGGCCAATCCAACAAATGGCTTGGCGTCGATGTCCACATGGACACCGTTGGCGTCGAGCAGATGCAAGGTGATCCCTTCGACGGCCGAATCGAAAACGACCGCGTTTATGGTCGAGGTTCCGTCGACACCAAAGCCACGCTGGCCGTCTGCCTGAACCTGTTGCAAAACCACCCCAACAAACCGCTCCCCCACAACCTGCTCATCGCCGCCACCTGTGATGAGGAGGATGCCGCGCGCGGCGCATCCGCCATGGCCCGCTGGCTCAAGGATCGCAACATGGTCATCGATGAACTGGCCGTCGCCGAACCCACCCTCTGCGCCCCCATTCACGGCCACAAGGGAGTCATGCGCCAAAAATACCGCATCCAAGGCGTCGCCGCCCATTCATCACGCCCCGAGCTGGGCAAAAACACCATCACCGCCGCCGCCAAACTGGCGCTGGCGTTTGATGCCGAAAATCATCGCCTCAATCAACTCACCCCCACGCCACTCGGCCACGGCACGCTCACCGTCACTACCATCCACGGCGGCGTGGGCATCAATGTCGTCCCCGATGCCACCGAATTCACCATCGACCGAAGGGTCGTCCCCGGCGAAAGCGCTGAAAAACTGGCCGACCAATGCCTGCAACTGGCCCGACGATCCACCGAGCTGCCGGTGGAGGCCGAAAATTATCTCATGATCGACGCCTTCTATCGCCCGACTCAGGATGATTTTATCCAACGCATGGCCCAATGGTCCGGCCAATCGCCCGCCACCGTCCCCTATTGCACCAACGCCTGGGCCTACACCCCCGCCACCGCCAGACAATGCCTCATCATCGGCCCCGGCTCCATCGATCAGGCCCACGGCGCGGTGGAGTGGGTCGAAATCGCCCAATTGCAAAAACTCTCCGACCTTTACACCCGCTGGTGGGAAATCAAACCATGAACCCCGTCCGCATCATCGTCATCGGGGCCGGCAACTTTGGCCGAATGCACGCCCGCACACTGCAGGGACTGGCCGAGGCCGAGCTGGTCGGCGTCGTCGATCAAAACGCCGCCGCGCTGCAAACCCTTCGCCAATCCCTGCCCGATGTCCGGTCATGGCCCAATTTATCCGATGCCCTGGCCGATACCGATGCCGAAGCCTTCATCATCGCCACGCGCACCGATTCGCATGTCCCCATCGCGAGACAGCTTCTGTCGGCCGGCAAAACCGTCCTGGTCGAAAAACCCCTGGCCCAAAACCCCGACGAAGCACAAACCCTTGCCCCCCTGATCGCTCCCGATTCGACGAATTTCATGGCCGGCCACATCGTCCTCTTCGCTCCTGAATTTCAACGCCTGTTGCGCGACGTGCGCGCTCACGGCCCGTTGCTCCATTTTTCCGCATTCCGTCACCGCCCCCGCACCCTGGGCGATCTATTCCCTGAAGAAACACCCCTTCGCATGACAATGGTCCACGACCTCTATCTTGCACTGGCCCTGACCAACGGCGAATCACCCACAAAAATGACCTCGCAATTCCGCCGCCGACCCGATGGCAGAGCCGACCTGGCATTGGCCTGGATCCAATGGCCCAGCGGAACCCTGGGTTCCTTCACCGCATCCTTCATGACACCCAAAGGAATGCCCGAAGATGGCTTCGACCGCCTCGAAGTCTTCGGCGAATCCTGGGCCGCCCGCTTACACCTCAACCCCCAACCCTACGAACTATTCACCGACCGCGCCCAATGGCCCATCGGCCTGAACATCGACGACACCCCCCTCTCCCCCAGTGGCTGGCTGGCCGAGGAACTCCGCTGCTTGTGCCGAATCACCCGCCGCCAATCCCCCGTCCCCACCGGCGCCCGCTACCAGGACGCCCTGACCATCCAGCACTGGCTTGGCCAACTGGAAACAAAGGGGTCAGGAAGTAATGGCACTAAATCTAGCATCGGCACCTCTTTTTATGCGAGGCTAATCGCATCTGATTTCTGGGTTGGGTGAGCAGGCTGAAGCTGTCGTTTCGGCGTTTTTTGAGGCGGGG
>JADLBV010000024.1 GCA_020847545.1 Phycisphaerales bacterium
GCGTGATGGATGGTGTGCGGGTCGGCAGCGATTTTGGCGAGGGGAGGGCGCTCAGCCCCGAAAGTTTCTTCTATCCCGCCACGTTCGTCATCAATCAGTTGGACTTCTGGACGGCCGCGCAGGATGCCCTGACCAGCCGGGCGATCCACTACCATGAACACCGCAACCTGTACCTGGCCGACGCGAGCAATGTGCTGACGGTCGATCAGCCGATCCCGCTGGACCACGCCCGCATCGCCGCGACGATTCACGGCCTGTTCGGCGGGGGTTCGATGCTTGGGGATGACATCCGCACGATCAACCCCGAGCGGTTGGCCCTCATTAAAAAGACGCTGCCCCGGCCGAGGGATGCGGCCAGGCCGTTGGACCTGTTTGATGCGCCCCATCCGGATGGCCCTCGCATTTTTCACAGGCGCGTCGAGCGGCCGTGGCAGGACTTTGATGTGATCGCGTTGTTCAACATGCTGGATCGGCCGACTGAGCGTCAACTGGACTTGGCCAAATGGGGTTTGGAGGCGGATCAGGAATACCTGGTGTGGGATTTCTGGGATGAGAAATTGGTGGGCAAGCTGCGCGATGGGGCGCGAGTCTGGGTGGAGGCCGAGTCGGTGCGGGTGTTGCGGCTGACGGCCAACCGCGGCGGCCCCGTGCTGGTGGGGACGGACATGCACGTCATGATGGGGGAGATGGAGATCGAGAATGCGGCATACGATCCGGCCGACATGACTTTTCATCTGCGCGCCCACCGACCGGCCGGCGAGAAGGGAATGGCATTCATCCATGCGCCGGACAATGTATATGTGAAGGATTTTGATGGATTGCACATCGCCAAGGATGGGCGTGACAACACGCTGATCATCGGTGTGCCGCTGGAATTTGACGAAAACGGCGCGGCGGAGCGCGTGATTCATTTCGGCGTCCTCCAGGAGGTGCTGGATATGCGCAAGATTAATTTGGCATAAGCAAAACAACGCGGGGTTCACATCAGCATTTGGTGCTGAAACGAACCATGCAAATTCAACAACAGGAGATTCAATCACAATGAAAGCAAAAGAACCCATTCGGATCGGCGTGGCCGGGGCGGCGAGGCGCGGCGGACATTTCACCGATTCGCTCAAGGCGCTGAATGTGGTCGTGGCGGCCGTGTGCGACATCAAAAAGGAGCGATTGGAGGAATGCAAGGCGCAGATGGGCGCTGAAGAGGCATATACCGACTACGAACAGATGCTCGATTCGGCGAAACTGGACGCGGTGCTGGTGGCGACGCCGATGTTTCTCCATGCCGATCAGGCGATCGCGGCGCTGAGTCGAAACATCCATGTATTGTCGGAAGTGACGGCGGGGGTGTCGGTCGATGAGTGCAAACGCCTGGTGCGGGCAACGAAACAATCCAAGGCCATCTACATGATGGCGGAGAACTACATCTACATGCGCCCCAACCAGTTTGTGCAGGGACTGGTCAACGCGGGGATGTTCGGCGAGGTTTATTACGCCGAGGGGGAATACATCCATGAATTGAAGCAACTCATGGAAGAGACCCCCTGGCGACGAAAGTGGGGCTCTGGCATCCGTGGCATCACCTATCCAACGCACAGCCTGGGACCGATCCTGACATGGATGGAAAGGGACAGGGTTGAGCGGGTCTGCTGCGAGGACACCGGTTCGCATTATGTGGACCCGCGGGGCGAAGCGTATGCCGCCGACTCGGCCACGATGCTGGCCAAAACGCAAAAAAAACGTCTGATCAAAATCCGTTTTGACATGGTCTCGGATCGCCCGCACGCCATGACCAACTACCAGCTTCAGGGGACGGATGGCGCGTATGAATCAGCGCGGAGCCATCAGGAGCGCGCGAAAATCTGGCTGCGAGGCGTCAACGCGGACCAGCAAAACTGGCTGGACGCCGAAACGCTGATGTTGCAGGAGGCGTATGCGCGTCATCTGCCCGAAGTATGGCGCAATCCACCGGCGATTCTTCACAATGATTGGCACGGTGGGGGCGATTATTTGGTACTGAGGGATTTCATCGCGGCCGTGCGGGGTGAAATCCCATGCCCCATCGACATTCACCGCGCTTTGGACATGACTTTGCCGGGGCTGATGAGCCAGCAGTCGATTTTGCAGGATGGGGCGTGGATGGAAGTTCCGGATTCAAGGTTGTGGTGATGAATGGTAATAGATGGATAACATTTTCGAGGTTGTTTGGACAATGAAGGATGGTTGGCATCCCCACAAAGGGCGGTTGCGTACATCACGCTTTTCACGCGCAATGAACCGCATCATACCGAAACCGACTGTGACATTTGGCTTCGCCCGTCCGAAGCCAGCGACGAAATAACCCGCGGGTCAGAGGCGAGCAGAAACTCAGAAACGTTGGGCCAGTAGTATGTCGCTGGTGCCATTTTCACCCCCTCGTTTGCCGATCCTATACTCCCCGCTGTGTGAATAGCCAGTCAGCAATGATCAACGGGCTGGAGGCATGATACCCGCTGAGCATCTCCGAAGCGGCCCCTCCCGATGGTGGCGATGGCCCCCAGTTTGGCGGCATCCGCCCCTCATCGCTGAACTGCCCGGTGACAAACGGTGTCACATCCACCGGTGACACCATCTCCCACAACCCAAACGTATTCTCATCCGCGGCATGGTCTCCCTGATTGTCGAATGTCTCCATCGTCACCCCATGCCCGCTTCCGCACCGCTCAAAGTAGAGCCAGACCCCACAGTCCACGCTCACCACCGGGTTGA
>JADLBV010000025.1 GCA_020847545.1 Phycisphaerales bacterium
CAGAGCCTCTTTATCCCCTCCCCCGGTACTCCGGGGGAGGGTTAGGGTGGGGGTTTTTCCTCGAATTCGGCGATACGGCCCCCTCCCCAACCCTCCCCCGGAAATACCGGGGGAGGGGGAAATATAATTGCGTTTGCCCTGGAGATCAGCGGCATCCCCGTTCATTTTTCTTGACTTGCATACAGTGTATGCTGTGATGTTTATATGCACTTGACCTTCGTCCAGTTGACCGGCTTCGTGAATGACTGGAAGCATTTTCGATTGACGGACGTGGATCTTCGTGCCTTGGAACAACAACTGCTATGCAATCCAGAAGCGGGTCCGACAATGGCCGCAACGGGTGGAATACGGAAAATACGATTCGCGCCGCCATCGGGACATCGAGGCAAAAGTGGACCCTTCCGGATTGTGTACCTCTATCTTCCCGCAACCGGGAAAGTGTTCTTTTTGAGCATGTTTTCAAAATCGGAACGGGCGAATCTGACGTCGGCACAGAAAGCGGAATACAAGAAGGTGGTTGAAATATTTAAGTCCCATAATTGAGCGCAAAGGAGTCGTCATATGAAAAGCAAAAGAATAGGGAAAAGCAACCGAGCCACGCGATCGTTGCTTCGGAGCCTGGAAGACTTGAAGGCTTGCCTTCACGACGGCGTCCAGCCTGAAGATCGGTTTCCATCCCGCACCGTGTTTGCGATTCCAGCTCCAAGTGCCTACTCGATCACGGACGTGGTCAAGCTGCGCAAACGACTGGGGATGAGCCAGGCAGGTTTCGCGGAATTGCTTGGAGTCTCCCGTATCCTCGTTCAGGGCTGGGAACGCGGGGTGCGCATTCCATCACCCTTGGCCTGTCGATTGCTCGATACCATCAGCCAGGATCCTGCCGGTTGGCTTGCCGGGCTGCATAGTAACCGACGAGCGGTGGGATGATTAAACTCAAGTTCGGCATGAGTATGGCCATGCCGGGGGATAAGAGACGTGGATAAGAGATGGGGACGCAGCAATTCCCGTTTCGTCGCGCCGGGGTCACCGCCTTCGCCGCGCATTGTATGCTCCAGGCCGAGTTGAGTCGCTGCCCGCGCCGTCCACCCCTTCTTTTTCTGAACTGGACTGGAAAATCACAGCCCCAGCAGGTCGGCCATGCGATACCGGCCGGGCTTTTGGGTGGCCAGCCAGGCGGCGGCGCGGAGCGCGCCATGTGCAAAAGTGTCGCGGTTGGTGGCGACGTGCGTCAATTCCAGCCGTTCACCCAATGCCGCGAAATAGGCCGTGTGTCGGCCGACCTCATCGCCGATGCGCAGTGAGTGCATCCCGATTTCACCACGTTCGCGAACGGCCTCATCACCCTGACGGCCGTAGACTAGATCGTCACGGGTCTTGCCGGTGGCGGTCAAAATCGCGTCGGCAAGGCCCAATGCCGTGCCGGATGGGGCATCCTTCTTAAAGCGATGATGCCCTTCGAGAATCTCGATGTCGTAATCATCGCCCAATATTTTGGCAACCTGCCCGGCGATCTTGAACAATACATTGACCCCAAGACTCATGTTGGGGGACTGAAGCACCGCGATCTGCGCGGATGCCACATCAATGGCGGCATGGTCGGCCGTGGGCAGGCCGGTGGTTCCGATCACCATGCCGATGCCGCGTTGACGGCAGACTTCCAGCCAGTTTCGCATCGAAGACGGGGCCGTGAAATCGATCAGGACATCGGGCTTGATCTGCAAATCTTCGGCGATGGGAACACCGATCGGCCCAACGCCGGCCACTTCGCCCGCGTCGCGCCCCATGAATGGGTGATTGGGCCGTTCGATGGCCGCGACGACTGTTAGTTGATCACTGGATGAGGCCAGCGCGATCAATCGCTGGCCCATTCGTCCGCAGGCGCCTGTAATTGCAATATTGGTCATGGGTTATATTCCTTCAACGCCGATGGCGCGGATGATGGCTTCGAGGTCGTCTTCGACCTGTACGGGTGGATTGGAGAGTTTGCCGTGCGGCTCGGAGCGCGGGGCCAGGTCCTGCACGCTTTTCATGTCCACGCCGGTGTGATATTTGACGGTGACGTTGGGGTCTTTGAGCTCGTGTCCGGTCAGAATGCAGACGACCGACTCATCGGGTGAAATCACCTGCTCGGCCAACAACTTTCGCAATCCGGCCACACTGGCTGCACTGGCCGGCTCACAACCAAACCCATACCGCGCCACCAAGGCCCGATGTTCAAGAATTTCCTCATCAGAGACTTCGCGTACCACGCCATTCATCACATCCAATGCACGCAATGCCTTGGGCAGATTCACCGGCCGGCTGATTTCGATGGCGCTGGCGACCGTGTGGGGTGAATAATTGGATTCATCCATGCCGGCATACAACTTTTGCACCACGGTGGCATCGTATTGGCCATTGTTCCAGCGCACGCCTTGTCGGGTGAAGACTTCGTTGAGCGTGTTGGCCCCGGTTGCATTGATGACCGCCAGTCGGGGGATTTTCTGGATCAGGCCAAGTTCTTTGAGTTCGCTGAACGCCTTGCCAAATGCCGAGCAATTGCCGAGATTGCCGCCGGGGACAATGATCCAATCGGGACTGCGCCAATCCATCGCCTCAAGGACGCGGAACATGATGCTCTTTTGTCCTTCGAGCCGGAACGGGTTGACGCTGTTCATCAGATAGATGCCCATCTTGGGGCGATCCACCGCGATCTGTCGGATGCGCCGAAGGCAGGCGTCGAAATCGCCTTGAATTTGCAGGGTCAACGCGCCGTAATCGAGGGCCTGGGAGAGTTTTCCAAACGAGATTCTGCCGCTGCCGATGAAGACGATGCCGCGCATCTGTGCCAATGAGGCGAACATGGCAAGGCTGGCGCTGGTGTTGCCGGTGGAGGCGCACGCCACCCGTTTTGCCCCGACAATCCGGGCATGGGTAAAGGCGGCCGCCATCCCGTTGTCCTTGAAGCTGCCGGAGGGATTTAATCCCTCGTATTGGAGCATCAGTTTGCCTGCCTTAACACCGATTTCACGAGCCAGCAGGTCGGCCTGTTGCAGGACCGTTCTCCCTTCGCCGATGGTGACGATATCGGCTTCGGTGCGATAAAACGGCATCAGTTCGCGAAATCGCCAGACCCCCGAAAAATCGAGCCGGCCATCGGAACCGATCCCCTTTGTGCTCCAGCGGTGTTCAAAGAAATTCAGATTTTTAGGCGTTGGCAGTTTGGACCAGTCATAGCGAATATCCAGCAACCCGCCGCATTTTCCGCAGGAAACGCGAATGTCGGTGATGGGATATTTTTCCTCACACGCCGGGTGGATGCACTGTTGGTAGGCCGCATCATTCATGATGCCGCCAAGTTACCTGCTGGACGGGTTGCTGGAAAGAGAGACGAATCTGAAGGCCCATTGGCCAATTCCCATGCTATAATCGGATCATGGACAAGCCAATCGTGCCATCGATGCCGGATGAACTGGAACCCGATCCGGTCATCGAGGCGTACAAAAAGCACATCGACCTTGGTTTGCTACGCAGAAACCTGACATTAACGCACGAGCAGCGATTCGAACAATTTCGCAAGTTACAGGAATTTGCCGAAGAGCTGCGCCGGGCCGGCCGGGAAGCGAAAAAACAACCATGACCGACTTTCGGCAACTGTTGCGGGTTCTGCAAGATGCCCATGTGGAATTCATCCTCATCGGCGGCATGGCGGCCATCGCACATGGAGCCGCCCGACTGACTCAGGATTTGGATGTCGTCTACCGCCGAACGGATGAAAACATCGCCCGATTGGCTTCGGCACTCAAGGATCATTCACCTTATCTACGCGATGCGCCGCCCGGCCTGCCATTTCAATGGGATGATCGGACAATCCGCCGAGGATTGAATTTCACCCTGAAAACCACTTTCGGCGACATCGATTTATTCGGAGAAATCATCGGCGGTGGTGGATATGAACAACTCCTGCCGCATACGATCATCCTGCGGATATTCGAAATGGATTGTCGGTGTATCGACCTGGTTCACCTGATCCAAGTCAAACGCGCAGCCGGACGTCCGAGGGACTTGGATGCGGTCGCGGAACTGGAAGCGTTGCTCGACGAGAACCGGGAATCTTAATGTCTCCGTCTGCCGCCTGACATATCCGCGTGGCGTTGGCGTTCGGTGGCGTGTTGGAGGATGTGCCTTTCCCGCCGGGTGAGGCTGTTCATTCCCTGATCGTGGACTTTTTGAAGGATTTGATCCACCTGTTTATCTTCGGTGATCTCATACTGGACGGCTTTTTGGGCGCGTCGAATGTGCATTCGGCGCTGGTATCGGCCATAGAACGGGCCGCCGGCGTAAACCAGCAGGAAACCGAAAATCAGGCCGCCCAGATGCGCGGCATCGGCGGTGTTGCGGTCGCCGATGATCGTCAGCAGGTACAGGATGCCGAACAGCACCGCCATGGTCCTCATGGTCATGGGGAAGACCAGCATCAGCACCCGCATGTTGGGCATGATGGCCGTGCAAGCGCCCAACACCGCCAAAATGCTGCCGCTGGCGCCGACCAGAGGGGAATTCATATGGAAAAAGGCGCTCATCAGGCCAAAGGTGATACCCGCGAAGATGCCGCCAACGGTATAAAACAGTAGCGTTCGTCGCCACCCCCAGCGTTGTTCCAGCATCGGCACAAAAAAGTAGATGCCGATCAGGTTTGCGAAAATATGCCACCCGCCGGCGTGCAGATATTGATAGGTGATCCAGCGCCACGGCTCGATAAATGCCAAGCCCCCCTGAAATTCGAGCGCTCCCCAACTGATCAACGGATTGCCAACCGAAATGCCGCCGGCAACCGCTTCGAGAATAAAAACCGCCAGGCACGCCACCATCAACCCAATCGCCAACGGTGTCGGCGGCAACAGGAACGAGAAATTCCCCATGCCGAACGGACGTTCCTCGCGGTTATAGGCTCTGTCCTGCCAGGCCATTACTTGATCCCTCGTAACACATCCCAGTTAAACCGTTCATACATCAACAGCGTGGCGATTGTCTTGGCGTCGATGATCTGCCCTTCGCGAATCATCTCGATGGACTGATTGAACGACACCTCCATGACTTCGATCTCCTCATCCTCATCCAATGCCGTCGCGGTGCGCTCCAGATCATAGGCCGCGAAGGTGTACAGTTTCTCCGAAAGAATGCCCGGCGAGCTGTAAAACGCGCCCAGCCGCTGCAATCGGCCGGCCAGATAGCCGGTCTCCTCCTGCAATTCCCGGCCGGCGCAATTCATCGGGTCTTCACCCTTGTTGAGCGTGCCCGCGGGCAATTCCACCAGAATCTGACCGGCCGCATAACGTCTGTTGCGGATCAGAATAATCCGGTCGGTCGACAAAAACGGCAGCACCACCACCGCTCCGGGATGAACCACCACCTCGCGTCGGGCACGATGACCCTCATCATCCTGCAAATGGTGGACCTCCAGCGAAATTTTTTTGCCTTCGTACAGCCGTTGCTTCTCGATCAGTTCAAAAGACATCGAATTCTCCAGTTTGCCATTATATCGGCGCGCCGACCAAATGGTTGAGTCACAAATTATTCTGTCGCCAGTGACATATTTCACATTGCCAAGGCAAGCTCGTCTGATAAGTTGACGCCCCAAAGCAATATGAGCAAGGCCACGACCGTATATCTTGGATTATTCGCCCTCCTGGTGGTTGGGTTGTGGCTGATTCTCAGTTTCGGATCAAAGCTGACGGCCCCAACCGACCTATCGGGCAATTGGGAATTAATATCGCCCGATGCCAAGTCGCCGTCGGGGGAAATGAGCATCGACCAGTCCGGCCGATACATCCAATTGACCTTCGACAAAGGTCCGCAACTGAGCCTTCACATGGTGGAGGACCAGCCACAGCGGATCGTACTCAAGGATGAGCATTGGACAATCACTTTTGAATCGGTCGCCGAAGCGGATGAATATCAGGTTATTGCTCAAGGGCCACAGCCGGGACAATGGCGGACAAGGAAATCAGAGGCCGAAACCGCCGCCCAACCGGCCGTCGTCGCGACAACCCAACCCACCAGCAAACCAATAGCAACCGCCCCACCGACCAAAGGACAAGGGGGACAAAGCAACAAAGGACATGCGATCCTGATTTTGCTGGTGCAAGTGGCGCTGATTCTGGGTCTGAGTCGGTTGATGGGTGTCGTATTCACCCGCATCGGCCAGCCGCAGGTTATGGGAGAGATGCTGGCCGGCATCATGTTGGGGCCGAGTCTGTTCGGTTTGCTGGCTCCCGGCCTTTGGGGGCATATTTTCCCAGCCAACAGCGTGGCGCTTCTGAATCTGCTATCGCAGGTGGGGGTGATCTTTTTCCTGTTTCTGATCGGGCTGGAACTGGACCCGAAATTGATTCGCAATCGAGGTCAGGCGGCACTGGTCATCAGCCACGCCAGCATCGTGGCCCCGCTGCTGCTGGGGGCGTTGTTGGCGACGTATTTGTACACGCGAATTTTCAACAACGCCCCATCGATGCGATTTACGCCGGTGGCGCTCTTCATGGGGGCGGCGATGAGCATCACCGCATTTCCTGTGCTGGCAAGGATATTAACCGAACGCAACATTCATAAAACCAAGATGGGGGCCATCACCATCACCTGTGCCGCGGTGGATGATGTGACGGCCTGGTGCATGTTGGCGCTGGTGGTGGGATACGCGCGGGCCGAGGGTTGGGGGCCGGCGATGGTGACGGCCGGTTTGTCGGTGGTTTACGTTCTGGTCATGTTTTTTGTCATCAGGCCGTTCCTGAAACGACTTGAGATCGTCTATGACCGACGCGGTCGACTAACGCAGAATATCGTCGCCATCATTTTCCTTCTGATCCTCGCCTCGGCGTATGCGACCGAACGAATTGGGATTCACGCCTTGTTCGGCGCGTTTCTGATGGGGGCGATCATGCCCAAGGGGACGCATTTTGTCCGTTCATTAAGCGAAAAACTGGAAGATTACACGGTGGTCTTCCTATTACCCCTCTTTTTCGCCTATACGGGACTCAAAACGCAGATCGGATTGCTCAACAACAGCGCGCTTTGGGTTGATACGGCCCTGATCATCGCCGTGGCGTGCCTTGGAAAATTCGGCGGATCGGCCCTGGCGGCGCGATCGTGCGGATTGGCCTGGCGCGAAAGCTCGGCGATCGGCATCCTGATGAACACGCGCGGGTTGATGGAACTGGTCATCCTCAACATCGGCCGCGAATTGGGTGTGATGACCGATGCGGCCTTCGCGATGATGGTCATCATGGCACTGGTCACCACCGCGCTGACCTCGCCGCTGTTGAATTGGATTTATCCCGACCGTCTTTTCCGCGATCCCAACGCTTTGGCCAAATCAAAGGAACAGAAGCCCAAATCGCTCTATTCGATTTTGATCCCCGTCTCCCTGCCGCGCAGTGGGAAACCGCTTGCGCAACTGGCGAGCCTGATCGGCGGAACGGCGTCGGCCGATGGTTCGGCCGGTGCTGGCGGCGGTTCGATCACGGGATTGTATCTGCGCCGGCCAGTGGATCATGATGCCTTTCGCAGCGGGTTGGATGTGGCGGCCGAACCGCCGGAACATGGCCCGTTGGAACCGTTGATGGATGAAGCCCGCGCCCGGCAGATGCCGGTGGAGCCGGTTTCATTCATCAGCCGGGATGTGGCCGATGACATCGCGGCCGTGGCGGGCGAACGGGGATCGAACCTGGTCCTCATGGGTTTCCACAAGCCGGTCATAGGACGGACCATTCTGGGTGGGACGGTACATCGGGTTCTGAACAACACACAGACCGATGTGGCGATCTTCGTGGATCGTGGCCTGCGCGAAGTGCATACCATTCTGGTCCCATATATGGGGAGCTTCCACGACCGATTCGCATTGGATTTGGCCGCCCGCATCGGCCGACACGCCAAGGCGACGATCACCCTGCTTCATATCGTTCCGCCTAGCGATCCAAAACGACAACACGAGGTGCAGAAAATCATGGATCGGGTGATCAACGATCCCACCCAGCCGGTTGCGTTGACCTTTGAAGTGGTTGAATCCGACATCCCGGTGGATGTGGTGCTGAAACGGGCAAAAAGTTTTGACCTGGTGGTGATCGGCGTTGCCGAGCAGTGGGGCTTGGAATCCCACCTGTTCGGATGGAAATCCGAAAGGATCGCGCGCGATTGCCCCACCTCATTGTTAATTGTCAGAAAATATTTTGAATCATCGTCAAATCACATAAGTAATGATCGTATAACCACATCTGGTAATTCCTGATCCGATGACCACAAGCAATGGTGTGGATGAGTGGTTGAAAAAACCGTATCGGGTTGCAATCCATGACAAACACGATACGTTGCGAGACGTAAGAGAGTGATGAATCAAAACCCATACAAAATGATCGCGATGGATCTGGACGGGACATTGTTGAGTCCCGATGGGTCGATCACGCCCCGCGTGGTGAAGGCGATTGAGCGGGCGGTGCAGTCGGGGTTGCGAATTTGTTTTGCAACCGGGCGCAACTATACGGAATGCCGCACCATCCTGCAGACGGTCAATCATTATGACACGGCCGTCTTTGTCGGCGGCGCGGTGGTGATGGACACGCGGCAGCGCGTGACGATTCATAAAACCTTGATGGGCGAACAGTTAGCGGCCGAGGTGGCGGAATATCTGGAATCGATGGACCAGGTGGTGCTGGCGTTGCAGGAACATGAGGCCAGCGAGGTGGATTATCTGATCACCGATGAGCGCCATCTGAACGAACCCACGCGGTTGTGGCTGGAGATGAACCGCAAGGTGCGAAAAGTCCCCTCGGTGGCCCGGCATTCGCACCGGCACACCATGCGGTTGAGTATTTGCGCTCATCCGGAAGATGTCGCCAAACTCGAAGTTCAATTGCGCAACCGCTTTGGCGAACGCATCTTATGCCACGCTCTGAAGGTGACGGCATACGATGTGGAGGTGCTGGAGGTGTTTGATCCGGCTGTCAACAAGTGGCAGGGAATCTTAAAAGTTGCACAGAAATATGGTATTTTACCGCAACAGATTGTGGCGGTGGGAGATGATGTCAACGACTTGCCGATGATCAAAAATGCCGCCTTGGGCGTGGCGATGGGCAATGCTCATTCGGACGTGAAAACCGCGGCCAAACGGGTCATCGGAAGCAACCACCAGGACGGTCTGGCGGAGTTCCTGGAAATGTTGGTGGATTCGCACACGATCCAACCGTGCAGTGACAATGACAACGACGCCGCCGCGTAAATGCGACGGCGGACGACGGAGCAGGGATGGTGCGAAAGGATTCGCAGGCTCTAACGGCCGGCGCGCATGAAGCGCGCCGGTCGTTTGATTTTTATCACGGATGCTGGACCAATGACGGGGGTGGATGATAAATTGGATACCAATGGTTCACGAGATCAATATTTTTGATTGATCTCTGGTTCCCTCTCCCTGTACTCAGGGAGAGGGTTAGGGAGAGGGTTCTGTTCTGTTTGGGGAGAAATAAGAACCCTCTCCCCCACCCTCTCCCTGCGTACAGGGAGAGGGAGTAAACACAACTAAATATTCAATTTTCATGCACTGCTATTTAGGCTAGGAATATGAGTCAGGCCACGCCAACCAATTCGATTGATCCGGAACTGCTCTCCATGCTGCGCTGCCCGCTGACGCGAAGCGCACTGCGCCAAGAGGGTGATTTTCTGGTGGCTGAGGTGGGCGGCCTGCGCTATCCGGTGCGCGATGGGATCGCGGTGATGCTGATCGAAGAGGCGCACCTGCCGCCGGGCGTGTCGAACCTGGCGGCATTCAAGGAACGCTATAAGGATCAGATCGCGGAATAAGAGATGATTCGACGCACAGCCGGCGATCGTTTTTATCTGATTTCACAGGATGATCACGCAAAATTGGCGGGGGAATTGGCCGGGCATTGGGGGACCGATCGATTTTCCAAACCCAATCCGGCGGAATTAACGATTCTGGGCGCAACCCTGCACGATTGCGGCTGGCCGTTGCATGACCTGGCCCCCACATTAAATAAAGACGGCCTGCCGTTGGATGTCTTTGAAACGCCGCGGGAGATCGCGTTGCGTGTCTGGGCGGCCTCGGTGAATCAGTCGGCCGAGCATGGCGACTATGTTCAATTACTCGTCAGCCTGCATGTGCTGTTTCTGTCGGTCCAATTAACCATGACCGATCCGATTGACCGGTTTGAAATCAATAAATTCCAGCATCAGCAGGTTGAATTGCAGGAAAATTTGCGCCGACAACTGGGAATGCGATCCACCATGCCGTTGAAACTGGGATTGGAAGTTGAACCATCAAACCAACAGGAACAATGGCTGCGGTTGAATTTTCATCTGCTTCAGGCATTGGATTTGATCAGCCTCGCGCTGTGTTGCACCCGGCCGCCATTTTCACATTCGCGCCTGGTATGGGATCAACCGGATGGCACGCCGACGCCATTGACGATGAATCGCGTGGATGAGCGGACGGTGCGGGTGTCTCCCTGGCCATTTGATCGGCCGCAAATTGAGCTGGAAATTCCCTGTCGGGCGGTTCGGGCGGTGCGATTCGACAACGTGGAATCGTTTCAACGGGAATTCGCGGCCGCTTCGATCTGTAAATTGTCCCAGCAGCTCATTGCCTGATTTTGATTTTTATCCGTGACTGGTCCACAATCCCTCCCTATGGTTGAATCAACAATATCCTATCAAGGCCAGCTTCGTTGCATCGCCACACACGGCCCATCGGGTTCCAAAATCGAAACCGATGCCCCGGTGGACAACATGGGCAAAGGTGAAAAATTTTCCCCCACCGATCTGGTCGGGGCGGCACTGGGATCGTGCATTTTGACGATCATGGGGATCGTCGCCCAAAAGCACAATCTGGACCTGACCGGAACCACCTGCCAGGTGCAAAAAGAGATGGTATCCACCCCCATGCGCCGAATCGGCCGACTGGCGGTGACGGTCAACGTCCCGGTCAAACTCAGCGGCGACGACCAACGCAGACTCGAAAACGCCGCCCGCAACTGCCCCGTCCACCGCAGCTTGCATCCAAGCATCGAATCGCCAATTGTCTTTCAATGGGCGAGGTGATCACGTTTACGTTGATTTGGATTGCAACGATTTTCAGTGGCCGGTCATTCCCTGCAATTCTTTCAGGCGATTGGGTGTTGGTGGTTTGCGGGTTTTCATCATTTCGATGAAAGCGTCGAAGAGGTATGAGGCATCGTGCGGGCCGGGGGAGGCTTCGGGGTGGTATTGCACGCAGAAGATCGGCAATGTGGCGTGGCGAAAACCCTCGACCGTGTTGTCGTTGAGGTTGATGTGGGTGACGACGCCGCCGGCCGATTCGAGGGATTTTCGGTCAACCGCAAAGCCGTGGTTCTGGCTGGTGATTTCGACCCGGCCGGTGTCGAGGTTCATCACCGGCTGGTTGCCGCCGCGATGGCCGAATTTTAGCTTGGAGGTTGTCGCGCCAATCGCCCGCGAGAGGAGCTGATGGCCAAGACAAATGCCGAAGATGGGCAGTTTATCAAGAACTTGCTTGATTGGTTTGACGGCATAATCCAGCACGGCCGGATCGCCGGGGCCGTTGGAGATGAACAGCCCATCGGGGCGGTGTTTGAGGATTTCATCGGCGGTGGTATCGGGGGGCAACACCGTCACTTTGACGCCCCGGTCGCTGAAATGGCGCAGAATATTGTGCTTGGCGCCACAATCCAATGCGACGACGTGCAGGCCGTCTCCCCGTTCGACCTTGTCTTGTTTCCAGAGTCCCTGGTCCTGATCCCAGTTGTATTGTTCGGATGGTTTGACCGCCTGCACCCAGTCGGCCCCCAGCATCTGGTTGGCCGACTTGGCACGGGCGATCAGTGCGGCATCGTCGAGAATTTCGGTGGAGAGGACACCGCGCATCGCACCCGACAGACGCAATTTGCGAACCAGCGCCCGCGTGTCGATCCCCTGGATGCCGACAATGTTGTTGGCGGCCAGATAATCGTGCAAACTCATGTCAGCACGATAGTTAGAATAATCGGGGGCCAGTTCCTTGACGATAAAACCAGCCACCTGCGGCATTCGCGATTCGACATCCTGCTTGTTGATGCCGTAGTTGCCGATCAGCGGGTAGGTCATGGTGACGATCTGACCTTTGTATGAGGGGTCGGTCAGGATTTCCTGATAGCCGCACATCGAGGTGTTGAAGACCACCTCCCCTTCGGTGGTACCGGCGGCGCCAAAGCTGCTGCCGGTAAAGACCGTACCATCTTCCAAGGCGAGTTTCGCGGGTCGTTTTTGCATCATCGGGGATGATTATAGAGCCGAAAGCCATCGGAGGAAAATCGGGATGTCGGCCAACTTGAAATAATTCAAGTCGCATCCCTTCGTAGACGATATTTGGAAAGAGGCTGTGGGTCTCCGGCCTATATTGGCCGGGCAGCCTGACTGTAGGAGACCGGTGTCACGGCGAGCACCGGTCTCTTTTTTTGCGCGCATTTTTCAATTCCGCAGCAATGCCGGCTCGATCCAGTTGAACCGATCCTGGACATCCATCGTCCGCCCATAATCGACCTCGAGCATCAGGGTGGATGCCCCTTTGACGGAAATTGAGACAACCGGCGAGAGCACGCCCGCCTTGAAGTCGGCCTGTTCGTGAACCACCTTTCCATCCAGCAGGATTCTCACCGTCACATTGGCATAACGGCCATCGGAATCGGTCGTGTCGATCGCATATTGGGTTCGGAAGGTGGTGAATCGCCCTTCCAAGGCATAAACGAGTTTGGAATAGGAATGAACGCCGATGCCGTGGGTGTAAATGCGGTCGGCAAAACGGATTGGTTGGCCGGCGACATTGCGGTCCATTTGCGCGGGGTGGGTGACGGAAAAATAAGGGATTTGAATGTTTTCCTGTGGCGTCAATCCCGAAAGCCAGACCACCGGGCCGTTGAGTTGTTCGATGGAAACAATCGAACCAAAGGGGATTGTGCGCGTGGTGTTGTCGGCGAGTTGAATTTTCAGGCGATTGTCGGCCAGTTGAATGGTCGGTGCCACCAGAGAGGAACCATCGGTAAAGTGCAGCCGAAACGCGGGATCGGTGGATGTTTTTGGCGCTGCGATGGTGGCGAAGGTGATGCGAACAACCGAATCCATCGACACGGTGGCCGGTTCTCCGGAGGCGGGTTGAATGACCAGTTGTGTGGAATTCAGGTTGGTGATGATGCCGTGCAGGGAATCGCCATTGCCGAGAGTGACGACATCTTCGGTGGGGGTATCGGTCGAGATGGGTGCGGGTTGGTCGATGCGGGCAATCGCGGAAATTTGTCGCAGGGGAATGGTGATGTCAGAAATGAAAGTGTTGTGCCAGGATAATTTTTCCTGTTTGGTTTGAATGGGATTGCCAATGAGTTGGTCACCGGAAAGCAGGTAGAGGATAAATCGCCCTTCGGGGTTGGTGGCGGGGCGCTGTTTGCGTTCGAGTTCCAGGAATTGGGTCAGGGGGATAGTGCGTGGAACCTCGCTGGATCGGATGCGGGCGGTGAGGGCTTGATCATCGATGGAGATCGGCACAAGGGTCTGCTGATTAAAATCAGCGGTGGTCAATGTCCATTCATCCGTTTGGTTAGCCTGTGCAATCGTGAATGGCAGGAGCAACAGGCAGGCAATGATAAATCGAGTGTTGAACATGGTTTATGAACCGGGGCCTTTGCCGGAAAAGACCGGCAGATAACGGTTGGGCATTTGCAGGACGATCAGTGCGATGGAGGTGGAATAATCCTCGGAGACTTCGGCGCCGGGCCAACTGCCAGTATTGGCATCCTGCTTGGCGAGCAGTTCCTCGCGGATGGCGGGATACCAGCGCGCCCAGTAGTCGCCGCCGGCCAGGAACATGGCCTGAACGGCGTAGTATTGGCCGTAGTAATAGTGGCTGATGGTCTGGCCGCCGACGCCCGCGCCGGGGAGGAATTGTTTGATGTAATCGAGGCCGCGGTGGATGTCATCCCCTTCAAAGACGCCGGCGTAATAGAGCGCGGCGACGCCGGCGGCGGAGCGTTCAAAGCCGCTGCCCCCTCCGCCGCCGAAGTTGGCCATGTAACTGAATCCGCCGTCGGCGTTTTGGCAACTGCGGACATAATGGATGGCGCGGTCGATGGTCTCCTTTTCAACCTTGATGCCGGCATCGCGGGCGGCGCGCAAGGCCATGACCTGACAGATGGTGACGGAGATGTCGGCATCGAGGGGGATGGGGAGATAGCGCCAGCCCCCTTCGCGGTTTTGGCATTGTTGAATGAGGCGGATGGCTTTCTGGAGTTTTTCCTTGACGTTCTCGTCGCCGGTCATGCCGTAGACTTCGGCCAGAAAAAGGGTGGCAAAGCCGTGGGAGTACATGACGCCGTGGGAATTGTCGGCGGCGAGCAGGCCGGATTCCTGTGAACAGGCGAGGATGTAATCGACACAGCGCCGGGTGTTTTCGCCATATTGGCCCCGGCCGGGAAGATTGCCGGCGGACATGAAGGCCAGACCGGCCAAGGCGGTGATGGCGGAGGTGGCGCCATATCCGCCGGCGCGGGTGCCGTATTCACCGTTGGGGCCTTGGTTGCGGGCGAGCCATGCGAGGCCTTTGTCGACGGCTTGGCGCTGCTGGGGGGTGATCTCATCGCCGCGGACCATGCCGGGTTGGTCGGCCAAGCCGTCGGAACGAGTCCGGGCGGAGGGAGCTGTTTGGGCGAAGGTGGGGAGGGAGAGGGAGAGGATGCAGACGGCGGTGAGGAGGCGATGTTGTTGTAGCTTGTCGTTCATTGTTCAGCGTTCGGTCGCTTTGGTGGCCAGGGAACGATAATAGTCATCGACGAGTCCTTTGTATTTCTGGATGATTGTTTCGTTTGAGCCTTCGATGACGGCCTGTCGTTGGCGGGGAGTCAGGCCGCCCCATTCGGCCATGTTTTGGTGGATATCGGTGGTGGGGTCGGGGTTGGCCGATTGGCCTGGGGAGACGGTGGAGGATTGGGCGGGGGTTTGGGCGTGGTTGGGTTGGGATTGACCGGGCTGCTGATTGGATGGGTCGCCGGGCTGGGGTTTGGGTTGCTGTTCGGCCACCTGTGGATTGGAACTACTGCTGCTGTTGGTCTGCTGGTTGCGGGCCATTTGGATCAGTTCATCGAGGTTGGCGATGATGCGGTCCTGAATGATCTGCGTGGTCTTGCCGGGGTCGTTATTGAGGGCAAGCCGCTGACGCGAACGGGCCATGCGATCGCCGATGCGGTTGACATCCTTTTCAATCTGTTCGGCGGTGGGTTCATCGGTCAGCAAGCTGTTTTCCAGCTCCTGATTTTCGATCTCCTCCTTGCCGGCTTCTTCGGGCAATTGGTCTTTGTTGTCCGGTTCGGGGCCGAGTTTGACCTGGCCTTTGGAGGATTTTTGGAGGAGCTGATCGAGCAGGTTGCGCAATTCGCCCTGGCGGTTGCCCAGTTCCAGCAATTGGGATTTGTCCTTTTCGGGAAGGGCGTCGATTGCTTTGGTATTGCGATTGATGGCCAGTTGAAGTTCCTTGAGCAGCCGCAATTCAACTTCAGGGGGGAGGGATGGCGCGCCGTTCCCCTGGCCGGAGCCTCCGCCGCCGCCACCGCTGTTGCGATTGGCGAATTTGGATTGCTGGGGTTCGATGGCGAGGTTGCGTATCATGGCATCAAGCTGTTCGATAATGCGGGCTTGCTCGGCCTGAGTCGGCTTGCCGGTGGAGGATTTGGCCAGTTGATCCTTCACCTGATTCATCGATGTGGCGATGTCCTTGTTGGCCCAGATGTAGACGACGCTACCGACGGCGGCGAGGTCTTCTTCGAGCTTGTTGATGCGCTCGGCTAGCTGTGATTGCTGTTTGGGCAACTGGGCGAGCCGGACGGCCTCTTCGCGACGGAAAGACCCATCATCAAGCCGGGGTGACTGGTCGATGCGGGTGGTTTCCTGATTGAGTTTTTCCTGTTCCTGTTTGATTTTTTCGTAGGCTTGGCGAACCGCTTCCTTTTGCTGCTGTTCCAGCTTTTGATCGACGGCGGCCTTTTGTTCATCGACGATGCGCTGGGCTTCCTCAAGTGAAGCCAGCGCCTCAACCTGGGAAGGATCGTATGCCGCGACGGGGTTGTTTTCACGAAGGGCGACGATGGCGCGATCCATCTTGCCGGCAGCGCGGGTGAGATGGGCGGCAGGCTCGGCGCCGTTGGGGGCGTCCTCGATGGATTTGGCGATGTCGCGCGTATTGCGGGTGGTCTGCTCCTGAGCGCTGGTCAGTTGAGGCAAAGTTGAAGGGGCCGGAGGCTGTGATTTGTCGCGGCCGGCTTTTTGGGACAATTCGGCGATCAATTTGGTGCCGATCTGGTTGATGCGATCGGGGCCTTGGATGGCGATGTTGTCGAGATTGTGGCCGGCCTGTCGGCGGACGAGGTGGGCGAGTTGCTCCTGAATCTCGGCCAACTGCCTGGACAATTCCTCCAGCTTACGGCGCTCGGCCTGACGGAGATGGTCGAGCATCATCTGTAAGCCCAGTTCGGCCTGTTTTTGCGAGGCCTGGGCCTGTGCCTGTTGATTTTGGGCTGTCTGTTGGGCGGCGCGGGATTGATTGGCGGAGACCTGCTGCTGTTGGCCGGTCTGGGCCGACTGTTTCATCGCATCGGATGTGGCGGGATCGCTTTTGGCCAGTTGATCGGCCAGTTTTTGCATGTCGGCGATGGCTTTTTCGGTGCGGCGGGCAAGGGCCTCCTGTTCCTTGGAGAGTTTATCGAGCTTGGCGCGATCTTCAGGGTTCATCTGGTCGGGCGTCTTGCCCAGATTGCGACGCCCGATCTCGGCGGTCTCCCGCGAAAGATGTTGCTGCTCGGCCAGCAGGTCCTTGATCTTGTCCATCGTCTGCTGAAGGCTGCCGATGTTTCCCATGCGGTCGAGCGCCTTTTGCAACTGGTCGGCCGATTGTTGCTGGTTATGTTGTGCCTGCGCCAGTTGATTGTTGCGTTCCTCGGCGGGTTTGTTGGGCTGGCGGGCGTTGTTGAGATTGTTGGCGGCCTCCTTCATGGGGTTTTCGGCGGTTTGATTGAGCTGATCACGGACATCGGTGGATAGCTGCTGAAGTTCGGTTGATTTGGAACGGTTTTCGCGAAGACGCTGGAGAATGGCATCCATCTTGCCGGCAACCTGTCTGGTCTGCGACGCGGTGGTGCTTTGTTGATTGGCCAGACGCTCGGCCGCGGCGCGGTCGGCGGTGTTTAATTCGGGGCGGTCTTTGGTTTCGCGGGCGAGATTTTCGGTTTCCTCCTTCGTGCGAGTCTGGGTGTTGCGGATTTCGTTGATCTGGCCGGCCATGGTGCGCAGTTCATCGGTCACGCGGTTGGCCAATTCCTCCTGACTGATGAGCGTGATGCGCAATTTGCCGCTGAGGACCGGCGGATGAACCGATGTGCCGATGATGTAGTTGTCCTGAACCTGTATGTAGTATTCCAGCACATCGCCGCTTTTGAGTTTGGCATCGGCCAGTTGATTCAATTCCCATTGATAACCCAGACCAAACCGCCGACGCTCGGCGCTGCCATCGAGGCGATTCCATTGCACGCCTGAGATGGGGGAGCCATCGGCCACGAGCGGGATTTCCCAGTGCTTCTTATCTCCAAGTCGATCGACGATCAGCGTGGCGGTGCGGATGCCAAAATCATCATCGGCGACCGCCATAAGCGGGACAACCGATTCGGGCGTTCGCTCCTCATTGCGGCGGGGGTTTTCGATCTGAACGGTGGGATTTTGATCGGGGTGAACGATCAGTTCGTATTCCTCCAGGCCGCTGTTGCGAAAACCATCGGTGTCGGTGGCGATCAGATGGAATCGCAGCGATTGGCTGGCGTTAAAGGTGGCGATTGCGTTTGCGGGGTTGGAGCGATTCCATTGAATCTTCGCGATGTCGGCCGGGTCGGCGGATGGGGTGAGGCTTTGCAATTGAACCGTGGAGGCCGGATCGATCGGTTTGTTGAATTCAATGGTCAATTCAACCGTGGAGCCGGCGGTCATCAGCGCCGGACCCTGACCAAGATTGAGAAGCGTCGGAGTGGTCTGTGCATAGGCCGGGGGTGTGATGCGGGTAATCACCCGCGTGATGGCCAGTCGTGGAACAACCGTGATCGGGTCCAGTTGTTTTTCATCGTCGCCACTCTTGAGCCAAACTTTCAACTGGCCCGCCTCGGCGCTGTCGGCGGCGCGGGCGTCGAGTGCGACTGAATAGGAGCCATCGGCGCCGCGGGTCATGTATTCCTGTTGGATGGGACCGTTGCCCTGGCGATAGTAGACGATGGCCTTCATGGATTCACGGTCGCCGCGGGCCAGTCGCATGCGCACGTCGATGCGCTGGCCAACCGGAACGCGGGTGGGAACCGAACCGACCATTTCGATCAGGATGCGCTTGGGCCAGTTTGGCGCGCCAAAAGGATCGAAGAGGCGTGAGAGGGCGATGTGTGTGTATTGCGGGCCGATCAACATCGCCAGACCGGCCAGAATCAGCAGCGCCCCCACCGCCCCACCGGCCGAGTAGATCGCCGGACGGGCGACGACGGCGCGCGACAGGTTGATTTGGCTGGCCATGGTGGTGGCTTCGTTGACCACCTGTTGTTTCATGGTCGGAGAGCCGGGGGCATCGACATTGAGAAAATCCAGCGTGCTGCGAAGGCGGTCGTTGAATTGTGGAAAGGTTTGTTCCAATCGGCCGGCCACATCGGACAAAGATAGCCTCGCCAATGTCGGCTGGATGACCCATCGCACCATCGCCAGAGCTATCGCCCCCGCCGCCGAGGCGATCACCAGCAACCGTGCCACGGCCGGGAGATTAAACAGATAATCCACCCCCACACTGGCCACCAGCAACGCCGCTGCGCAGGCGATGACGATGCCTAAGCCATACGCCAGACCAAGCAACTTGGCCCGTCGGCGCACACCTTGCAGTGACTGAATCAGGATGGTGGGTGGCATACATCGCCTCCAATCACAACATTCCGTACATCTTGCGCAAAATCCATTCGGCCGATATCAGCAGTACAAACAGCGCCATGGCAAGCGGAGCGTTCCAGAGGGGCTGGCTGGCCTCCACGGGAATGATCCTGGCCGCGCTGGTGATTATAGTCGGTAATTTGTCGCGGGCTTGTGACAATTCCACACTTTGGCCGAGGGTTTCGGAGGCCAGTCGGCCCAGTAGTGTGCGGTCGATCCGGGGGTTTGCCAACTCAAGCCGGGGGACACCGACCTGAATGGGCAGTTCCTTGGGATCGATACCTCCCGCGATGGCGGGAAGATGGAGCGAAAACCGGCCAGTGTGGTCGGCGGTCCATGTGCCGACATACAGGTCGTTTTGTGATTCCTGACGCATCAGATTCTCCCGGCGGATGACCTGTCCCTGGTCATCCTGTATTTCGACGCGAATCTGGTCGGGAAGTTGCTGTAATAATTGCGGGTCGAGGATGCGCAGATCGATGCGAATCTGTTCACCCAGTTCGTAGGATGGACGCGATGAGGTCAGCGTCAACCGGCGTTGTCCCAGTTTTTTGCCGCGGGCAAGGTATCGCAACTGCTGAACCCAATAGGTATCGAAGATGCTTTCGCCGGTGTAATAGCGCCAGCGCCAGGAATCATCAATGGCGGAGAACATCGTTCGGCCGGCGCCGAACCGGCCCAGGACCAGAATGGGGGCTTTGCGTCCATCGGGGCCGATGTCGGTGGGATGTTCCGCATACACCTCCCCCACGCCCGGTTTGACGGTGACGCCGCGGCAATACCAGAAGATCGGCTGCCACGAATCATCGATAAACCGCGTGTTGACCTGTTTGTCGGCGAAGAATCGGAAAATGGAGGATGCCGCCCCTTCGCGCGTCAGGACGGGGCGAAAACCCTGCGTGATGTTCCCCTGATCCGCCTCTTCCACGCGCGCAATCGATACCGGCAATATCGGCTCGATGGCGGTGTTGCGCCATGCCTGCGGCGACCAGCGCGGGCCGGCGACCATGCCGAATCCACCCCCTTTTTTGGAGACAAATTCATTGATCAGTTGCAACTGGGCGTCGGAGAACTGGCGTGGATCGACATCGCCGAACAACACGACATCGTAATCGAGCAGTTCGCCGATGCTTTCGGGGAATCGGCGGATGGGCCGGTCCCCTTCCTGTGCGAAATTGGGATCGGCGCTGGTGAGCAGGCAGGAGATGTCCACGGTTTTGTCGCGGATCATCTCATTTTTGATGTAGCGATAATCCCATCGGGGATAGCCGTCCACATACAACACCGCGATTTTGGCGTCCAGCACCGCGATCTGGGCCGGACGCTGGTTGTCTTCATCGTCCAGTTCGCCGGGCTGGTTTTCGGCTTCGACAACCAGATCAAGCGTGCCGACCTGCAATGGTTTGAATTGAAGCTCCGCCTCGACGGGCTGGTCGCCTGGAAGGTTAATCGTTTCCTGTGCCGCGGAACCATCTTCGCGCAGCATCGGCCGGCCGGTCTTTTTATCCTTGAGAATCAGCTTGACGGGGTGATCGGCCTCAAAACCGCTGCCGCGAACGGTCACTTTGACGTTGACGATATCCCCCCGGAAGGCGCTCTCCTGAACACTGACGATCTGCACCTCGATATTACGGGGCGATTTTTCGGTGCCGACCGGAATGGGGAAGATTTTGACGCCGTAGTTTTTGAGTGTCTCCATCGCCGAGGCGATCGATTCTCGCGGGGTTTCTCGGCCATCGGACAGCACGACCACGCCGGCCACGCGCTGCCCTTGCAGGTCGTCCAGAACGGTTCGGATGGAACGAATGACCTGTGTTTGCACACCATCGGGGGATAGTTTCGCAAGTTCCCGTGCCAAGTCGGCCATTCGACCATCGGCGGCGGGCGGGTTGTCTTTTGATTGATGGTATTCACCCACCGGGCGGGCATCGCCATCAAAACGATAGAGGCGAATTTCGTGTTGCCGGGACAGATCACGCACGAGTGCCTGATCCTTTCCATCGAGCAGATTCACCGCGGCCTGCAAACGGGAGATCGGTTGACCATCGGAGCCGACGCCGCCGTCGCGCACCTTCATGCTGACGCTGTCATCGACCAGGATCGCCAGAACTGAGGGTTCGACGCGGCTTTGGCCGAGTGTGAGAATCGGACGATTGAGCAGGATCAGGACAAACGCCAACAGCAACCCTCGCAGCGCTGCCAGTGTGATCCGTGTGCGCCTTGATCGTCCTTCACGGCGATAGATGTAAATCACCAGCAGCAGTGCCGCCAGCGCCAACAGGAAATTCCACGTCCCTGCCCCGATGTATTGCTGGCCCGGCCAGCGCGGGGCGAAGCGCACGGCAAAATCGCCTTCCCTGCCGAGGAAGCCTTTGTCGAGGCCGAGCAGTAATTCAAGAAGTCGCCGCATCGATCTCTCTATGAAGCCGACGCCGTGCCGCGGCGGTAATGACCAAAACGCATCGCCATGAACGATTCGGCGACAACCAGCAGCAATACCAGCAACATGACCGTCCACCCCAGATCATTGCCCCGGTCGATGTTGTCGGATTCGGGGGGGAGAATGTCGCCTTGCAGGTCGATGTTGATATCTCCAAGGGCGGCTTTAATGGCGTTGTTGTCCAATGTGCGCACATCGGCTTCGTCGGCCGGTGGATTGACGGCGATGGGGTAGGTGTTGGTTCCGGTGGTGAGGCGGTAAACGCCAGGGGTGTCCAGCGGCGCGCTCTTATAGATCAACTGGCCACCTTCGGCCGAGGTTTGATCCAACGCAACAGGCTTTTGGGTAGGATCGATCAGCGAAGGGGCGGCCGTCAGTTTCAATGTTTGTGGCAGGAATAACGGCTGGCCGGCGATGATGTTCATCCACGCATCGTCGCTGTTCACACTGCCCAGCAGCAACTCGTGCATCAAGGTGACATAGGCCGGCTTGGCCGGGAAACTGGTCCAGTCTGCGTTGGCGGTGGTGGAGATGAAGACAACCCGTCCTGAACCCAGTGATTGGGTGGTAATGGCGGGATCGGCGGCATGAGTGGCGGTAGTGGTGGAAGTAGTGGAATGTGTGGTGTCGGCCGATACATAATCCAAAACCCGTTCGACACCATTGCCGCTGGGTTCAACCTGCCAATAAGTGAAAATCCGTGCGGTGTCGAGGCCGGATTTGTCCTCGCCGCGAAAAATGGTCAACAGTGGATGCAGCGAGCCGTAGGGGTTGAAATCAAACGAATACCCTTTCTGGTCGGACCCCACACTCATGCGTTTGGTCAGCGGGCCGGGCATCAGGTGGCGTGGTAGCAAAACCTTGTTGTAGTTGTCGGCGTTCACCTGTTCGCCCATGAACAACATGAGTGTTCCACCCTGTTGAACGAACTGCTGCAATTGGTCGGCTTGCGCGGCCGAGACCTGCGCGACGTTGGTGAGAATGACCGCGCGGTAGTCGTTTAACACCTTGTTTGACAGTTCCAGATCGCTGATCAGTTCCGGCGCGATGGCGCTGTTGGTTTTGGCATTGCCTTGGGAGGAAGCTTCGGTGGGCGGAGCCAGAGCCAATGTCAAAAACGCGGCCGAGCCGGACATCAGGCCCACACCGTGATCCCCTTCGACCACGAGGACTTTTAATTCCGATGCCACATCGACCACCCGCCTGCGGATGTTGTCGATGGGGAGGGCATCGTGCCCGATGGCCGACACGCTGATGATGTGCGGCCCGCCGGTGCGGATTGATAATTGCGACAGAACCTGCGGCGGGGTTTGGGTGTCGGGTTTGATGGTTGTGCCGCCAGGCAATGGCTGATCGTCGAGCTTCCATTGGAGCGTGGCATCGGATGATGAGCCAAAACCCTTGATGTCGGCGATAAATTCGTTGTTGAACCGTGTGGTGACCAGATTCGACTGCGGCCGCAGCCCCAGTACCGACTGATTCCATTGATTTTGCCGGCCAAGGTTGAAATGCGTGATGGTGTACAGTTTTGCCAGTTGCCCACCCAGTTGATGAAGCAGATCCGCCTGCGGCACATCCCAGGCACTGCGCGTGGCATCCGTGAAAAGATACAAGCGGCGATGCAGCGCGGCCGGCTGGTCTTCTGCGATTTGCAATGCCCGTTGCAACGCACCGGACAGGTCGGTGCCGGCGTTGGTTTGTTCGATGCGGTCGATGGCGGCCTTGGCGTTTTGCAGATCATACGTTGGCTGGGCGATGACGACTGATGCGGGATTGGCGGCGGTGAGGATAACCACCGATTCGCCCCCATCGGCGAGGCGGTCGATCAGTTGTTTGGCCAGAATTTTGGCTTTTTGGAGATGCGTACGCGCGGGGGGACGTTCGGTTTCGTATCCCATCGAATAACTGTTGTCGATGACGATCACATGCAGGCCATCGCGACCAGCGCCAGCGGCGGCGAGATTGGTTTGACTGCACGCCAACGGACGGGCCAGCGCCAATCCCAACAAGGCCAATACCAGACAGCGTGCCGCCAGCAGAATCCATTGTTCAAACCGCAATCGACGGCGGTTTTTGCGCATCGCCGCCAGCAGATAATCCATCGCCGCCCATTGCACAACCTTGAATCGACGCCGATTGAGGATGTGGATGATGATCGGCACGGATGCCAGAATCACGCCGGCGATCAGAAAGCCGGGCGTGATCAGCGACAATGCCAAAGTCAGTTGATGTTCCATCATCATCGTCGGCCTTATTTCACGCCGGCGGCCCGCGTGGCCAGAAACCCGCTGAGCGCCACATCCAGCGGTTCGCCGCTGTTCATGCGGACAAAATCGATGTCCATCCCGCGACAAAGACGTTTTAATTCATCCGTGAACCTTGAGAGTTGTTCCAGATACCCTTGGCGCAGCGCCCGCGGCTCGGTCAACAATTCGCCCATCTCTTCCAGCCCCTTGAATAGAATCACATCCTCAAACGGAAATTCGATCTCCAGCGGATCGAGAATCTGAAAAACCATCAGTTCATGTTTTTTATACCGCAGATGACGAAGCCCTTTTTTGATGCTTTCGATGTCATCGAAGAAATCGGACAGCAGCACGATCAGGCTGCGCTGGGTCAGTTTCTCGGCCAGTTGATCCAGCACCCTCCCGGTGTTGGTCTTTTTCAACCGCGGTGTCTGCTGCAATTCGTGGGTGATGATTTTCCATTGCGCCGGCGCGTTGCTCGGCTTGAAATACCGCTTCAGGTCGTTGTCGAAAATTGCAAGCCCGACCGAATCCTGTTGCTGGATCGCCATGTACGACAAGACAGCCGTGATGGCGGTGGCGTGGTCATATTTGCTCCAGGGTTTGGCCTCATTCGGCCCCAGCAGATTGGCCACCTTCTCCATCGGCGACAGCGCCTCGCCCGCGGGCGCGACGCTTCCGAACGCCATCGACTGGCTGGCATCGACAATGCACAACAGGTGCAGGTTGGTCTCCTCCTGATACTGTTTGAGATAAATCTTGTCGGTCTTGCCAAAGACCTTCCAATCGACATGGCGAATGTCATCCCCCGCGACATAAGGCCGATGCTGGGCAAACTCCACCGAAATCCCCTGATAAGGGGAGCGATGCTGCCCGGTCATCAACCCCTCGACGATCAGCCGCGCGCGAATATCCAGCGAACTGACACGCGCCAGCACGCGGGGATCGAGATAGGTGCGGTAATCGGCAACCGATTCGCTCATTATTTGGCCGTCTCCAATTCATTGGGCGCAAAGGCGAGAATCAGCGAAATATCCATTGTCGCATCGTTCGACAGCGTTTCATCCGCGACCTCCCAGAGCGCATCCTGCCGCTGAAGATGAGTCATCTTCGCAAACTTTTTGGATACCACAGCGAACCGGTACCGCCCCCGCCCATTGATCGGTTCAACATCCACCTGCGCGCCAAATCGTTGCTCCAGCTTGTGTTTCAGCTTTTTCATTTGTGTTTCCGTCATTTCAACACCTCTTTCAACAAACGAACCCGTTCCAGAAATTGAGAGGCTTCATCCATCATGATGACGCGGGGAGAATATCTCGCATGAATGGTCCAGGCGGCGCAGACCTTTTTCAGATTTGCCAGGTAGTTGACTCCCGTGCGGGAAAATGCTTTGTGCAGGGCCGCTTCCAGTTCCGGCATACAGTCCAACATTTCTTCCAGATCATGCCGTCTCCAAATCAGCGTCCAAATCCCCCGTTCAGATTCGGAAATATCATGCGGCTGCTTTCTCGCAATAATTGGATATTTCTTAACCAGTCTCGCCTTTAGGAGAATTTCGATGACAAAACCCGCCAGATAAGCCGCTCCGTTGGCGTGGGCGTTTTGTTTGGTGTCGCATAGCGCCTGCGCATCAGCAAAGCGACGATCGGCCACTGTTGCCATCGCACCGGGCTTTAGTCGGGATTGCTTTTCAAAAATATTCACAAAATCCTCACGCCGCCGGCTGGTCCCGCAGCATCTTCGCGGCGTTGCGGTCTTTCTCCTCGTATTGCTGTCTGGGGATGAAATCGATCAGCCGTTGGACGATGACATCGCTTTTGACCCCCTCCGCCTCGGCGTTGAAATTGGTGACGATGCGATGCCGCAGCACCGGCAGCGCCACATGGCGGATGTCGTCGGTGCTGACATGATATCGCCCTTTAAGCAGCGCCCGGGCCTTGCCGGCGAGGATCAGATGCTGACTGGCGCGCGGGCCGGCGCCCCAACTGACAAAATCATTGACAAAATCAGGGCAGCCACCCTCCGATCGTCGGGTCAGGCGGGCAAATTTCAGCGCGTAATGAATCACATGATCCGCCACCGGAACCTTGCGCACGATCTCCTGCAACAAAAGGATTTCCTCGCCGCTGAGGACATGGTCCAGGTGCACCTGTCGGCCGGCGGTTGTCAGCCGGACGATCTGAAATTCCTCCTCCTCGGTGGGATACCCCACGTTGATGTTGAACATGAATCGGTCGAGCTGTGCTTCGGGCAGCGGATAGGTTCCCTCCTGCTCGATGGGATTCTGCGTCGCCAGCACGAAAAACGGCTGCGGAAGCCGATGCTGTTTGCCACCGGCAGTCACCTGGTGTTCCTGCATCGCCTCCAGCAGCGCCGCCTGTGTCTTGGGGGGTGTGCGATTGATCTCATCGGCCAAAATCACATTGGCGAAGACCGGCCCGCGCACAAACCGCAATTGCCTCGCTCCCGTGGACTTGTCCTCCTCGATCACCTCGGTCCCCGTAATGTCCGATGGCATCAAGTCGGGTGTGAACTGAATCCGGCTGAAGCTCAACCCCAGTGTCCGCGCCAACGTCGAAATCAGCAGCGTCTTGGCCAGTCCCGGCACCCCCACCAGCAACGCATGTCCACGGCAGAACATCGCGATCAACAACTCCTCGATCACCGCATCCTGCCCCACGATCACCTTCGACAATTGATCGCGGATATCCCGATACCCCTTTTGCAGTTTCTCCACCGCGGCCAGTTCATCGGCGTTCAATTCGCCCGCCCGCTCCCGTGCCGCGCCCATTTGATTGTCCATGCAATTGGCTCCATTCGATTTGGATTTCGCCTTCCCTCGCAACATTGAGGAAAGCCCTTGGGAGAAGGCCAGCGCCATCCCGTAAAACCGCAGTGTATTTTAGGCGCAAAACGCCGTCGTGTCGCCTATAATCGCCCTCTGTTCCAATAGATATAAGACGTACACGTTCAGCCAAAGTTCCATGCCCGAACTGCCCGAAGTCCAGACCGTCGTCAATACGCTCCAACCCCACGCCGTCGGCCACAAAATCGTGCGCGTTGACCTGCGCCGGATGGATATCCTCACCCCGCATGGATTGGACCTGTCGGCCCAATTGACCGGCCGAACAATTCAATCCATCACCCGCCGGGGCAAGCGGATCGTCTTCCTCCTCAACACCGGCCGTCGATTTTACATCCACCTCGGCATGTCCGGCCAACTCACCCTTCACCCCCCCGCCAACCCCATCCCACCCCACACCCACCTGATTCTTCATCTGACAGATGACACCCACCTGCGTTTTCGCGATCCCCGCCGATTTGGCGGCATCGTCTGGCTGGGAGATCATCCACCCGATGACAACATGGGACCAGAACCCCTCACGATGCGCGCCATTCAATTGGCAAAATTGCTCTCCAAATCCCGTCGGCCGATCAAGTCGGCCCTGCTCGACCAATCCCTCATCGCCGGACTGGGCAATATCTATGTCGATGAATCGCTCTTCCTGGCACGGATTCACCCCCAAACAGACGCCTGCGACCTCTCAACAACCCAAATCGCACAATTGAATCGATCCATCAAATCGACCCTCCGCCGTGCCATCCAACTGGGGGGCAGTTCCCTGCGCGACTACCGCGACGCCAACGGCCAACCGGGCGGGTTTCAACATCGCCACCGCGTCTATCATCGCGATGGCCAACCGTGCAGCCGCTGCAGGCAAACCATTGAAAAAACAATCCTCGCCGGCCGATCCACCCATTTTTGCCCCAAATGTCAGCCGCTTTGACCTGCCCGCGCAACAGAGGCGATTTGGCGGCCCAAACCATCTATAATCAATCCCATGAGCAGCAATTACACCCAGAGCCTGCAAAATCTGATTCAACACCTGTCGAATTTACCCGGCATCGGACTGCGTTCGGCCGAGCGCATCGCCTTTCATCTGCTCAAACAACGCCCCGAGGAGGCGATGCAACTGGCCGATGCCATCCGCGATGTCAAAACGCGGATCAAGCATTGTTCAACCTGTTTCAACCTGACCGAACAAGACCCCTGTATGATCTGTTGCGACTCAACCCGCGACCAGGGGCTGGTCTGCATCGTCGAACAACCCAAGGACCTGCTGGCACTGGAAGCCGCCGGGCTTTATCGGGGTGTTTATCATGTCCTGCTGGGGCGGATTTCTCCCTTGGAAGGGATCGAACCGGGAGATCTAACCATCGACGGCCTGCTGCGACGGCTCGCCGCCGGCACGGTTCGCGAGGTGATCATGGGGACCAACCCCACCATGGAAGGGGATGGAACAGCCCTCCATGTGCAAAACCTGATCGCCCAATACCCATCCGTCACGGTCACCCGCCTGGCCCGCGGCCTCCCCACCGGCAGCAGCATCGAATACGCCAACCGAAACATGCTGGCCGATGCCATCGCCGGCCGGCAAAAGATGTAAGCCTTTTGTACGACTTGACTTACCGACACAAAACAAAAATGGCCCATGAATCGTGATGCGACATTGCGCATCACGATCCACAGGCCAATCATTCAATTGGACAAGCCCAAATTTAGTGGCCGCCCGGCAGAGTCAGGCCCTTGCCCGACTTGGCGGCGTTCAGCATTGAATGGGCATTGGCCAGTTGCGACTGGATGCTTTCCGGCAGTTTGTCCTTGATCTTATCCAGTTCGGTCAGCGCCTTTTCGGCGAGGTCGAGCTTGTTTTCCTTGATGTAGGTAATCGCCTGCTCAATCTTGGTCTGAGCCTCTTTCACAGCGGCATCAGAGACGCTGGCGGCTTTTTCAGTGATGGCATCTCCGATGGACTTGGGCGATTCTGATCCACTGGCCGGGGCGCCTGGAACCGCCGGTGTGGCGGGCTTGGTCTCGGTCTTGGTGTCGCAACCGACCACCATCGCACCGGCCAATACAATCGAACAAAGGGCGAGCGTACGCATAAAACTCCTTTCGGGAGAATAAAATGGGTTTCAGCCAACTTGGCTTTTACGAATTGTAATCCGGCCAACACAAAGCTGCCATACTCATTTTTGGCACCTAATATTTTGAGACTGCCATAGCCCCAAAACGCATAAACCGGTACAAAGACGATCTTTTTGAACCCAAAGACTGAAAAATCATCACCATGCAACTGCAAGACCAGATCGCTCGACGGCGGACATTCGCCATTATTTCGCACCCGGACGCCGGCAAGACAACCTTGACCGAAAAATTCCTGCTGTATGGCGGCGCGCTGCAATTGGCCGGCTCGGTGACGGCGCGTAAACAACAGCGGGCGGCCACCTCAGATTGGATGGAACTGGAAAAAAAACGGGGAATCTCCGTCAGTTCAACCGTGCTGCAATTTGAATACGAAGGATATTACGTCAATCTGCTGGACACGCCGGGCCACAAGGACTTTTCGGAAGACACTTACCGGGTGCTGACGGCCGTCGATGCGGTGGTGATGGTGATTGATGCGGGTAAGGGGATCGAAAGCCAGACGCGCAAACTGTTTGAAATCTGCCGCCGGCGCGGAGTGCCGATTTTCACCTTCATGAACAAGCTGGACCGCCCGGCGCTCGATCCGATGGGGTTGATGGACCAGTTGGAATCGGTGCTGGGGATCGGCGCATATGCCATGAACTGGCCATTGGGGATGGGGCACGATTTTCAGGGGGTATTTGATCGAATCGGCCGACAGGTTCACTTTTTTGAACGGACGGCCGGCGGGGCCTATCGGGCGCCGGTCAAGGTGCATGATCTGTCCGATGATGCTGTGCGACAAAAACTCAGCGACGAAAACTATCTAAAGGTCGTTGAGGAATTGGAGACGCTGGAGGTGGCGGGGACAAGCTTTGACCAGGAGGCGGTGCTGGCGGGCAAATTGACGCCGGTCTTTTTCGGCAGCGCGGTGAACAATTTCGGCGTACAACTGCTGCTGGATTCATTTTTGAAACTCTCCACCCCACCCAGAGCCAGAACCATCGGCGAACTGCGACTTGAGCCGGATCGGCCGGGCTTTTCGGGGTTTGTTTTCAAGATTCAGGCCAACATGGATCCCCGCCATCGCGACCGCATCGCTTTTGTGCGCATCTGCACCGGAAAATTCATCCGCGAAATGGCCGTCACCCATGTCCAGAGCGGCAAACGGGTGCGCCTCTCCAGCTCGCACAAACTTTTTGGACGCGACCGCGAGACGGTGGATGAAGCCTACGCGGGAGATGTCATCGGTCTGGTGGGCCACGCCGATTTTGGCATCGGCGACACGCTGACCGAGGAAGATGGGATCGTGTTCGATGAAATTCCGCGATTCGCCCCCGAATGTTTTGCGTACCTGCACAGCACCAGCACCTCGCAGTTCAAACGATTCCGCGAAGGATTGGACCAGTTGCTGCAGGAGGGCGTGGTGCAGACGTACAAGGTGAAGGATTCGATGCAGGCCGCCCCAATGTTGGCGGCGGTCGGCCCGTTGCAGTTTGAGGTGGTGCAATATCGCCTGCAAACCGAATACGGGGCCGAATCGAGGCTCGAATCCGCGCCGTGGGAGTTGCTGCGATGGATTTCGCCCGATGTGTCGGCCGAAACATTGGAGGTCGCGACATTGCCCACCGGCGTCCGCCACGCCACCGACCCGCGTGGACTGGCGGTATTGCTCTTTCCCAGTGAATGGTCGATGGGATATTTCCAGCGACAAAATCCGGGAATCGGCCTGCTGGATACGCCGGTATCAACCTCCCCCACCACCACAGTGGGAAGGTAGGGATGCACATCCGTTCAATGTCGCTTAATGCCCCCGCCTTTTAGCCATTTCCTGACCGATCTGGCTGACCTGATCGTTGGCCAACACCTCAGATGCCAGCGGAAATATTTCCTGATCCTCCACCTGAATATGCCGCTGATACAACTCCAGCAGCATTTGCAGCAATTCCTTCATTCGGACCAATTCCGGGGTGGAAATCGTGCCCTGATCCAGCCATTTTCGGCCGATGACATCGACTTCCTTGTGTGCGACATCGGCCTTCTGATGGTCCGCTTCCAGCGCATCCAGTTTGGCCATCGCCTCTTGGACGCGCGGATCGTCCAATTGACGCATCCGCGGGAACAACGATTCCTCCTCGTCGGCGGTATGACGCGGGGCGGCCGAACCAAAGTAACGCAACGCCACGATCAATGCCTCCCGTTGCTGCGTGGTCAATGGTTGATCGCTGCCAATGTCGGCCACCCGAATCAACACTCCCAGAAAATTTTCGATCCGGCGGTGACAATCCCCCAGCAAACCCAACGGCTGTTCAAAATCATGTTCCGCCTTGGCGCCCAGTTTCACCGGCATCTTGCCACCTCATAAAAACAATTGGATTGGTCCGCTGGACATTTTATCCGCGGCCAATCCAATCGTAGGCTCTGTCCGTGTACAATCCACGGATCAAATCTTATTTTTGCCCGCTGGCTTCCAGTTCGGCCGCGCGTGGGAACAGGATGCTGTTCTCCTTGTGTACATGGCGATGGGTTTCGGCTTCCAACTCTTCCAGCCCGGCCAATGTCGCCCGAAACGTATTGCAGGCCTCCATCGGCGGGACGAAATCGTTGCTGATCTTCCGCATCTTCGCCAATGCCGCGCCGGCCTGTTCATGCTCGGCTTCCATCACCTGGATCGGCCCCCGCACGCCTCCCGCATATCGGCTGTTGGGACCGGCCGGGCCGCCTTCCAGTCCGCGGATCAACGGAAAGAGCACCTGTTCCTCTTTCATGGTGTGCTGTTCCATCTCATTGGCAAAACCTTCAAACGTGCTCTGTAAATCCAGCAGCCAGGGTGAATGGCTGCCATGCACCGCGGCGACTTTCCGCACCATCATCCGCAGCCGCGGCAATTCGCGCTTCAGATACATGTGGTGGGTCTGTTCGATGTGGTTGGCGAGGTCGGTCAATGTGGCCTTCGACCAGTCCTTCCCATCGCCGACGGCCGGGCCATCCAGATCAGACTCCAGCAACCGTCGAACGGTCTGCGGATCAAGTCCTTTTTCAACACACGCCTGCGCCAGCGGCTTTTTGCCGCCGCAACAAAAATCGATACCCAACGCCTGGAACACCCGCGAACGGTTCGGCCGCTCGATCACCAGTTGCCCAATCGTCGTCTCCATACTGATGCTCATTTGGTCTCCTTAATCAAAGCACCTTTTGATATGGGATTATAACGGTCCCATTTTGGATATCAATATCGTATTATCTTTTTTCACTTTTGATTTTTGCGGAGTGGGCCGAAGTTAGCCCCTCTGTTATTGCTTCATACGGCGGATGCGAAGCAGGCCGATAGCCACCGGCACAAGAAGTATCATAGTAGGTTCGGGTATTGGTGTGAATGCCAATCCAGTAGGCATGATCAAACCCGAACCAGACGCGAAAATATCAATGAATGCGCCAGTGGTTCCGTCATAGCGAAGGATATTGGCGGTGTCGCCGCTGGAGACGTATAGGTTACCATCAGATGGGCCAAAGAGGAGGAAATTTGCGCGGCTAAGCCCTCCGCTTCCGGCGCTGACAAAGACGCCAAGAGATGCACCAGTGATGCCATCATATCTACGGATGAGGCTGGGGACGCCATACTCAATGACATAAAGATTTCCATCAGGCCCGAAGGTGATTCCCGACGGCGTGACAAGTCCACCTACGCTGAACGGGACAAATTCAGAGACGTATGCGCCTGTCGTGCCATCGAAACGCAGAATATTGTTGGTAGATTGGCCGGCGCAGAAAATATCCCCATCCGGGCCGACGGCAACTCCCCAAGGCGTACCGATCGACACTCCGACGGGTAATGATGAAAACAGGTCATCGACATACGCACCGGTGATCGCATCGTAGCGCAGCAGACTGTTGGGAGTATCATTGCTGGTAACGATGAGATGATCACCGGTCGAGTCGAAAACGATCCCCTTGGGCGATTCGAGCACGCCATAGGATCCGGTGATAAATGTGGAAAGAAACGCGCCGGTTGTGCCGTCGTACTTTTGAATGTCGCCGGTTCCCTCGTTTGCTACGTACAGGTGTCCATCTGGACCGTACGCGATGCCGCTAGGGAAGGACATACTGGCATCGATAGCAAATGTCCCGCCGGGGCCGACCGGAGTACCGGCAGCGTCAAAATGCTTGACCTCAAAGGGGTACGTATATTTCGCTACCAGTAAATCCTGTGCAAAAGCGCTCGTTGACGCGATGAATGTCCCCCACCACACAAGGCCCACAACGAGAACGACTCGCTGTATCAGTGATCGATCGTTCATGGTCCGCCTCCAGTGTGATTATGAAAATTGCAGATGCCTGACCTGAATTTGCCATCCATCAAGATATTGCAAACAACGACAGGGTTTCGCTTCGATAATATCGAAGCGCGACATATTCCCTTATCGCAAAGTGTCAGCCATCCAGCCTATCCGATAATTGCCAATATTATGTAAAATGACCACTATTTTGTCAATATTTATTTCTGCTTTGCCCGATGTGCCGCACTCTACTGAATTCACCCTTTGACGGTGAACTTCAGACCGATGATGGCGACCAGAAGCAGGGCCAGGAAGAACAACCTCATCGGTGTGGCCGGCTCGCCCAGCAGGATGATCCCAAGGATCATCGCCCCCAGCGCGCCGATGCCAACCCAGACCGCGTAGGCGGTTCCAATCGGCAAAGTCCGGGCGGCCAGGGAAAGTAGCACCATGCTGACAACGATCGCCGCGCCGGTCAGGATGCTGGGAATGGGACGGGTGAAACCCTGGGTATATTTTAACCCAATCGCCCAACCCGCTTCCAGAACCCCCGCGATAATCAACATCAACCAGGCCATGTTGGCAACTTTCGTAAAGCCCATCTTGCAAGTCGCATTTTATGAATTGGCCAAAGGTTGCCAACAAAACCCATTATCCTGAAATGACCGCCATCTCCAGCGTGCATTGTTTCAGCATATGTTCATCAGGAATAACACCAATGCCGGATCCATCGAAGGAACGGATTTGGGAAGGGGCGCTGAGATGAAGTTTTTTGTCGGCCAAATCCCGCCGATAAAAGCGGTCGGTGGGAAAGATGTCGGCGGGATAACGCATGTTGGGCAATGAGGCCAGCGCAAGGCCAAAAGAATGGCCGACGGCCGATTCGCACATGCTGCCGACCCAACAGCCAATGCCGGCATCGCGCGCGATGTTGTGGATTTCCAGGGCGTTGGTCAGTCCTCCGACCCGGCCGTGTTTGATGTTGATCCAGCGGCAGGCGCCGATCTCGATGGCTTTTCGGGCTTTGTCGGGGGTGGTGATGCTCTCATCGAGGCAGATCGGCGTGGACATTTCGCGAGCCAGCTTCGCATGGTCGATCAGGTCATCGTGCGAGAGCGGCTGTTCGATCATGGCCAGATCAAATTCATCGAGTTTTCGCAGCATCGGCAGGTCGGCCAGCGTGTAGGCGCTGTTGCAATCAACGTGAAACACCATCTTGGGAAAGGCCCTGCGGACGGCCGAGATCATCTCCAGTTCCCAGCCCGGGCGATATTTGAGCTTTATTCGCTCAAAGCCGGCCGACTGCGCTTTGTCGATCTCGCTCAGGAGCGCGTCGATGTTTTCCATGACGCCAAAATCCGCGCCGACTTTGGCAACTGGGCCGCCGCCGATGGTTTTCCACAACGGCTGGTTTTGTGATCGGGAGAACAAATCCCACCACGCCAGATCGATCGCGGCCTTGGCGAAGCGATTGTCCTTGACCGGAGACATCGCCAACTGAATATCTTTCGCGTGATCAAAATTCCGCCCCACCACCATCGGGCCAAGTCGTTGGGCGATGAGTAAAAACAACCCTTGTGCCCATTCAGCGCTATAGGCGGGATCGCGCCAGGGTGCGGCTTCGCCCCAACCAAAACCATCCGGGCCGCACAATTTCACCAGAACCGATTCGATGACCGCATCATTGCCGAAGGCGGTGCGAAAGGGATACACCAGCGGCATTCCCACGCGATACAGTTCAATCCGGTCGATTTTCATGGGTAGGAAATTAGGTACTGTCCACCAATCCCGTTCGGCACACCTGTTGTTGTTTGGAATCCGGGGGTTGATCTCGTTGTGAGCATGGTCGGATGGCGCTGGGGGGGTGGTCTGAATTGGCTGGGCGCGATCGAGGGCGAATATAGCGCGC
>JADLBV010000026.1 GCA_020847545.1 Phycisphaerales bacterium
ATTCGTCGCTGCCCGTCGGTGTCGCGGCGGGCACTTCACTCAAAATCTGCTGCGACAACAAATCATTCACAATCCCCGTCACCGTTGCCGGCTTCAACCCCGTCTGCCGAGCCACCGCCGCCCGATACGTCGGCTGCATCATCCGCACCGCCTGCAAAATCAACCGGCTGTTCACCGTTGAGATCAGGTCGCTGTTGCCAATCTGAGCCTTGTCCATGACAACCCTCGTTATGAGAGCGGAATTGCGACGACGTGACATAGTTTACCTCGTAAATAATGTGTGTCAAGTAAAATCTTTGAATTATTTTTTCATTCCCGTCACACCCATACAACGGCCATTATGGCCGCCTCAACAACGGATCGCGAATCATCTCGGCTTCCATGATTTTCACATGCCCAACACCCTTGGGCAATTCGACCATCAAATCGGCCTCGGTCAATAAAATCGAATTAAAATCGGTCTTCACCTGAACCGTCCACGACAATTCAGTCTGCCCTTGTGTCGGCTCGATCGGCCGATAGGCCACCATCTCCTCCATCCCATTCTTGTACTTCAATTTCATCCGCAAACCGGGCATACCCTGCGACTTTGCCCCGGACAAATCCAATTTCATCTTGATTCCCAGTGAATCCACCGACAAATGCCGGATCGGCCGAAACACCACCGCCTGCGTCAACTCAACTCCTTTATCCGTCGACAGTTGCGTCTCAACTCCCGGCCTGATCGCCCCGCCATCCAGTAGATTCTCATAGAAAGGATCGAATTTCTCATTGCGTATCTCACTGATCGACCATTGCGAAATCTCCTTCACCACAGGCCACAAATTGTACTGTTCAATCTCCGAAGCCCGGCAAAACCACAACGAATTGCACCCCAGTTTGATCATCCGCCTGGCCGCGTCGCGCACCATGTCGGCCGTCGGCACATCGCCCTGATCCGTATTAAACCCTTCGGCCAGAAATATCGGCCCCAACAGCTCTGTGGTCGGCCGTTTGACCTCCATCAGGCTTTGCACCGTGTATGCCAGGTTCCCCATCCCGGCAGTCATCAGAAACATCGGGCTGTGCTGATCGACCAGCCCCTCCGCTTCCCACTCCTGCCAATCCTGCAACACATCGTGATAACTATCCATCCGGCCATAGGTTCCGGAATTGTAAACGCCGATCGGCAGCTTCACCCCCGCCTCTTTCAAGTCTTGTTTCAACTCGCGAATAAACTGCGTCACCGTGTCCGAACGAACCTTGAGCCAGCGTGGGTCGTTGGGGGCTGGGATGTAATTCTGGTCATAACCATATTCCTTGCGGAATTTCTCCAGCGACGGCTGGTCGTACCCGTGCCTGCAATATCCAACCCGCAAGTCGAGCGAGTAATAAGGATAGCGGATGAAATCCAACTGCAGGCCGTCAATCGGATAATTCTGCACATATTCCATCAGCAGCGCGCGTTTGTATTGTCTGACCAGCGGCCAGGCCGCGCTGAACATGTGCGTGTCCGGTTCGCCGTTGTTGCTGCGTGTGAATGCCTCCGGATGCGCTTTGGCAAACTCCTCGTTTTTGGCGTGTATATACCCGAATGTCGACATATCCGCGTAAAACTCAATTCCATTCGCGTGCGCCCGTTGAATGCAATAGGCGATGTAATCCTCAGTCCCCGGCGCCGGCGAAGGTGAATACTTGGACGGATATTGCTCCTCTTGAAGCGATGCATAAATCCGGTTCATCCCATTCTCTTTGCACCGCTTGATGAGATAGTCCACCTGCTCCTTGGAAGTGGCCCCATACCCCGTCCACCGCCCATCGGACAATTTCCAAAGCCCGATCCCGCCGTAAAAACCCAACACCGGCTTGTCCGGATCGTGTTGCAACCGGAACTTCCCCGCGCCCGGGTTGGGAGTCACATGGGTGTTGTATGTCTCCCCCGCCCCCATTGCGTTCAGGCTCAACAGAAGAACCAATAATGCAGCAATGCACGGAAAAAGTCTAAAATCCATCATATTTCGACTCTTAAATTAAACCCCGGTTTCTCGGTACAGATGCAGGACGATGTTTTCATCGCCGGCTTCGGCCGGGGCGTCGTGGTGGTATTCGACCCATACGGGTTGGTCTGGGCCGGGGGTGTTGAGGAGGTGGATGACGCCGGTTTGGGCGTCGTAGCCGCCGCCGTATTCGTAGTCGGCGATACAGGGGGTGCCCGGGGTGTGTTCGTTGTTGAGGCAGATGGTGGTGCTGAGCCAGTCGCCGCCGAAATAGGCTCCGTGGTAGATATTGTGGCGGACTTTTCGGCCCAGATGTCGGCTAATGCGTTGAATGTCGGCCTCGTCGATCAGGCCGTCGTTGTTCAGGTCAAAGAAATGCTCGTAGCCATTGTAATCGTGAGCTTTTCCAATGGCATTTTCGTACCCATAGCCAACCCTGCCCATGACAAACCGGCTTCCGATCCGTTCCCGCGCGCGGGCGATGTGTGCCTCATCGACAACGGCGTATGGCTGGTCGATCATGCCGATGTCACCCTGGTATAGCTTGCTCTTGACCAGTTTGATACTCAGTTTCAGGAATGCGATTTTCGGCTCATCGAGCGGAATCAACATCTGCTCGATCACCCGTGCGGGATCGGTGCAAAGACCGGTTGTGGAATCAAAAGCCTTGTCCAGCGGATCATTCGCCAGCACCTGGAACATCCCATGACACTGCACCACCGGCAGCTTCGGCGAGATGCCGTAGACGCCATTGTGCATGGGGATCAACTGTACGATGCGTTTGGTGTACAGATTTTCGCCACGCTTGTCCGGGTCGGCCCAGACGCCGCGGACGGCGCTGTTGGGCATCGGATAATGAACATTTCCCTCGATGGTCTGGCTGATGGGCGTATTGCGGATGCGGACGGTTTTTCCATCGCGACTGTCCGTGCGCGCCTCTTCCAGCAAGACATGGTTGCGAAAATGGGTCTGCAAATGGCCGTGAGTCATGTCCCATGTATATTCGTGCGTGTACAGATTGTGGTCGCAGACCGGATAACACAGCAACGTATGCGACACCGCCCAGCGCGGCCGGCCGGCGGGATATTCAACGCGCGGATCGCTCGGATATATCCCTCCATCCGTATACGGATCATCCTTCAGATGAAGATCATCCTGCCACTCCACCCGCGAAGTCTTCGGATCCAACAGCGCCCGCGGAAAAAACGTCGTCTTGCCATCACCGCTCAACTTGACGGTGATACACTTGGCCTTCCCCCAACGTTTCTGATGCACGCGCCAACCGTGCGGAGTCCAGATTCCCATCCAGGTTTTGGGATTGTGGATGATATTCGGCTCATAAATCCGCAGTGGAGTCGGTCTGGGTTGGGTGCTGTGCATCGGATATTGATCCTTAATAAACTTCGATTTCCTTCAATCCGACCGCATAATCCGGATTGAATCCGCGTACGCCGGTGAAACGAATCAGCTTTGCCGGCGTGGGTGGAAGTTTGATTTCGATCCATGTGGTTCCATCATCCGGCAGTCGGCCTGCGGCGACTTGATGAAAGTTCTTACCGTCGGCTGAGACTTCAATTTTATATTGATCCGTGCGATAGGCCGACATGGCGGAGGAATTGAGCAATCGGATTTTCGTGATGCGGTACGGGCGGTCGAGATAGATCGTGATTGACTGATTGATGGCCGGTCGCTGGGAATGCCACGCGGCCCCTTTGCCGTAGTTTTCACTGGATAAATCACCATCCACGGCATTGTCATACTCAAAACCATTTTCCCAGAACGATGTGCCCCGCACCACCCGGCCGCGGGCGATGTTCATCCCATCGGGCGGATCAATCGCCTGAGTAGTCGAGACGGCAAATTGATCCTGCGAGACGACTTTTGGCATGATTTTCAGACTTAAATCATCCAAAACACAAGCCCCATCCCCTTTGGCGGGATAAAGATAAAACTCAATCGACTTGAGGTTTTTGGAATCCGCAAGATTCACATCGGCCGACAATTCCTGTTCGGATTCGCCCGGTCGCAGAGACATTGGCACTCGATAATGCGCATTTTGTCGCGGCCCATTAAATGTCAGTGTGATTTCGGCGACCAGCTCGGCCGGCGCGCCGGATTCCAACTTCGCCTTCGCGGAAAATTCAATGGCGGTCCCCTGCTCGATCAACCCGCGATCAATGACCTGTCTGATGCCATCGGAGGAGGGCAATTCCATTCGCAATGCCTTGTCCACGATCTGCACACCCTTGCCAGAACCGACCGCCCAAGCCTGCAAATCCTGATCAAAACCGCTGTTGAGCAGTAGATTCACCCCTTCGCATTGAATTTTTTTCAAATCCCAATGGGCCACCTCGCCAATCGCATCCCACAGATTCAAACGGATAACCGAACCTTCATGGTAAAACGCCACCCCATCGGCGCCGGCCCGCAGCGCCTTGCGGCTTCCTTCGATAAGCAACTGGGGTGTCGGCAGATTGTCATATTCCGGGCAGATCATCGCGATCAAAGGCACCCGGCCGGCGATGGCATCCCTGGCAATTCGCACCCGCCCCATCGTGTTGTTGGTGTCGCGTTCATAGACCATGACCGTGACGCCGTCGATCAACCCCTGATCCAGCCACCCTTTCCAATCCTGCAAATTATTGCTTTTGCACAAATCCGGTTCCGGGTTGACACAGGCGATCAGTTCGACCTTGCGGCCGAGGGTGGCGAGTGATATTTTCAGGTCACGAACAAAGTCAGTGACATAATCCGCGCGGAACTGCACCCATTGCGGATCGTCGTTTGGGATTTTCATGGGATCGCGGCCGGTTTTTGCCTTGAACGCATCAACAATGATCGGGCTGTAACCGCTGTCATTGCCGAAGAAGCGTGTGTAGTCCAGAAGAATGCCATCGACGCCCGATTCCTTGACCAGTCGGGTGAAGGCTTCGACTTTGTATTGGCGGACTTGATGATAACCCCAACTGAGATTAAAGGCGTCGCCGCTGTTCAGGAGCGAGCCATTTTTGCGTTTTTCCCAGAATTCGGGGTGTTCGGCCGCGAATGGAGTGGGTTTGCCCTCGGCGGCATCGTAGGCGGAAGCCAATGAAGGGTAGACCTTGATCCCCCGCTCGTGGGCTTTTTGGGTCATCGTCGCCAACCATGACGGGGTTTGATACCAGTCGATGGAGGGATAATAAACATCCACGCCAATGGCCGGGGCGCGTTCCTGAGATTGAGCGTTTGCTCCGCCGTAGATGGCGATGATGGGATTGGGTGTGCCGGCGAAGGCCAGAGGGGAGAAAAATATGAGGGCCAACAGAAGAAGGATTCGCTTCATGGCCACATTGTTTATCTCGTAAACTATGTGGTGTCAAGTCAATTATTCAAATTGGATATCGCCGAAAAGTTGGGGTTGGTGGAAACGCAGCGGACCGGTGATGGGGGACCAACTGGCCCAATGGGGGTGGGATGTTTCGGGTGCTGCTTTGAAAAAGTTGCCTTGCCAGGTTTGGCCTGAGAGTGGAGAGAGAGGGCCGACATATGATTCGAGGATGGACAAAGGGACTGAGGCGGTCAGTTGCCATTTGACCGGGGTGGTGATTTCGGGATCGATGCGTTTGGGGAGGGAGCTTTGGATGCGGATGAGTTGGCCTTGTTCCCAGGGGATGGTGGTGAATTTTGTAAAAAAGGCGTTTGGGGCACGGGTGGGGTCTTCGATGTAAAAGAGCAGAATCGTGCCGCCGCAGTTGACTTCAAAGTTGAAATAACCGGCGGATTGTTTGGGTTTGAGGAAGAATTCGACGCAGGTGTCACTGCTGACCAGGTCCTGATACTGGTCGCGGACGCAGCGGACAAATTGATCCTGCACGTCGAAGCGGACGAACAGCGTCTTATCGTGATGAAGCAGTCGGGCATCGGTTATGGGATGATGGGAGGAGCTTTCGGGACGGAACTGATCCACATGAAGGACCTCGGCGGCATTCCAGCTTGAGAGGTCGGCATTTGGAGACAGATCGGGAGCTTTATTGGATCGGCGAACAATATATTGCATGTTGGGCAAATTTAAGTCATGCGATGGGGATGCACAAGTTGGGACGACAACGTACTTGCACTTTGGTCGGCGCGTGCGTATCAGTGGCGTTTTATTGAAAGGTTTATATGCCAGCATCGCCATCGTGCGCGATTGTGATTTTCGGAGCCAGCGGAGACCTGGCGCATCGCAAGCTGATCCCGGCGTTGTATGAACTGACATTGCAGGGGTTGCTCAATGAACATTCTTATATCGTCGGGTATTCACGGTCGGCCGTGAGTGATGAGCAGTATCGAGGGCAGTGCCGCGAGGCGGTGGAGAAGCACGCCCGCAGCCGGCCGATTGATTTGGAGGCGTGGAAGAGGCTGGAGGGGCGGCTTTTTTATGTACAGGCGGATTATGGGTCGGCCGAGGATCATGCGAAAGTGGCGTCGAGGCTGGACCAACTGGATGTGAAATTTGGCAATGAGGCGGGGAACCGGCTGTTTTATCTGGCGACGCCCCCCAATACGTTTGAACCGATCATCACCCGGCTGGGAGAGCGCCGGCAGACGCGACAGGATGAGCAGCACCCCCGCCGCTGGGAACGGATCATCATCGAAAAGCCGTTTGGGCGGGATCTGGCCACGGCGAAAAAACTCAATGGCCTGTTGTTGAATCATTTCACGGAAGATCAGGTTTTTCGGATCGATCATTATCTGGGGAAGGAGACGGTGCAGAATCTGATGGTGATGCGGTTCGCCAATTCGATTTTTGAGCCGATCTGGAATTACAAATACATCGACCATGTGCAGATCACGGTCAGCGAGACGCTGGGGGTGGAAGGTCGTGGCGGATATTACGACCGGAGCGGGGCGTTGCGTGACATGGTGCAGAATCATCTGTTTCAATTGATGGCGCTGGTGGCGATGGAGCCGCCGGTGGCGCTCGATGCGCAATCGGTGCGTGATGAGAAGGTGAAGGTGTATCGTTCGATTCGCGCGCCACGGACCGCGGATGTGGATACGTTCACCGTTCGCGGCCAATACGCCGCCGGCGAACACGCGGGGCATCAGACCGAGGGGTATTTGAAGGAAAAAGAGGTCAATCCCGCGTCGACCACCGAGACATTCGCGGCGGTGAAGCTGTACATCGACAACTGGCGCTGGAGCGGGATGCCGTTTTATCTTCGCACGGGGAAATTTCTGGAGGAGAAACTGAGCGAGATCGTGGTGCGGTTCCGGTCGCCGCCTTTGACGCTGTTTCAGAAGCAGTGTGAATCGCCGGTCTATCCCAACGACCTGGTGATCCGGGTTCAGCCGGAGGAGGGGATCAGTTGGCGGCTCAATGGGAAGGTTCCGGGATCGCAAATGAGCATCAAGTCGGTGGCGCTGGATTTTCTGTATCACACCACGTTTAACACCGAGCCGCCGGAGGCGTATGAACGGCTGATCCATGATGCGATGCTGGGGGAACAGACGCTATTTATTCGCGGCGATGAAGTGGAGGCGGCGTGGTCGGTGATTGACCGGATTGAGGAAGGATGGGCGATGTCGAAAAATCCGCCGCAGAGTTATGCGCCGGGATCCTGGGGCCCAAAGCGGGCGATGGATTTGATTGAGAACGATGGGCGACGGTGGTTGCACTCAGGCAACGGAGCGCCGGAGCCGATCATCGCCTGCGCGTTGTGACATAGGCTATGCGTTGTTCAGGCATGGACGGTGGTGTGATCGTCCGGCCGCCACCATCCGCCGGCTAGGGCGGGAATGGGGGCCATGGCGACGCCCAGCCAAGTTGCGCAGACGGCAATGGCATGGCGGGCTTGTTGCGGGGTATCAAATACTTGCTCAATAGATTTTTGATTTTTCGGACTACGCCATGCGTTGAGCAGGCTACCGACGGTATGAATTTGAAGAACCTGCTGCAATGTGAGGGCGATTTCCGCCCGCATGAAGTTATGCAGTGGTAGGTCGAGAACGGGATTTTTCGCCATGATTGGTCCTGTCGAGCCTGCCGTGAATCACAAAATCAGCCTGCGTCAAGGCTTATGGCGAAGACGCACGCCTGATAAATCGCGACAGACCCCGTTGTCTGGATGTAGCCGGATGGGATGAAAATACCCGTCCGAACCTGCCCAAATTCGTGTAATGGAGCGAGATGTAACATCCATGTAAAAATCGCTCCTGCCCGATGCAACCACCCTACTTTTCTTATCGGTTCTGTCAATGGTTTGGCCCGCAGGAAACAACCAATATCTTTGGTTGGCGAGCGGCGAGGTGATCATTATGATGGCCGACCTGCTAACCCTTGTAATTTGATATTTCTTGTTGCTTTGATTGCGATTTTTCTGATCCCATCCAACACATTGGCGGGCGAGTGGTCTTCGTGGTGGTTGCCGCCCAATTATTCCATTCATGGGAGGTCGGTGGATCGGTTGTTTGATTGGATTTTCTGGATCACGGTTGTGGTGATGGTGTTGGTGCAGGGGGCGATTGTGGTTTTGATGATTCGGTATCGTCACCGCGCCGGCCGAAAGGCAAGATATATTCATGGCAACGCCCGTGTGGAGATCATCTGGACGATTGTGCCGGCGGTGATATTGGGCGTGTTGACCTATTCCAGCAAACAGGTTTGGACCGCCATTCGATATGCCCCTGAATTGCGCCCCCGTGCCGTCAAGTCGGCGAAGATTCTGGTCATTGGGCAGCAGTTCAAATGGAACATCATTTATCCGGGACCGGATGGGGAATTTGGAGAGTATCTGGTTTATCCCAAGCCGAGTGACCTAAGATGGCCTGATGGTAAACGGCACGGGGGCGTGATTGGGCCGCGTGATTTGCCGGCCGATCAGGTTGAGTTTGAGATCAATCGTTACATCAGCGTCGAAAATCCGCTTGGGAAAGTTTATGACGATCCCAAGGGGAAGGATGATGATTATGAGGGGGCGATGGCGCGGGTGATGGAAGTGCCGGTCAATCGGCCGGTGGATGTGTATCTGACCTCCAAGGATGTGATACATAGCTTCACGTTGCCCAATTTCCGGGTCAAACTGGATACGGTTCCGGGGTTGATGGGGGTGTTTACATTTACGCCGACGGTGACCAACAAGCAGCTTGGTCCGCCGGGATATTTTGAGATCGCTTGTCAGGAATTGTGCGGGCAGGGGCATTACACGATGCAGGGGAGGATGGTGGTGATTTCACAGGAGGAATATGCCGCCAAATATGAAACACATGGAGGAGGGGCAAATCCATGAGCGGTAAATTGCCGGCACATCCTCTGGATCATCCGCCTGTCGGCTGGTTGAAACGATATATCTACTCAACCGATCATAAGGTCGTCGCATTGCAGTTTTTGTTTGTGTCGCTGGCGTTTTTCGCGTTGGGCGGATTGCTGGCGATGTTGATCCGGTGGCAACTGGCCTTTCCGGGGGATGTGAACCATCCGGTGCCGATCCTGGGGAAGGTGATGGGGTGGGCGGATGGGTTGATGCCGCCCGATTTTTATAACATGGTTTTTTCGATGCACGCGACGATCATGGTTTTTTTCGTGATCATTCCGCTGCTGGTGAATGTCTTTGGGAATTATCTGATTCCGCTGAAGATCGGCGCCCGCGACATGGCGTTTCCATTTATGAACGGGTTGTCGTTCTGGATGGGGTTGCCGGCCGGGGCGATCATGCTGGCGGGGTTTTTTCTTCCCGGCAATGCCGCAGCAGCCGGTTGGACGAGTTATCCGCCATTGAGCGCCATCTGGCAGAACAATCCGGCCGAGTGGCCGATTGTGCCGTTGGTGATGAATTTCATCGCGGGGTTTCTTTGCTTTGGATATGTCTGCTCCCATTGCATCCAACTTGGCAATCGATTTTTGAATGTCGGCGTTTCGATCCTGTTGTCTGCCGTGGCGGCGGCGGGTTGGGTCATGATGGTGCAAACCATCGCATTTGACGGCCAATCGGCATGGTTTTTGAGCCTGCTGGTGTTGGGGTTCGCCAGTTTGCTGGGCGCGATCAACTACATCACCACGGTGGCGATGTTTCGCTGTCCGGGGATGACGATGTTCCGATTGCCATTGTCGGTCTGGTCGCTGTTCATCACCGCGATTCTAGTGTTGCTGGCGACGCCGGTGTTGAGCGCGGCGATGGTGATGAATTTGATGGACCATCATCGACTGACCGGATTTTTTTCAGATGGGGGCGTGCCGCTGCTGCACCAGCATCTGTTCTGGTTTTATTCACACCCGGCCGTCTACATCATGATTTTGCCGGCGATGGGGATGGTGTCGGACATTTTGGCGGTCTTTTCGCGAAAGCCGGTCTTCGGCTATCGGCCGATGGTTTATGCGATGGGAGCAATCGCCTTTTTGGGGTTTGTGGTTTGGGGACATCATATGTTTCAGTCGGGGATGAACCCGGCGCTGGGGACCACGTTTGCCATCTCCAGCATGTTGATCGCGGTTCCGTCGGGGGTCAAAGTGTTCAACTGGCTGGCGACGATGTGGGGAGGGAACATTCGATTGACCATCCCGATGTGCAACGCGGTCGCGTTTGTTTCGATGTTTGTCATTGGGGGGTTGTCGGGCATATTCATGGCATCGACGCCGGTGGACATTTACATTACCGACACCTATTTCATCGTGGCCCACATTCATTATGTCCTGTTTGGCGGGTCGATGTTCGGTGTCTTCGCGGCGATTTATTTCTGGTATCCCAAGATGTTTGGGAAGATGATGAGCGACAAACTGGGTTATGTTCATTTTGTCCTGACGTTCATCACCTTCAACTGCACGTTTTTCGCGATGCACATCCTGGGGATCGGCGGGTTTCCGAGGCGTTACGCGGATTACACCAACTTTCAGCTTTGGGCGCATTTCAAGCCGATGAATCAGTTCATCAGTTACAGCGCGTTCGCACTGGCGTTGGCGCAGATTCCGTTTATCATCAATTTCATCGGGAGCTGGTTTTGGGGACGTGCCGCGCCGGCCAATCCGTGGCAGGCCAACACTCTGGAATGGACAGAGGCCGCCAGCCCCCCGCCGGCGGGCAATTTTATCCGCATTCCGGTGGTGCATCGGGGGCCTTATGAGTATTCTTCGCCTTTGGTCGCCGAGGACTGGCTGCCGCAAACCCGCGTGTTGGCCGATTCCATAGGGACAAATGGTTGAATTTATCGCAAGATCATGCAACGCGACGCCACATACAGTCCGGTGCTTCATTGGCTGGCCATCGCCACGATGGCGGCGACTTTTCCGCTGATTTTTCTGGGCGGACTGGTCACCAGCCACAAGGCGGGGATGTCGGTCCCCGACTGGCCCAACAGCTATGGGTACAACATGTTTTTGTTCCCGCCCAATTTATGGATTGGCGGGATATTTTATGAGCACACCCACCGGCTGATGGGGACTTTGGTGGGGTTTTGTTCGATTTTGCTGGTGTTGCGGGCGTGGGCGCCGGCGGGCGCTGCGCGCACGGCGCGCATTTTGCGCAACATTGCGATTTCGTGTGCCATATTGACCCTTGGGGCGGGGGTGGCGAATTTGCATCAGGTGGCGGTGGGTTTTGGGGGAATATCGTTGATCTGCTTTGCGGCGTTGCCTTTTCGCACGCGCGAAGCGCGAAGAAGCGTTCGATGGCTCGCGATGGCGATTTTGGGGGCGGTCATATTTCAGGGGATTCTGGGTGGTTTGCGGGTGGTGATGGTGAATCTGGATTTGGCGATTGTTCATGCGTGTTTCGCGCAGGCGTTTTTCTGTTTGTCGGCGGCCGCGGCGGTGATGACCTCGAAGTGGTGGGTGAACCAGATTGCCAACAGTACAAATTCGACCTTGAATGCCACTTCATTGCGGCGGGCGTGGGGGTGGGGATTGACGGCGGTTTGTCTGATTTATGCCCAACTGATCATCGGGGCGGTGATGCGGCACGAGCAGGCGGGGTTGGCGATACCGGATTTTCCGCTCAATTATGGGCATGTGTTGCCACCGACCAACGCACAGGAGTTGCAGGCCGCCAATTTGTCGCGGTTGGGTGATCCGAAGTTGGATCAGCGGGTGAGTCTGTGGCAGGTTTGGGTGCATTTTACGCATCGGATGGGGGCGGTGGTGGTGAGCGTCGGGGTGATTGGATTGGCGGTTCATCTGCTGAGAAGGCATGGACAGGCAGTGTTTCTGAAACGGGCCGGATGGATGCTTTTGGGGCTGCTGGTGGTACAGTTGGCGTTGGGCGTGTATACGGTTCTGTGGCGAAAGCCGGCGGACCTGGCCAGCGCGCATGTGGCGACCGGGGCGTTATTGCTGGTCTGTACGTTTGTTGTGACGCTGCGGATTTGGCATTTGAGACGGCTCAATGGCGTTGACGCGGCGGGCGTTGAAGCTTCGGCACAACGATTTAATGTGATTGGTTCCGCCCCCGGGGCGGTGGGTTAATTGATTCATGGATATTGATACTTCAACAACGGTGGTCGAGGAAGCGGTGGTTCGGCCGGCATCATTGTCGGCGCGGCTGCATGATTATTATGAATTGACCAAGCCGCGAATGAATTTTCTGATCGTCATCACCACGATGGTCGGGTTTTACATGGCCAGCCGCGATTCGATGCAGTGGGTTTTGCTGTTGCATACGCTGTTTGGGACGGCGTTGGCGGCGTCGGCGGCGGGGGTTTTTAATCAGTTGATCGAACGTAAATATGACATTCTGATGCCGCGGACACAAAACCGGCCGCTGCCGGCCGGGCGGATGATGCCGTGGGAGGCGCTCTGGTTTGGGGTGGCGCTGGCGATCGGGGGGGTGGCGTGGCTGGCGTTGTTTGTCAATGTGCTGACGGCGCTGCTGGGGGCGTTTACGATCGGGAGTTATGTTTTTCTGTACACGCCGATGAAGCGGATATCGACGTTGAACACGGTGATCGGCGCGGTGCCGGGGGCGATTCCGCCGGTGATGGGGTGGAGCGCCTGTCAGGGGGGATTGTCGATGGAGGCGTTGGCGCTGTTTGGGATATTGTTCATGTGGCAGATGCCGCATTTTCTGGCGATTGCGATTTTGTACAAGGATGATTACGCGCGGGGCGGGTTTGCGATGTTGCCGGTGGTGGATCCGGGGTTGGAAATCACCGGGAGGCAGATTGTGATTTATGCCCTTGCGCTGATTCCGATCAGTTTGATGCCGCCGATGTTGCGGATGACCGGGGCGGTATATTTCACGGCGGCGGTGCTGCTGGGGCTTGGGTTTTTGTCATTCGGCGTCTCGGCGGCGATCTCGAAGACTCGGCTGGACGCACGCAAGTTGTTTTTCGCGTCGATCATTTATCTGCCGTTGTTGCTGGGTGTGATGATGCTGGATCGTCTGTAAATGATGGAGATATGGTGAGAGTCGCGGGCAAACGAAAACGCTGGGTGATTGGTATCTTGCTGGCGGGGATGATTGGGCTGGGGGCGGGGTGCGACAGGGGTTCGACCAAGGATAATTCAACGGTGACGGCCGGGCCGACGACTCAATTGGTCGGCAATGGGATCGTGCGGGGACGGGTGGTTTTTGAGGGGACGGTGCCGGAGATGCGCACCATCGCCAATCAGCCTTGCCATGAGGGTTCGACACCGTTGAAGGAGGAGACTCTGCTGGTGGATGGGCAGGGTGGGTTGAAAAATACGGTGGTTTATCTGGAGGGTGGGCCGGAGATTGGTGGATTACCGCCGACGGCCCCGGCGGTGCTGGATCAGAAGAATTGCCAGTATCTGCCGCATGTGCTGCTGGTTCGGGTGGGCCAGCCGGTGCGGATTCATTCCAGTGATCCGACGTTGCACAATGTGCATTACGACCCGCAGAAAAATCAACCGGCCAATTTTGGCATGACCGGGGCGGGGCAGGAAAAGACGGTCACGTTCAAGTTTCCGGAGTGGATTCATGTGCGCTGTGATGTGCATCCGTGGATGAGCGCGTGGATCGCGGTGGTGAATACACCCTTGTCGGCGCTTTCGGCGGCGGATGGGTCGTTTCAGATCGAACACATTCCGCCGGGCCGATATAAGCTGGTGACTTGGCACGAGCGGCTGGGGCGGCAGGAGCAGGCGGTGACGGTTGAGGATGGGAAGCCGGTGGAGTTGAAGGTGAAATATGCCGGATCATGAATCGGTTCACCCCATTTCGGCCGGGAGAGTGGGGATATGGATGTTTCTGGCGGCCGAGATGATGTTTTTCATCGGGTTGGCGGGGTCTTATATCGTATTGCGATCAGCGTCGCCGATGATGTTTGAATCGCAGTCGATGAAGTTGAAAAGGTCTGTCGAAGTGGGTGAAACGGTGGTGTTGCTGGGGTCATCGGTGACGATGATGTTGGCGGTGTCGGCCGCGCGATTGGGGAAAAATCGGCGTGTGGTGGGGATGATTGCGTTGACGGTGCTGTTGGGGTTCGGTTTTCTGTTTGTCGGAAGTCTTCAGCCCATTGGCGACATGCGACAGAATCGGTTTTGGGCTTCGTATGCCCTGTTGACAGGGGCACACTGGGCGCATCTGGCGGGTGGATTGGTGGCGTTGATGTTGCTGGGGGTTCAGGCATCGCGGGGCAGGATGTTTGCGGCAACAACCGAATATGTGGGGATGTATTGGCATTTTGTGGTGGGTGTGTGGGTTGTGTTGTTCGGATTTTTGTATTTGATGTGAAAGGTGGCGGATGAACGTGCCGGTCAATGAAGCGAATCAGTCGGGATCGGCCGTGGTGCGGATCGAGCATTTGACCCATGCGTATGGGGAGCATGTGGCGGTGCGCGATTTGTCGCTGGAGGTTCGACAGGGGGAGATTTTCGGATTTCTGGGGCCAAATGGTTCGGGCAAGACGACGTTGTTTCGCATCTTGTGTACGTTGATCAGACCATCGCAGGACCAGCCGCCGACGAATGTTCGGATATTGGGGATGGACCTGCTGAGCCAGCGGGAAGCGATTCGACAGCAGATCGGGGTGGTGTTTCAGTATCCATCGCTGGACAAGCAACTGACGGCCGATGAAAACCTGCGGCATCATGGGCATCTGTATGGCATTCGTGGGGCGGAATTGAATCGACGGATGGAACGGCTGTTGTCGCGGCTGAAACTGATCGACCGGCGATATGAAAAGGTGGGAAATTTTTCGGGCGGGATGCGCCGGCGGGTGGAATTGGCCAAGGGGTTGTTGAATCAGCCGCGTGTCCTGTTGCTGGATGAACCCTCCACCGGGTTGGACCCGGGGGCGCGGATCGACCTGTGGCATTATCTGCAGGAGATTCAGGCGCACGATGGAGTGACGATCCTGATGACGACCCACCTGATGGATGAGGCGGATAAATGCGGGCGGCTGGCGATCATGGAAAAGGGTTCGCTGGTGGCGTGTGATTCGCCGGCAACGCTCAAATCAACCCTTGGGGGGGATGTGATCACACTCAGCACGAGCGATCCCAATCGGGCCAGGGAATTGATTCAGAAGAATTTTGACATCATCCCCGAACCAATTGATCAAACCCTGCGCATCCAGCGGGAGCGGGGGCATGAATTCATCCCGGCTTTGATTGGCGCGCTGCCGGGGCTGGTGGAATCGGTCTCGGTCGGCAAACCGACGCTGGAGGATGTGTTCATCCATTTCACGGGGCATCGATTTGGTTAAAATCAAGGGATATAGAGCGTCCGCATCTCATTCGCAGTGCCTTGGTACGTCAACCTAACACAACGCAACGATTCCACTAACTGCGTCCTTGTTTATTTACCCAATTGAATACGGATCAATGGCCGCGCAACAGGGCCGCCTCGGCCGTCTCCTCATCGAGCGTGTGCAGTCGGTTTTGCGGCATCGACACGCCGCCATCGGTTGGTTTGGCCATGGGATCGGAAGGCATGGGGGTTGAATTCATGGCTGTCATGCGAGTGTTGTGTTCGATGTCGATCACCAGCTTGAGCACCTCGGCGATCGCCAGCATGGTGATGAAGAGGAAAAAGGTGGCCGCCAAAACGCCTACGGCCAGCATGAGGCGGTCCCCCCAGTTCGCCGGCGCACTGGCCAGCGCCCAGATGCACGCCGCGATCCCCACCAGCACCGAGACCCCCGCGCCGATCAGATACAAAATCCCAAGGGTCCGCAAGACCGGATATCGTCCGCCGCTGATGAAATGCCTCTGGCTCATAAAGCCTCCGGAACAATGGACATCCCCCTGCACGATGGATTCATCATCGCGCGCCAACCCGATGGAAGGGAACGCATGATTTATTCAGTTTTTCGCTGATTTGCGGATGAGGCTGCCGTTCGTGCCATCCCTGGTTCCTTGCGGGTACAATCGGTGGGAAGGAGTGGAGAGAGTCTTTTTGAGAAAGGGGCAAAGCAATGCAACCCTCGCTGAATTATCCCTATCCGGATCAGGCGCGCGACGACATTCTCCGCATGATCCCAGAGGATGGGCGGGTGATCGGATCGATCGGGTGCGGAAGTGGCGCCACCGAATGGGAATTGATCAAGACCGGCCGACAGGTGCATGGGGTCGATGTTGAAGCCAACGCCATCGAATTGGCCGCCCGACGACTGACCAGTGCCCGTGTGGTGGCCGGGGATGAGTTGCAACCGTTCGCGCCCGATTCGCTCGATGGTTTGATTCTGGCGGATGTGATCGAACATCTGCCGCGGGCTTGGGATCGACTGGCCCGATTCACCCTTTGTGTCAAACCGGGCGGCTGGGTAGCGATATCGGTCCCCAACATGCGCAATTTGAAGGTCTTGTGGACATTCATGGTCCGGGGCGACTGGCCCGAAGAACCCATTGGCATCTTTGACGCCACCCATCTCCAGGTTCTGTCGGTCAGTCGACTGGAGCGTTGGTGTCGGCTGGCCGGTCTGCGACCAGAGCGTTGGTTTGATAAATATCTGTCGGCCGCCACCCCCCGCAGCAGGTGGCTGCGCGCCGCCGATGCACTCAGCGGCCGAATATTTCACGAGTGGTTTCAGATGCAGCTACAGGTGCTTGCACGGCGAGTCTGAGATTGGGAGATGCGATAATCAAATCGGTGGGGATGAACCCCACCCTACAACTATCCCCTGGCTCCTTGCGATCAATGTCCCTCCAACGGCTCTCCCAGAACACGCTTGAGTTCGCGCAATTTCTCCTCCAGCAACGCCAGGGTCTTGGTTTCGAGATTCAGCCGCAGCAGCGGCTCGGTGTTGCTCTTGCGGACGTTGAACCACCAGTCGCCAAAGTCGATGGTGATCCCGTCGAGATAATCGATCTTCGCCTTTTTATACATCTCGGCCAGTTCGCGGATTTTGGCGTCCTTGTCTTCAACCTGAAAATTCAATTCACCGCTTTGGCTGTAGCGATAAAGGGGCGCCACCAGGTTCCCCAGTGACTTGGGCTGATTGGAGAGGACCGACACAAGCCGGGCGAAGGCGATGGCGGCCGAGTCGGCGTAAAAATTGTCTCGGAAATAAATATGTCCCGACAATTCGCCGCCGAAGATCGCCTGGGTTTCGGCCATGGTCTTTTTGATGAACGCATGGCCGACGCGGTCACGCCGGGGAACGCCGCCGGCGGCCTGTATCTCATCGGGGACCACATGGCTGGAACGCAGGTCATAGACGACCGTTGATCCTTCATTGCCCGGCTGGCCCAGAAAATCGCGGGCCAGCAGGGCGGTGATGATATCCGAGCCGATCACCTTCTGATTTTCATCGAGGAAAATGCACCGATCCGCATCCCCGTCAAAGCAGACGCCGATGTCCGGTTTCACCTGCGCCATTTTTTCCTTGAGCATGTCGAGGTTTTTTTCCACCAGCGGGTTGGGATCGTGGACGAAGGAGCCGGTGATTTCAAACAAAATCGGGATGATCTCCAGATTGGGCACGCCGCCGAAGACGGCCGGGACCATTTTGCCCGCCATGCCGTTGCTGGCATCGACCGCGACGCGGAGTTTTCTCCCCATGTTCATGAATTTCAGGACATGCTGGCGGTAGGCGGGCCAGATGTCGCGCTCCTCATATTTTCCCTGCAGACCGGTCTGCCCCACCCGCAGCGTGGTGGCGATGCGCTTGATGTCATCCAGACCGCTGGCCGATCCGATCGGCTTGGCCTTGGGACCGGAGATCTTAAAGCCGTTGTATTGTACCGGGTTGTGGGATGCGGTGGTCTGTATCCCCCCCACCGTGTCGAGATGATTGATCGCGAAATAGATCATGGAGGTATCAACCATGCCGATGTCGATCACATTCATGCCGGTGGATCGAATCCCATCCGAAAGGTTTCGGCACAAATCCGGTGAGCTGGGACGCATGTCCCTGCTGACGACCATTGTGTCTTCCAGCTTGACCCGTGCGGATTCGGGCAGATTCTGTCGGCTGCGCTTGAGATATTGCCCCGTGGCGTGTCCCACCCGCCAGGCCGATTCCTCGTTTAAGGGGTTGGGGTAGGTGGCGCGAATGTCGTAGGCTTTGAAAATCTTCTCGATCATGTTTTCCTTCTGAGTGAATGTTGCATTGAGTGTATCGGGGTGTAAGCAACGCTGCAATTTGGTCCAAAGGTCCATACAATTGCCCTCATGGCCGAGTTCGCATCGCGCGCTGGATTCAAACTGGAACACGCCCTGAATGTCTTTCGGGTTGATGTCGCCGGTTTGATCTGCGCGGACCTGGGTTCCAACACCGGCGGGTTTGTCGATTGTCTGTTGCAACACGGCGCCGCCAAGGTCTATTCCATCGACACGGGTTACGGTGTGCTGGACTGGAAGCTCCGCAAGGATCCCCGCGTTGTCGTCATGGAACGCACCAACGCGATGCATGTGCAGCTTCCCGAAGCGGTTTCACTGGTAACCATCGATGTCGCCTGGACCCGCCAGCGCAACATCCTGCCGGCCGCGATCAAGATGCTCGCCCCCAATGGAACCATCATCTCCCTGATTAAACCGCACTACGAAGCCGAGGGGGCGCAGCGACACAAGGGAATACTCAATGAAGAGGCGATGCCGCGGGTCATCGAACAGGTGCGGGCGGACATCACCGCGGCAGGCATGACCATCCTGGCCATGGCCGACAGCCCCATTCGCGGCGGCAAGGGAAATCGGGAACTGCTGGCGTATCTCCAACCGGTTTCAACGGATGACAGTGGGCCGGCGTGACTGGTTGGTGGGGCTTAAAAAGATATGCCATTGCCCCGCCGATGGTTCAATTTTTTGCAGCGGATGCCCCGCTTCCGGCTGGTCGATTGGGCGATTCAGCCTCGCCTCCACCATCGGGTCGGCAATCCAACCGGCATCGAGCAAATCTTTGATGTGAATCGAATGATCGCCGGTGGCGTTGTAAACCCCATAGATCGGATCCCAGATCAGAATCGTCCCGCCGGGGGCCTGGCGTACGGTCTCCAAATTCCATTGTCTTGCCCGGCCGGTGTCGTTGACGCTTAAATCCAGAAAATAAAAGATTCCCGGATGGGCTGCCATCAACTTGGGATATTCCAACCTTAGCGGACTGTTCTCATACCAGTCGGCCACCCATTTCGCCCGCCGCCACTGAGAATCCGGCTGGATCGGCAGCATATGGTAATAAAAATTCACTCCCCCCGGGATCAATACCGCCAATCCCGCCCATATCACCGGCCGACGCCAGTTGAACCGCTCAAAAAACCATTCCCATCCGCGCGCCGACAAGATGCCCCAGAATGAAGCCAGAATCAGCAAATATCGCAATTCTCCATTGCTGGCCATTTTCCCCAACCAATAGAGCAGACTATGCCCCACTAGGACCAGCAATGGCAGCAATGCCGTTAAAACGATGCACCGATTCCGATGAGCGGCATGAATAAACGCGTGGACGGTTGGCGCAATCCGCAGGTTCCGCCAGGTGCCAAGGCAAGTCATTGGAAAGACCAAGGGAGAGACCAGCATCGGCAGCAGTGCCGCGAATTTGAAGAGATTCCCGGCCGGATAAAGACTGTTGGCCGAATAAGGCCAGTTGTCGATCAACCATCGCCACCACACCCCGTTTCGCCCGCTCAGCACCCACCCCGCATGATTCCAAAGCAGCAGCGGCACCGGCAAGAGCAGCAACCAGGTCCATCGTCTGGCCGCCAGCAATGCCACCGCCGCCAGGATGATGAATCCAAACCCCTCCGGCCGGGCCAATGGCAGCATCGACGCCAACAACGCCATCACCAGCCATTGCCGGCGCTGATAGGCCCAAAACGCCAACACCAGCAGCGCCGCGAACGGAACCTCGGTCAATTCACTGAACGAATGCAAAAAGAGCAGTGGCTGGCCGAGGGTCAAAATCAATGCCAATACCGGCCGGCGATGCCCCTGCTCTTTGGCCAGTTGATATGCCACGATGGCGCACAGCAACGCCAGCGCCAGACTCATCAACCGAACCCCAAGCAACCCCGCAACCGCGGCCGGTATCGCATACAACCCCGTACACCAGGGCCTCCCCCAGACATTGGCAAAATAATGCGGCTCGGCAAATGCAAATCGGGCATACAGGTAATGCGTACACCCATCCGCCTCCAGAAATCCCTCGCTGGCGGCCGCGAAATAGGCCGACAACCCCGCGAAAATCAGCAGTGCGACCCCCGCCGCGCCCCAATCCCAGCGACAGATCCTTGCCCCTTCTGAAATGAAGGTATGAGAATCGATTTGATGAATATTGTTATCACTACGCATCAACCCCCTACCTTACTTTCATCCGGAGTATCTGTGGAAGTGATCGGTGACAACTCCTCCAGCCTCATATCCCGGCGCAATCCGCGCACATCCTGTAAAAATTCCTTGCGCATGATGTACCGCGTCACCGTCGCCAGCCCAAAGCTGATGAGAAAAATCTCCACATCCCACGGATTATCCAGCCGGGCGGCCGCATACACCGCCGCCAATGAGCAGGCCGCCCATTCCGCCAGCGCGATAAACCAGAAATCCACCCAGGGACGTTTGCGCAGGATAAATTCCCTCTGTGTTCGCACATATCGCAAATGAAAGACCGCCGTCACCGCGATCGAACCCAGATAAGCGATTGACGGCGCCGCCGCCGGTCCCACCTTCAGCCGCAGCATCGAGAGATAAATCCCCCATCCCACAAACCACGCGGTCGTGGTGACGATTAAAAACTTGAAAATCGGCGACAATCGCGGAAAACAAAAATCGTACAGCCGGCTCAGGTGTTCCAGATATTTGAACTGCTGCTTCACCGTCAGCTTCGACTCACCCCGCTGACGAACCGCAAAATGGATCGGCACCTCACCCACCTGCCGCACCCTGCACTTACAAATCAACTCCAAACCGATCTTGTACCCCAATGGAGTCAGTCGCAGCGCCCGCTCGTAGGTGGATCGCCGCAGGGCGAAAAAACCGGACATCGGGTCGGAGACTTTCCCTGCGAATGGACGTGCCAACAGCGTCGCCACCGATGAATTGATCCGCCGGAGCAAACCCCATTCCTGCTGCATCGATCCACCGGCGGCATATCGCGAACCAATGACAAAATCAGCCCCATCCCGCTCCAGCTTTTGGATCAATTCCGGGATTTTCTCGGGTGGATGCTGCAAATCCGCATCCATCACCACCAGGATCTCCCCCTTTGCCTCCGTCATGCCGTGCATCACCGCGCCGCTCAATCCATTGGTTGGATGCTGACGAACCAGCAGACGCAACGGATACCGCTTTGCCATTTGAGCGGCAATTTCGGGCGTGCGATCCCGGCTGTTGTCGTCAACGATTAAAATTTCATATTCCCGCCCCGCCAATGCCCCCGCGATGCGTTCCACCAACGACTCAAGATTTTCCGCCTCATTCAGCGTCGGGACAATCAGGCTGATGGGCGGGGGTGGGGAGGACATGACTACGAATACACCGACCTGAAGGGTTTATGGTCTGATTCGTAGGGCCCGCCTCGCGGACCATTCCAATTCCGGTCCGCGGAGCGGACCCTACAAATCCATATGACATCATCAACTACGTCGCCGCCGGCGGTTTGGGACCGATGGCGTATTGTCCATCCAGAATCGCCCCCGCTCCCACCGCCAGGACCGGGGCGCTGACATCCCCCTTGACCTCCGCCTCCGGTCCGATCAGCACCGGCCCGCGGCTGACGATTTTTCCCTTCAATTTTCCGCGAACAATCAGGCCACCACAGTTGACCTTGTCGGTCACGACATTCCCCTTTTTTTCCACCGTCACCATCCCGCAGGTGTCGATCACCCGACGGGCCTGATATTCCTTGAATCGCAAGTCCTCCAGCCGCAACGGCTTGTGACAGAACTTGCAGGTGACGCTCATCGCCTTGCGCCCCACCTCCTGCGCGCGGTCGCAGTACAGGCAGATGATCGTGGTCCGATCATCGGGCGAAGGGACATTGTATTCGTTGGCGGCCATGCCCTACTTCCTGACAGCACTGACGGCTCGGCCGGGAAATATCACTTGATCGGTTGCGGCTGGGCCGGCGACATTCCGCCAACCGCCGGCCGCGCCATGTTCGGCGTCCCCGAACCCTGCGCCGGACGATTCTTGACGGCTTCCGGGCCGACCGTCACATGGCCGCTGAAAACCGCCCCTTCATCCACCACCAGTTTGCTGGCGCGTAAATCACCCTCATATCGGGCGGTCTGCTTCATCTCGATGCGGTCGTTGGCAACCAGATTGCCGTGGACATCCCCTTCGATGATGATCGCGCCGGCCTCCACATCCGCCTGCAACTTGGCCTCCTTGGCCACATGCAGTCGGCCGGGCGTGGTGATTTTCCCTTCCAGCCGGCCGTGCAACCGCAGGCCCTTTTCAAAACTCAATTCCCCCTTAAACGTCGCATCCGGTCCGAGAATCGTCGGAAATTCCTGATTGGCTTCCGCCATGGTGGCTCCTGGGCTAGAGGCTATAAAGAGATTCGTTTACAGGGGGTAGAGACTAGAAACAGGATGACGATCTTGCAAGACCGCCGACCCAACTTTAGGCTTTTGTTCTGACTTGCATGGAAACGTTAATTATTGGCGCCGGCGGACATGGACGGGTGGTGCTGGATATTCTGCGCGCCGCCGGCCAATACACGCCGGTTGGATTCATCGATTCCGACCCCACACTGGCCGGCACACAGGTGATGGATTTGGATGTTCTGGGCGATATCAACCTACTGCCAAAGCTCCGAAAACAGAATATTTCGCGAGCAATCGTCGCCATCGGAGATAATCGCAACCGACTCACCCAGGCGCAATTCCTTTTGGAACATGGTTTTGAACTCATCAACGCCATTCATCCCACTTCTCGACTCTGTTCGGGCGTGCAGATCGGCCGAAATGTCGTTATCGCGGCCGGTGCGATTGTCTGCACTCAATCCACACTTGCCGACTCCACCATCATCAACACCGGTGCCATCGTGGACCATGAATGTCGGATCGAAGCAGGTTCGCACATCGCCCCCGGCGCGATACTGGCCGGCCGGGTGCGGGTGGAGCAGGGCGCTTTTGTCGGCATCGGCGCGCGGATCATCCAAAACCTCACCATCGGTTCTTTTGCCATCGTCGGCGCGGGTGCCGTGGTGTTGGAAGATGTCCCGCTGAATGCCACCGTCGTCGGTGTACCAGCCCGTCAATTGCCTTCCTCAAATCGAACCGTAACTGCTTAACATAACGTCACTTCGGAATATTTTTTCATTGCCTTTTGGGCATGCGGATACTATCATTCACCGAACATCAGGGAGTGACGCCATGAGCACGGTTTACAACCCCGAATCGGACATCATCGCCCAGATCGAACGTCTTGAACTCGAAGCCCGTGAAGTCCGCAAACGACTCCAGCAAGCCGCCCAGAAAGAGGATCGGCGCGTCTTAACCCAACAACTCAAGGAATTGGAAGAGCAAGTGGATGTACTGCGTGCCCGTCTGCCATAAACAACCGCCGCCGCTTCATTTTTGTCGTTCGGCGGGTATTCTCGACTTCTGAATGATCGCACCGATTGTCTCTCTTTGCGGGGTCAGTTTTGTTCTGAGCTGGCTTTTGACGGCCGCCATGAAGCGCATCGCCCCGCGCATCGGCTTTGTGGACAAGCCCGGCCATCGCAAAATCCACGTTCAACCCAAACCACTGGGAGGGGGAGTGGCGATATTCTGGGCCTTTGCATTGCCGGTCGTCGCGGTGTTGGTGGTGTCATGGTTTGCCCAACCACAGAGCGCCGACTGGATGGCATCCGTTGGCGGCGTGCGGCTGCGTTCCCCGCTGGCGTGGGCCATTCTGGGATGCACCTTCGCAATCCATCTGCTGGGGCTGATCGACGACAAAAAAGCCCTTGGGCCGTACATCAAACTATTGGCGCAACTCGCCATCACCGCGTTTCTTGTGGTCGAGTTTGATCTGCGGATTCTCACCGCGCTGGGAGATGTCGCTTCGGTGGTGCTGACCATTTTATGGATCACCGCCATCACCAATGCCTTTAATTTTCTGGACAACATGGATGGCCTGTCGGCAGGCGTGGCGGCGGTCTGCACCGCGGCGTTCATGGTCACCGCCCTCTCCATCGGACAATGGTTCGTGGCGGCCAATTTGGCGCTGCTGTTGGGGGCGTTGTTGGGATTTCTCTGCTTTAACTTCTCCCCCGCCAGCATTTTCATGGGGGACAGCGGTAGCCTCGTTATCGGTTTTTTACTGGGCATTTTGACTGTCCGAACCACCTTTTTGCCCCCTGACACGCAGTTGGCGGCCGGCTGGTATTCACTGTTCGCGCCGATCATCGTGCTGGCATTGCCTTTGTACGACCTGATCGTGGTCAGCATCATCCGCATGAGCCGGGGCAAAAGCCCCTTTGTGGGTGACACCAATCATTTCAGCCATCGATTGGTGGCGCGCGGCATGAGCAAACGAACGGCCGTCCTGTGCATCTATCTGGTCACGGCCGCGACCGCCATCGCGGCGATGCTGCTGCCCCATGTGCAATCCACCTTCGCGGCGATTCTGATTGTCATCCAAACCCTCCTGGTGCTGGGAGTGGTCGCCTTGTTGGAACAACACCCGTTGCCAACAGCCCCCCGCGCGCCGGCCGATTCAACCCCCGCTTCATCCCAACCCGACTGATGTCACATGGCCACGAGCAACCGAAATACAAATTTTCCGCGAACCATCGATGCTGACGAGCCGGGCCGCTGGCTCTTGCTGTCACGGGTGGCTCTTGCGTTGATTCTCGCCCTCGTCGCGGCGCGGGCGACGATGATGGAATATCAGCGCGATCCCTTCGCGGTCGATCCCAATTCCTCCCCCATCCCGCGCGGCGTGGGTATCACCACATCCATCTTTCTTGACCTGCTCTGCTGCGTGCCGGCGTTGTTGGTCTTAACCCGCCGGGCATATGACCCAACCTTCGCCCTGGTGCGATGCTACAGCGCATTGCCGCTGGGATTGCTGGTCGGCTGGGCGATGCTCAGCACACGCTGGGCCGATGACCGATTTTTGACGCTGATCACATCCACCCATCTGGTTGCGGCATTGGCCATCATCTGGGCAACCGCGCAACTGGTGCGAACATGGCGGCACATTCGTCTGGTGGCGGCCATCGCACTGGGATTATTGCTGGCCTACGCGGTTCACGGGGCCATTTATCGCTATGTGGAACTGCCGGACCTGCAACGCAGTTTTCAGCAGAACCGGACACAGATATTCGCCGAGCGCGGCTGGCAACCCGATTCCTTCTCGGCTCAACAATTCGAGAGAAAAATCACCAATGGCGAAATGGCCGGCTTCTCGGCATCCCCCAACACATACGCCGCCGCGACCGTGATGCTGGCAATCGTGGCGCTGGGTTGGCTGGCGGAATTATTGCGCGACCGCCCGATTGATGGAAGAATCGGACTGCCAATCATCGCTCTATTATCGGCCGGGTGGATCATCTATTACACCCAGAGCAAGGCTGCGATGATCTCCCCGATCCTGGGCGCGGGGTTGCTCCTCTTTGTCGGCCTGTTCGGGCCTTGGCTGGCTCGTCGGCGCAGACTGGTCTTTGTCCTGTCGGTATTGGTGATTTTGCTTGGCATGTTGGCCGTCATCGGACATGGGCTTTATCACGGCACACTCCCCAGCGTCAGCTTGGCGTTTCGCTGGAAATACTGGATCGCCTCATGGGAAATGTTCCGCGCCGAACATCCTTGGATCGGCGTCGGTTGGGCCAATTTTGGCCAGCATTATCTGGCCTATCGCCTGCCCGATGCGCCCGAGGAGATCAAAGACCCGCACAATTTCATCATCCGCGTGCTGACCGAACTGGGCATCGTCGGCGTCATTTTCCTGGTCGCGTGGCTCCTGCGGCTCTGGTGGGAATTGTCACGCCCGTCAATGCCAACATCCGCACCGCAACACTCGCGATTGTCGGCCCTTCGCGTCATCGGCGCCATCGGCTCGGCCGCGATCCTGATCAACATTTTCGCCTCCATCGATTTTTCGCAAGGGTCGGCCTTCGCGATCATCGAATTATTCAAACGGTTGCTTTATCTGTGCGCAATTCTGATTGGGGCGATTATTCTCGCCAACAAGCCGCAATCCCAAGGCGAATTGGACGACCGATCTGCCCCTTGGTTGATGTATTCTGTCCTGATCGCGGCGGGAATTTTCCTGATTCACAATCTGGTCGATTTTTCCATGTTCGACACCAGCGTCGGGCCATTGTTGATGCTGGCGATGCTGATCGGGGCCGGCATGGGATCGCGCGGGCAAATCAATCCTCGCCCCTACCGTCGTGGTTTGTGGATCGGTTTGTTGTCAGCGGTGTCGGTGCTATGGCTGACGGCGTGGTTCCTGATCGCAGTGCCCATCGCGATGGCCGAAGCATCCGCACAATCGGGTGATGACCAGTTACGGGCCAACCACCCGATGGATGCGGCCCGGCTCTATCAGCAGGCGATGGAATTGTCCCCGGTGGATAATTTCGATTATGCCTTTCGTGCCGCGCGGGCGATGATCTTCGCGGGCGATTCTCCCGCCAAAATCCGCCAGATGATCGACAAGGCCCACTCGCTGAACCCTACCTCGCCCGATCCGCTGCTGATGCGGGCGCAATTTGAACTGCGTCTGCCTCAACCCAATCTCCAACAGGTCATCGACGACCTGTCGGCGGCATTGCGACTGAATCCCAATGACCTGACCACCCGCGAGCAATACGCCGATGTGCTGGCCACCACCGGCCGGCACGATGACGCCCGCCGGGAGTACGATCAAACCCTCTGGTACAACAATCAACTTGCCGACGATGAACCCAGGCGGCTAACCCCCGATGCCATTGCTCGGATCGAACACAAAATTCAGGCGCTCTGATCGCCCGAATCATCCGCCGGCTCATCCCCCAACACCTCATCAATCACCGGCCGGACCGTTTCGTAATCAAACCCCCGCCGCAACAGCATCCCCGCCAATCTTCGCCGAGCGGCCAAAGGATCAAGCCTGCGAAGGGAAGGTGCTTTCTTTTTCGCCAGTTGCCGTGCCGTCGCCATGGAATCATGCACTTCATATACCGTTTCCAGCGCCCGATCCGCCGTCGTGCGATCCACGCCCGATTTGATCAATTCCAGCATCGCACGACGTTTGCCATGATGCTTGTGTTGGGCCGCTGACAGCGCCTTGGTGCGGGCAAAACGCTCATCGTCCACATAACCGAGGCGTTGCAGATCATTGAGAACCTCCTCAATAACCGCCGGCCCATATTCGCCGCGGGTCAGCCGGGTGTGCAGCTCATGGCGGCTGTACAACCGCCTTTCAAGGAACCGCAATGCCTTGTCCATGCACTCCTGACGAACCTCCCCCCGCTGTATGTCCAGCACCTGCTGGTCCGTCAATTCCATCCCCTCCTTGAGATGAAACTGAGCCACCACGTTCAGATTGACCCCAAAGGCAAACCGCCCATCCAGATGGATGTTTCGTCGGTTGGGCCGTCGTTTTTGTTCGGTCATCCGGGTGAGAATCGGCATGGTTTGATTATACCCCCGGCCGAATCGGATGCGCCCCCTCGACGCAAGCGCCCGGATCGCGATACTTTGTGCCGACCGATATAACTGAAAGAATCTATGGAAGCCATTGAAACCCGTTATCGTACGCAAACCTGTGGACAACTCCGCCAGTCGGATGTCGGTAAAACCGTCAAACTGGCGGGGTGGGTCCATTCCTATCGCGATCATGGGGGGCTGGTCTTTGTGGACCTGCGCGACCGCGACGGGATCACCCAACTGGTCTTTGACCCCGACACCTGCGGACAACTGGTTCACGAAGAATCCCGACGCCTGCGCAGCGAATTTGTCATCAGCATCAGCGGCAAGATCACCGCGCGGTCGGCCGAGGCCTTGAACAAGAAAATTCCCACCGGCGAAATCGAAATCCACGTCCAGACGATGGACCTGCTTAGTGCCGCCGCCACCCCCCCCTTCACGCCCGATGAGCATGAGTCGATCAACGAGGAACGCCGGCTGGAATACCGCTACATCGATCTGCGTCGCCCGGAAATGAGCCAAACCCTGCGTACGCGCTACCGCGTGAGCAAAATCATGCGCGACTACCTCGGCGAACGCGGATTCTGGGAGATCGAAACCCCCTTCCTGACCAAATCCACCCCAGAAGGTTCGCGCGATTTCATCGTCCCCTCGCGGCTGGTGCCGGGATCGTTTTATGCCCTGCCGCAGTCGCCGCAGTTGTTCAAGCAGATTTTGATGGTTGGCGGCGTCGACAAATACATGCAGATCGTCCGCTGTTTCCGCGATGAAGACCCCCGCGCCGACCGACAGGCCGAGTTCACGCAACTGGACGTGGAGATGTCCTTCATCGACAAGGAAAACATCATCGCCATCATCGAAGGGCTTTTGCGGACGATCTGGAAGGAGATTCTGGGCGTTGAAATTCCCGATCCGATCCCGCACATGGATTACGATGAGGCGGTCAACCGTTATGGCACCGACCGCCCCGATTTGCGCTTCGGCATGGAACTGATGGATGTCACCGATCTGGCGCACACCACCGATTTTGGCGTCTTCAAATCCGCAGCGATGGTGAAATGCATCCGCGTCCCCGGCGGCGCGAAGTTGACGCGCAAGGAGACCGATGCCCTGGCCGACTGGTCCAAGGGGTATGGCGCCAAAGGTCTGGCGGTGAGCAAGGTCACGGCCACCGGCCTGGACACCGGCATCGCCAAGTTCCTCTCCGGCATCGCTCCTGCCTTGATCGGGCGAATGGAGGCCAAGGAGGGTGATCTGCTCTGTTTCGCCGCCGACCAACCGGGCGTCGTTCACAAGGTTCTGGGCGAATTGCGGTTGAAAATGGCGCGCGACCTCAAACTCGAACCCTCAACCCCCTGGGCGTGGGTCTGGGTGGTCAATTTCCCGCTGCTGGATTGGGATGCGGAGGAGAAAAAATGGAACGCGGTGCATCACCCCTTCACCTCGCCGCGCGATGAGGACATGTCAAACCTCTCCAACCGGGATCAGGGCGTTTTATCCTCCCTGAAATCCAAGGCGTACGACATCGTCCTCAACGGCTACGAATTGGGGGGTGGCTCGATTCGTATCCACCGCATGGATATTCAACAGGAAATTTTCTCGATCCTGGGCATCAACCCCGAACAGCAGAAACTGCGCTTTGGATTTCTGCTCGATGCCCTCAAATTTGGCGCTCCCCCCCACGGCGGCCTGGCATTGGGCCTGGACCGGATCGTCATGCTCCTGCGCGGCACGAGCAACATCCGCGATGTGATCGCCTTCCCCAAAACCCAAAGCGGCGCGGACCTGATGTGCGGCTCCCCCAGCGAGCTGGATGAAAAACAGCTCCGCGAAACCCACATCAGACTATCCCTCGCCCCCAAACCGGCGACGACTTGATCGTAATGAAAAGAGGTTGACGCCACAGAGACACAGAGAGCACAGAGGAAAGACAAGGAGACAAGGAGACTAAGATTTTCTGTGTATTTCCTCTGTGACCTCTGTGGCTCTGTGGCACATTAAATTTTTAGGCGGAACCAGCATGATCCGAACCAAAATTCTCGCCACAATGGGCCCCGCATGCTCCACTACGGAGACGCTCTTAAGTCTATTCGAGGCCGGCGCCGATGTCTGCCGGTTGAATTTTTCGCACGGCGCGCTCGACCAGCATCTGAAAATGCTCAACACCATCCGCGAGGCCGCCTCCAAGTTTGAACACCCCATCGCCATCTTGGGCGATCTGTGCGGCCCAAAAATTCGCCTCGGCGAAGTGGCCGACATCGACCAGACCGGCGGAATGCCGATCAAAGTGGGCGATGAACTGATCATCCAGCGCAACCCCATCGTCGGCCGGGATGGCCGGGTGAGCTGCACCTACAAAAACTTTGTCGATGATGTCGCGGTCGGCGACCGCATCCTGATCGAAGATGGAATGTTGCGATTCGTCTGCACCGACAAGAATTTCAACGAAGTCGCCTGCCGCTGCACCATCGGCGGCATTCTGAAAAGCTCAAAGGGGGTGAATCTCCCCAACACCACCATCAACATCCCCTCCATCACCGAGCGCGACTGGCAATGCACCGACTGGGCGATTGAAAACGATCTCGACTATCTCGCCCTGTCGTTCGTCCGCAAACCCGAAGACCTGAATCTGCTGCGCGAACATCTGCGCAACAAGGACTCGGACATCCAACTGATCGCCAAAATCGAAAAAGTCGAGGCGATCAAGCAGATCGACGGCATCCTCGACGCGGCCGACGGCCTGATGGTCGCCCGCGGCGATTTGGGCGTGGAGATGGATGTCGCACAAGTCCCCATCATCCAAAAAGACCTCATCCGCCGCTGCCAAACCGCCGGCAAGCCGGTCATCGTCGCCACGCAGATGTTGCAGAGCATGATCGAGGAAGCCTCCCCCACCCGCGCCGAAGTCTCCGATGTCGCCAACGCCATCTTCGACGGCACCGATGCCGTCATGCTCAGTGGCGAAACCTCGGTTGGCAAATTTCCCGTCGGCGCGGTCCATACCATGGCCCACGTCGCCGAAGTCACCGAGGATTATCTGATCTCCTCCGCCGTCGCCCTGCCCTCCACCGGCCCGGCGCCAACCACCCTGCGCTATTCCGCCGCCATCGCCGCCGGTGTTTATCGAATCGTGCGAGATCTCAAAGTATCGCTGGTCGTCGTCTGGAGCCAGACCGGCGCCACCGCACGCATCTTCTCCAAACATCGTTTCCCTGTGCCGATCATCGCCCTCTCCTCCGACCGCCGCGCCCTTCGCCGCATGGCATTACATTATGGCGTCGTTCCCCAGGAAATGGCCCCGCCGGCCAACATGGGTGAACTGGTCGCACAGGTAGACCTGCTCGTCCGCGACCGCGAATTCGCCACCCTCGGCCAGCGCATCGTCATCGTCGCCGGCGCGGCCCTGGGCACTCCCGGCACGCTCAACGGCATCCTCGTCCACACCATCGGCGAAGAAACCTCCAACCTCCCGGCCGTCCCCACCATCCTCGAAATCGGCCGGCCATGATGAACCCATAAATAATGGACACAAAAATGCAACCGATAATATTAACTCTAAATAGATTGAAATTTCTCTGTGTGCCTCTATGTCTCTGTGGTTCACTATTCCTGATGACCGGCTGCATCAACGGAAATTCCAACCCCGCCGCCACCCAGCCCGCCACCGCCATCGACCCCGATCGCGCCACCCTCCAATACTGGATCGATCAGCCGGCCGTCGCCCACGTCCACAACGATGCGTTTCAACCCCTCTGGGACGCCGCCCACAACTGTGCCCGCAACCGCTTTTTCAACATCGACCGCAATGATTACCGCGACGGCCTGCTGACCACCTTCCCGGTCATCTCCGAGCAGTTCTTCGAACCCTGGCGTCGCGACACCGGCGACGGCCGGGAATTGCTGCAAAGCTCACTGGCCACCGTCCGCCGCACGTTAAGATTTGAATTTGAACGCGAAGGCCAATTCTGGACAGTGACCCCCAAAGTGATTGTCGAACGCTATTCGCTGGCCGAACGACGGATCACCTCCGTCACCCAATACCGCACCATCGTCCAAGGCTCAACCGATCCCGACCGCCCCGGCCTCAATGGCGAACGCATCGCCAATTCCTACTGGTACGCCATCGGCCGCGACACCGCCTTGGAAAAAACCCTCGCCGACGAAATCCACGACCAGCTCCAGCGCTAGGCACTATCTGAAATCGCCCGTACTCCATGATGGCCCGGAATTTTCAGACCAAGTCCCGACAGGAAAAAGAAAAGTTGCCAGGGTTCGACCGCCGGCACCACCGCCGATGCGACGCCACCCTGGATGTTGGTGGTGACCGGCAGGCTCATCGGCCCGACCTCCTGTTTGCGATTGATCCACGCACAGCGGATCCAAATAGGCTGTCCGGAAGGGACCGAGTCGGCGAAGGTGATCTCATGTCTGGACTTGGTGGCCGACCCTTGAAACTGCCACACGGCCAATGCACCGGCCGGTTTGCCCCGTTTGTTGGAGATCGCCGAGTCGGAGAAAATGAACCGGGACGCGTGTAGTGGCATCGTTGTATTGTGTTAGAATGACGTGTCATGATGCGACGAAGCGAGAAGAATGATGTAGGCACTATCTGCGTCTCCGTCTCATTTCCCCCGTTCGTGGGGAAGTCCACCACGCGCGAGCAGGCGAAAGCGTCGATCTTTGAATACATCGATGTGTTTTACAATAGAAAACGATTACACAGTTCGTTAGACTACCGAAGTCCCGAAGCGTTCGAGACCGGCCTCAACTAACCACTTTGTCGCGCCCACCATTCGTGAGGAAGTCCATCGACCGAACGGGCGGCTACGGCAAACACATAGCATAGAAGTTACATATGGCATTACCAGACATTTACACCATCAAACCCGGGTCGATCCCAGCTTACTTCGACGCGATCCTACAAGCCGAGGCCCCAGAGCGATTCTCGACCAAGTTTTTGGAGGGATTGGAGTTTAAGAGTACAAACGATCGCTCGATAATCGGAATCCTAAAAGACCTTAAGTTTCTCGACGCCGACGCAAAGCCCACCAAACTCTATTTTGAGTATCTTGATCGTGAACAGTCTAAAAAGATCCTCGCGAAGGCGATCCGTGCTACCTATGCAGACCTTTTTTCCCTTAACAAGGACGCGCACAAATTCACGCAGCAAGAGACGAAGAATAAGCTCCGAACGCTCTACGCTGGAACTAAGAAAGACTCATTAATCAGCCTTATCGCCAGCACATTCACTGCGCTCTGTAAGTACGCAGATTTCACCGGTGGGCCACCTCAGGATGGATCCAAGGAAATGAAGGATGAAGCGGCACCGCCTCCTGTGGTGCACCACCCGGACGCCATATCACAAACACCTCGGCCAAAATCCATCCCGCCGGGTTCGCTACAATACCACATCAATATCGTACTTCCGGATACGCGCGATCAGGCAGTATACGACGCGATTTTCAAGAGCCTCCGAGACCATCTTGGGTAGCCTATGGACGATTTATACACATTCATTTATCGCGGCCTTTTGACTGAGGAGAGCCTCGATAAGGCCGGACGACGGAGACGCCACCATTTTGGCACCGAGGAAGCGAGCAAGATTAGAGAGGCGTTGTCATTCGAGATGCTGGATCCCAGTGCGTTAGCGAACGCCGAACGAATGGCGATAATTTACACCGCTATTCATGCGTTCGAGAATACCGTGCGTGAGCTTGTGAAAAAGGCAATGGGAGAAGCCTACAGTTCGACGTGGTGGTCAAAAGTTCCGGACAAGGTCCAGAAGAAATCGAAGTCGCGAATGGAGGACGATGCCAAATTCAAATGGCACGGGGCGAGAGGTGCAGATGAGATCACCTATTGTGATTTCGGAGATCTGTCCTCGATCATCGTCACGAATTGGACACAGTTTCAGAATATCCTTGTCGACATGGAATGGGCAAAGGCGATCCTCAATACACTCGAACGATCGCGGAACATTATTATGCACGGCGGCCTGCTTGCGAGGGAAGACGTTGAGCGAATTGGGATGAACATTCGTGACTGGATTAGACAGGCTGGATGATGACGAATAAACGGATTCGCATGGGAAGAAAAAGAAATGAACGGGGACGCAGCTAGAAGAAATGAGACGGGGGCGCAGCTAGTGGAATCGTAGCATTCTGTTGGAAAGACGAACTATGGCGCGTCCAAACGAGAAGAACGATGAAGGAAATTCGCACGTCCAGTCCGAAAATTGGCGGGTTGATGGAGGATGTCGGGGGAGTGTGGTGGTCAGTCCCCACCTTCATTCACCACCAGCGCCCTTGGCGGTGAATCGATCAATCCATACCCCGCCGTCCTGGCATGAAACCGTCGGATCGCCTCCAGTTCACGCGGCCCAATCCCAAATTGCAGGTGCTCAGTCAGATATTTCCGCGCCACATCGGCCGGCCAGCGATATGGCCCGGCGTGTGTGTTGATAATCCGCTCCACATTTTGCATCCCCCGCTCGCGCGCATCGTTCAATATCGCGGGTAAATCACCAAGATTAACATCCGATCTTCCCATCCAGACCGCAAATACAAACGGCAGCCCCGTCATCCGTTTCCACGCCTCTCCCAAATCCAGTTGATGATCAAACCCGATCGGCCGATCCGCGATTACCTTGTCCCCGATCAACAACCGAGCCCCCGCATCGGACTTGTGATCCAGCGGCACAAACTCCGGCCGCACTCCATACAAATCCCCCAGCACCACCCGCGCCAACGCCACGCTGGTATGGCTGTCGGTGTCACAGGCCAGCGTCTCGATTTGCTCAATCGGACCACGACTGAAAATCCGCACCGTCAACGTCGGCCCATCGCTGCCGATCCCACCCGATGGAATCACCCGCAACCCCTCCATCCGCTGATAATCAATCACCGGCAACAACGCCACATCAAATTCACTCTCCCTCAACCCCTCCAACAGCCGCGACGGAATCCGCAAATGCAGCGACACCCGATCATCCGACTCCAAACCATAAATCAACGGCTTGGCATTCAAATAACTGACACTGCCGATCTGATACTTCCTGGTCATGGTATTCACTTAAAATGGTACGCGAAAAACTTCATCCTATCGGTTCAACAACGGCGCCAACCGCTTAAACCGCTTCTCAATCCGATCCTTCAGCAGTCGATGTCCCGGCTCATATTCATGCCCCATCCGCGCCAGATGAACAAACAGTTTCACCATGTTCTTCCAATCGGATATATCCACATATTCCGCCCCCAACCTCTTTTTGGCCCGATCCATGTTGTGATAATTCCCAAGCGCCACGCAGATCGAAACGGCCATGTATCCATAAATATCATACACCGTCGCCTCGCACGTCCCACCCGGCATCAACGCCCGTTGAAATCTGAACGTTGAATCCTTCTTCGCCAAAGCCTCCGCCTGATGGGTCATAAAATAACTCAGGCTTGAATTAAAGACGCTCGACTTGTCCCCGATGCGGATAATCGCCCCCGCCCCCTGCGGGGCATGGGGTTGCTCGGCCGATGTTTCAATCGCGATCACCCGATCGGTCTTTCTCAGCAGCACCGGCCGTTTCACCGCCGCCACCGCCCCGATAAACCCCTCCTCCTCGGCGCGGGTCAACAACACCGCCACCGGGCTTTTGGCCGGCCGGCGCAACAGCTCATCCAGCATCGCCAACGCCCCCGCCGCCCCGGCCAGATCATCACAACACCGGCTATAAAACCGTTTCCCACGCACCCGCCCTTCCCCCAGATCAAACATCCCCGGCGCCCCGGCCGCCACCGGTTTGCTGACCCTCACCCTCACCTTCGACGGAACCGTCAATTTGTCATACTCATCGGCCGTCGTTTCGATCACCCGCCCCGGCACCTCCTCCCATCCCTTGGCGGCCGAATTAAAAAACCGCACCTTTGCCCCCTTCACATAATCAATCTGCACCCACCCCCGAAAATCCGCCTCCAACACCCCCTTTTCCACCATCCGCCCCGCAACCATCCCCGGATGATCCATATGTGCCGTAAACACCCACCTCGGCAACCGACTTTGCGAACGCATCTCAATCAACAAATTCCCCACCCCATCCCGCCGCAGCCGCAACTTCGGCCGGGTCTTCACAAACTCCTCCACAAACCGCACCACAAACCCCTCCGCAAACGGCGCGGTGGGAATCGAACACAACGATTGCAAAATTTTCATGGGAGCGGGATTGTACCGCACACAACCATCCATGCCATCGGTTGAATTACCCCTTCACCGCCCCGCCACTCAATCCCGCGACAAAATCACGTTGTAAAATCAAAAACAACGTCGCCGCCGGCAATACACCCACCAGCGTCGCCGCCATTAGCAACCCCTGATTCGCCTGGTATCCCGGCAGCGCGCTCAAATTCGCCAAGCCGATCGGCAATGTATATTTGCCCTGATCCTGTAAAATGATCTGCGGCCACAAAAACGCATTCCATGCCGAAATAAAACTCATCAACGTAAACGCGCCAGCCATCGGTCCCACCATCGGCATCGCCACACCCCACCACAACCGAAATTCGCCGCACCCATCCATCCTGCCGGCCGACAACAACTCATCCGGAACCGCCATCATCGCCTGACGAAAGAGGAGCATCCCGAAGACGCTCACACCCCCCGGCACAATCAACGCCGCGAAACTGTCAATCCACCCGATCCGAACCATCAATTCATAACTGCCCGGCAATAACACCTGCGGCGGCAACAGCAGCGCGCCAACCAATACAACCTGCGCCAACCCCTTGCCGGCGAATCGAAACTTCGCCAGCGCATAACCACCCAATGCGCTCAACATCACCACCAGCACCGCGTAGGAACATGACACAAACAGCGAATTGACCAGCCACCTCCCCATCGGCTCATCCGCCATTAAAATCCTGAAATTCTCCAGCGTCCATTTCCCTCCAGGCAACCCTCCAAACGCCATCCCCACCATCCACGCCAACGGCAACACCGCCACCCCCGCCAGTCCCCACACCAGCAGGTTCAAACCCAATCCTGAAACGACTCCCCGCCGGCTCATCGACGCTCCTCCCTCATCAACCCCGTGGATCGCAGATACAACACCGAAAACACGCCGATTAGCGCCACCAGCGCCCAACCAATCGCCGATGCGTAACCCAGGTCACCCACCTCAAAACCGGTGATGAACAGATACATCACCACCGTCAGCCCGGCCGAATTGGGGCCGCTGCCGCCAAACAGAACGTACGGCAATTCAAAAAGTTGCAACCCCCCAATCGCCCCCACCAGCACCAGAAACCACAACACCGGCCTGATTCCCGGCAATGTCACATGCACCAGCCTCCCCCATCCATTGGCCCCATCCACCGCGGCCGCCTCATACAACTGCTGATCCACCCCCTGCAATGCCGCCAGCAGATAAACCATCCCATACCCGCTCATCAGCCACAGCGCCGCGATCCACATCGACACCATCGACCAGCGCGGATCGGTCAAAAACCCGATCGGCTCGGACACAATTCCACCCTCCATCAGCATCCGATTGACCAACCCACCCCTTCCACCCAGCAACATCACAAAGATCACCGCCACAAAGACCTGTCCCACCAGATAGGTTGAGAAAAAGGCCGTCCGAAATAGATTTTTCAACCACACCCGCCGATGGTTCAACAGCAATGCCAATCCCAGCGCCAATGGCAATTCCAACGCCACAAACCCGGCAGTGAATAGCACCGTATTCACAACCGCCCACCAGAAATAACGATCCCGCAACAAGAACGAATAATTGGCCAGCCCCACAAACACTTCATTGTTCGGCCCGGCCGACTTGTAAAAGCTCAACACCGCGCTGCGCGCCAGCGGATAAGCCAGAAAAACCACAAACAACACCCCCGCCGGCGCCAAAAACAGATAGGGTGTGCAATGACGACGCCATTTCCATCCGCCGATTCCGCTCATGATGGAAATTCCCCAAACCGAATCTGTTCCCGCAACCGCCCTGCCGCCTCTGAGAGCCAAACACGCACCTTCTCCTCCAACCCATCTGTTCGCCCAGCCTCCACCTCGCGAACCGTTCGATTCAACACGGCCGACAGATGCGCCGATGCTAGCACCGCATACGGACTGCTATACGATGGCGGGATCTGGCCGGCCAGTTGAACGTACAACTCCTCGATTTTCTGCCCTCCAAAATACGCATCAGGCCGATGATATGCCGAATTTTCCCACGCCCCCTTCAATGGCGGCAAAATATCACTGGTCCGCCTCCTTACCTCCAGCGCCTGGGGCGAAAATTGCAAAAACCGTAACAATTCCCACGCCCCTTTCGTATCCGCACTGTTTTTAACGATCCCCATCATCGTCCCACCCCATGTCGCGGTGGGCGCATCGTTCGCCTCAAATCGTGGCAACGGCATCATCGCCATCTTTCCCGCCAGTTCGGGGGCGAATTCACGCAAATAATCCACCCGCCAATCCGGCATCAACAACGAACACAATTCCCCCCTCGCCAGATCACGCGCGAACCCCACCTCACCGGCGGACGCATCCTCGCCGATCTTCCCCGGACCGGCCACCAGTTGGGCATAAAACAGGACCGTCCGCGCCACGCCGGCCTCATCCAGATGCACCGAATTTCCCGCCCCAAGCGGATGAATCCGCCGCTGCTGCAACATCATCCGCAAAATGTCGGCCGACGACTGTGGCAATTCCATCGCCCACCGCCGGCTGATCCCGCGATCCCGCCAATACCGCTGAAACCGCAACCCCATCTTATGAAATTCAACCCACGTTTTCGCACTGGCCAGATCAATACCAGCCTCATCAAACAAATCCTTGCGATACACCAAACTGACGGGGTGAACATCATGCGGCACACCAAAAAGCACCCCGTTTTTGGTCCATGGCGCAAGCCGCCACGGCACGATCTGATCCAACAATCCACTCTGTTGTAGATAACCATTCAAAGGCAGCAAACCGACCCGATCCATTGGAGCGCGGAAATATTTCCCAATCGATCCGATCTCAATCTCCACCAAGTCCGGAACATCACGGCCATTGGAATGGATCAACGATAACAATCGCACATCCAGCGCATTGGCCGACAACAGCCGCACATCCACCCGCTTGCCGGTCAGCAATTCATACTGCTCCACCAACGACGGCCGGCCGTCAATTCGGTCGCGGTACATTCGCGCGTGTTCCGGCGCGAATGTCCAAACCGTCAGATCGGTCGGGCGGGACTCAGGGCGAACCATCACCAACAAACCCGTAACGATCGCCAACAACCCCATCAGCGCAATCGGTTTGGGTAAAAAAAAGTTCATGCGGATGAAGGATTGTGGTGCTGTAATTCACGCAATGCAAACTTGACCCCATCCATCGGAGGGTTAGACTCAATCAATAGATGAGCCAAGGCACAAATATACTGCCAAGCCTGCCGAGGATCAGTGCCCGCGCCCGCAAGCAGGCGCTGCCGTACGAACCGGTCTGCGCGATCTTCCGGCGATACCTGCACCTTGAAAAACTCAAATTCACCCCCGAACGGGCGATGATTCTGGATGCGGTATTGCGCAAGACTGGATTATTTGAGGCCGAACAACTGGTCGATGATCTCAAACAGCTCGGCCACCGCGCCAGCCGGGCCACTGTTTACCGCACCCTGAGCCATTTACAGGATGCGGGGATTCTCAAACAGGTGTTTTTCGACAACAAGCAGTCCTATTATGAAGTGATCGCCGGCCGACAGACCTATGACTACCTGATCTGCGTCTGTTCCGGAAAAGTGATTGAATTCAACAGTGATAAATTGCGTAAACTTCGCGATGAAATCTGCCGTGAACATGGGTTTGAACCCGTGTCGCACCAGTTTCATATTTTTGGATTGTGTCCCGAAGCCAGGGAGAAGGCCAAGGAATCAAAGTCCTAGCACAACGCCATGTAGGTGGCCAATGCCAGGATGGCGATTCGGATTTTTTTGTCCCAAAACAACGGATTGTTCAGCAATGCGAGCATAACCGACTCCAACGACTCTTGTCCCCAGCGATGAAACAAGGTCCATGCCAGAAATTATTAAAGTGCGGAGACTACCGATGCCGAGCGACAGGACCAAGAAAAATCTCAAACTGTTGAATTCACCCATGTCCGATTATGCGGAATGTTGCTTATTTGCACCATTTCGACCCAATTCCATGCCTATTATGTTGACGTGACGCCACAAAAGTGAATAACGCAGGAATTGGTAACCAAGGCGTTTTTTTACCAACAACAATGGATTTTACATCGTAGTAATTAGTATGACTCAAATCAGCACTCAACGAGAACCATATTCGCCCGCTCCATTGGCAACCAGCAATGTGGGTGGATTTTCGTATCCTCAGCATTTTGAACGACTTGAGCGGACTTTGCCCTATGCCGAGGCGTTGATCATCGCCAGCGTTCCACGAGGGGGTTTGCAGGTCACACAGGCCGCCCACGGCAACGAGGGATTGCTCCGCTCCTATGCCAGGGGAATGCACGCCGAAGACCGCCTGACTTGGCAAACCATCATTGGCGGCCAACCCCTGACCGGCCAGGATGCCTGCGGCAAGCAAGGGTTTGAAAACTGTCGATTTCGTCAGGAAGTTGTTATTTCATCAGGATTTGCGCATGTCGCCGCCGCCCGCATCCGCAATGTGATTTTGCCCGGATATGATGGGGCTTTGCAGGTGTATCGCAAAGCCGAACAGGGGCCATTTACCCCGGCCGATTTGCAGAAGCTGGCATCGGCGGCCAAAGAGATCGAGGCCGGCCTTGCCCGTGACCGCGAAGCCCGAACCGAGCGCAACCATGAAGCCACCCCCTCGTGGGCGCAGCGTCCCACGGCACGACAATTTGTCTTTGACCACGAAATAAACGAACTGCTGGGCAACGACCGACTCAACCAGCTTGATGACCGACTGCGGCACCAGATACTCCAGCACGCCCGCCAGCAGCTTCAGCTTCTGGATGGGCAATCTACCATCGCGGATCGCTTGCAACTCCCTGATTCCCGGTCGGATTTGTGGACGTTTCGGGTGTCGGTCTACAAAAATTATCCCGCATTGTCGGATGGGCCGGTGATTTTCTTCTGTTTACAGCCGACATGTGGTGAATGGGCGTTGATTCGGCCGGGGGATTTTCAGGCCGATGCGGACCTGGCACGGCTGGTTCCGTCGATGAAATACATGCGTGATGAGTTTCATCGCGTGCCGACGCTTGATGAGATCGCCAAGCCGTCGCACCTCAGCCCGTATCATTTTCACCGGCAGTTTTCCGATCTGATTGGGCTGACCCCAAAGCATTTCATGTTGGAATGCCAGATTCAAAAAGCCAAACAACAACTGGCGGGCGGCGACGCGGCGTTGCCGGAGATTTCCAAGTCGTGCGGGTTTTCGCACCAGAGTCATTTCACCAGCCGGTTCAAACAGGCCACCGGCCTGACCCCCACACGCTGGCGGCGAATGGTCGCTCAAAGTCGGTGATAATTGCAGTGAGATTCAGGCCGGGTCGTACCCTTTGCCTCCCCAGGGGTGGCATCGGCCGATGCGTTTGAGGGCTTTCCATCCGCCGCGCCATGGGCCGTATTTGGCGATGGCGTCGAGGGCATACTGGCTGCATGTCGGATAATAGCGGCACTGTCCGCCCAAGATTCGGCTCAGGGTCACCCGGTAAAACAAGACCAGATGAATCATCAACCAACCGGCAAGCCGGCGGGCAAGCGATGATTTTCCATTGCTTTCAATTTTTGCTTCATCGGGCATACACGCCCTCACAAATCCGATACGATAAAATATTGCTCAATCAACATGCGCCTTTGGTCCAACATACTCAAATGGATTCTATACTCCAGCGTCTTTGCGGGGCTATGCGCGCTGGGTTTGACGATGGCGACCGAAAGCCTGCTGCTGGAGACCAGTCCGTTCTCCAGTGCCGGCGGGCTGGCATGGGTTTCGCCGCTTCATCTGTTCGTATTCGCCAATACGATCCTGATTTACAACCTTCATTATGGAATCAAACAACTGCCGGCCGGCGTCAGCGACCGCGCCGACTGGTCGGCCAAACATCGCGCGGTCCATTACTGGCTGATCATCCTCAGCGCCATCACCTCCGGGTTTTGCCTGATTTTTCTCAATGGCAAGATTTTTCTCGCCAGTTTGTTTCTGGGCATCCTGTCGCTGGCTTATTCACTACCCATCCTGCCATTCATTGAAAAAAAACGACTCAAGGATTTCGGGCTGCTCAAGTTGTTGCTGCTCTGCTTTGTCTGGGCGTGTGTGACCACCTGGCTCCCCACGCTTCAGTGGGGCAGGGAATTGAAAAACTACGATGTGGAATTTCTGCTGCGGTTTTCACTCATGATGCCGCTGTGCATCGCCTTTGACATCCGCGACATGCGCATCGACCGCCAAAACCGCATCTTCACCCTCCCCAACGTCATCGGCCTGACCAACGCCTATCGCCTGATCAACCTATCACTTCTTGTCATCATCACCCTGGCGATATGGCAGTATGTGCGATACCCCATCCCGCACCGGCTCATCAGCGCCATCGCCATCGCGTTGCTGATTAAAGTTATCATTCATTATTCCAAACGATACAAAAGCGACCGCTACCACCTGCTGGCCATCGACGGCGTCATGATCATCTATGCGATGTTGATTATCATGCCAATGACAGGTCTGATGCCGTGGGCCGGCACAGGCGGATAAGTCAAGATTTAATTTAGGAGCAATTTCATGCCATCAACAGAGATTTCGACCAAATTACGGAAACTGGGTGATTTTCTGGATCGGCATCGGTTGGAGGGGGTGATCCTGCAAAACCGCAACAATTTCGCATGGATCACCGGGGGGCAAAACAACATGATTCCGAACAATTCCTCGGCCGGCGTGGCGGCGGTCTTCGCGACGGCCGACTCGCGGGTTTGCCTGGCAAATAATATCGAATCGGTACGGTTTGCTCAGGAGGAATTGAAGGGGAGGGGTATCGAGGTGGTGGATTACCCCTGGTATGACCTGCAGGCGGCGGGCAAACGGATACGGGAAATCATCGGCGGCCGGCGGGTGGCGGCCGATGTGGGGCATGTGGGAGAGTTTGCACAACTGGGGCCGCAATTGCAGGCGTTGCCGGAAGATTTTCGGGAATTGCGTTGGTCGTTGACGCCGGAAGAAATCGAACGATACCGCGAAGGAGGAGCGCGGGCATCAAGGGCGATGGAATTGGCCTGTCATCAGGTTCAGCACGGAATGAGCGAGCATGAGATCGCGGGATTGCTGGACCATGAGGTGAGGCGAACCGGATGCACGCCGGTGGTGACGTTGGTGGCGGCCGATGGACGAATTGAGCGGTATCGTCATCCGATCCCGACAGACCAGCGCGTGGAGGGGTATGTCATGCTGGTGTCTTGCGCTGAATTTGGCGGGTTGATCTCCAATCTGACGCGGTTTGTGAGTTTCAGGCAGCTCAGCGCGGAACTGCGACACAAACAACAGGCGGTGGTGAATGTCGATCTGGCGGTGAATGCGCAAACCCGTCCGGGCCGGACCCTGGGGCAGGTTTTTGCTGATTTGCAAAAGGCGTACGCAGACAATGGGCATCCGGACCAATGGCGGCATCATCATCAGGGTGGATCGACCGGATATGCCGGCCGGGAGGAATTTGCCCGCCCGGCCAGCGATGTTGTCGTGCGGGACAATCAGGCGTTCGCGTGGAATCCATCGATCACGGGGGTTAAATCGGAAGATACGATGGTCTGTACGCCGAAGGGGTTTGAATTTTTAACCCGGCCATCGGACGATTGGCCGATGTTGACGGCGCGGTTTGGCGATCTGGAGATGGACCGGCCCGATATTTTGGTGCGATAAAGTCACCTCATCAGGTTGCGACAGCGTCGGGTTGAAGCTACATTTCGCGCAAGATTTTGACCTCTCCGGGAGCATGAAATGAAACGCATCGCCTTCATCGTTTTATTGGTTTTAGCGTTTGGCCTGACGCCAATGGCGTGCAAGCAAAAAAGCGGCCAGCGGGACAATTCGACCGGCGACATACTGATCGGCGAATATGGCTCGATGACCGGCCCAACCGCGACGTTTGGGCAAAGTTCACACGAAGGGTTGATGCTGGCGATTGAACAGATCAACGCCGAGGGTGGCGTGCTGGGGCGGAAGATCAAGATCATCTCCGAGGACGATCAATCCAAGGCGGATGAGGCGGTCAACGCGGTGCAAAAGCTGATCAACCGCGACGGCGTGGTGGCGATCATCGGCGAGGTGGCCTCCAAGCGCAGCCTGGCGGCCGGCTCGGTCTGCCAGAAATACAAAATCCCGATGCTCTCGCCCGCCAGCACCAACCCTGAAGTGACCAAGACCGGCGATTACATCTTCCGCACCTGTTTCACGGATGATTTTCAGGGCAAGGTGAACGGCCAATTCGCACTTCGACGCGGCTGGAAAAACGTGGCGATTTTGACGGATGTGAACAACGATTACAGCAAGGGATTGGCGCACTTTTTCCGCGAGGTGTATGGCAAATCGGGCAACATCGTGGCCGATGAGAGCTATCGCGAGGGGGACAAGGATTTCAAGGCGCAACTGACGAAGATCAAGGGGACCAACCCGGACGCGGTCTTTTTGCCGGGGTATTACACGGATGTGGGGCTGATTTTGCGGCAGGCGCGGGTGCTGGGTTTGAATGTCCCCTTTTTTGGCGGCGATGGGTGGGACAGCCCCGACACGCTGACGTTGGGGGATGTGGTGAATGGGTGTTTTTATTCCAACCATTATTCACCCGAAGACCCCCGACCCGAGGTGCAGGCTTTTTTGAAGGCCTATCAGGCCAAATACAACAAAACCCCCGATGCGATGGCGACGCTGGGATATGATGCGGCGAGGGTGATGGCGGATGCGATCAAACGGGCGGGCAAGGCCGACCCCAAGGCCATTCGCGACGCATTGGCCCAGACCAGGGATTTTGCCGGCGCCAGCGGCATCATCACCATCGACGCCGAACGCAATGCCAAAAAACCCGCGGTCATCCTGGAAATCCGCGACGGCAAAACGCACCTGGTAGACACGATACTCGATACTGGAACCTAGAAACTGGAAACTGGAAACTGGAAGTAATGTATGCCTACCTCTAGTTTCGAGTTTCCAGTCTCCAGTTTCTAGCCCATGGACCAACTGATTCAGCAATTGATCAACGGCCTTTCGGTGGGCGCGACCTATGCCCTGATCGCGCTGGGTTACACCATGGTCTATGGCATTTTGCGGCTGATCAATTTTGCGCATGGTGAAGTGTACATGGTCGGGGCGGTCAGTTCGTATTATCTGGCCGAATGGTCGATGGGGTGGACGCATTCATTGTGGGTCTCTTTGCCGATCGTTGTGGTCGGATCAATGGTCACCTGTGCGATATTGGGGTTTTTGATTGAGTTTCTGGCGTATCGGCCGCTGCGCGACCGGCCGCGACTGGTGGTGTTGATCTCGGCCATCGGGGTGTCGCTGCTGTTGCAGAATCTGGCGCAGTTTCAGGCGATTTTCGGACCGACGCCCAAGCGGTTTCCGGAATTGATCCAAAGCACGCCCGTATTATACAACGCCGCCCATACCATCGTTTTGACGAACCTGGATATTTTGAGCCTGGGGTTGTCGTTGGGGTTGATGGTCATCATGACCTGGGTGGTGTTGGGGACCAAAACCGGGCTGGCGTTGCGGGCGGTGTCGTTTCGGTTTGACATCTCTATGCTGATGGGGATCAACACGGGGAAGATCATCTCCTTCACCTTCATGTTCGGCTCGGCATTGGCTGCGGTGGCGGGGACAATTGATGCGATTCGGTACGATGTGCGGCCATTGATGGGCTTGATGCCGGGATTGAAGGCGTTCGTGGCGGCGGTTTTGGGGGGCATCGGATCGATCCCCGGCGCGGTGGTGGGAGGGTTGTTGATGGGGTTGTCGGAGACGCTGGTTAAAGGGTATTTGCCCAGCGCCTATACGGGATATGCGGATGCGGTGGCGTTTGTGGTGTTGATTGTGATTCTGCTGGTGCGGCCGACGGGATTGTTTGGCCGGGTGGCGCCGGAGAAGGTCTGATCGAGGCGGATTGGGATGAATGTGAATATGACACCATTTCGCCGATTGCCGACATTGCCGGTGTGGGTGATCAATTCGGCGTTGACGGCCATTCTGGTGGGGCTTTGGCCGTTGGGGCGGGCGCTGGAACAAAATCTCAATCCGTATTACCTGCAAATTCTGATTCTGGTCGGGATCAACATCATGCTGGCGGTGAGTTTGAATCTGGTGAATGGGATCACCGGACAGTTTTCGTTGGGACACGCGGGGTTTATGGCGGTGGGCGCCTATACGGCCGGCGTGTTGTTGAGGCATTACCAGCCGGAAGGAGGGGCCATTGTGCCGGCCATGCTGGGGGTGCTGATTCTCGGTGGATTGCTGGCGGCGGCGGCGGGGTTGATCGTGGGGATTCCGACATTGCGGTTGCAGGGGGATTACCTGGCCATCGCGACGCTGGGGTTTGGTGAGATCATCAACGTGGTCATCATCAACACCGAATCGGTGGGCCCGTTTTATGTCGGTGGGTCGGCCGGTTTGCATGGGATTCCGATCTATGCCAATTTTTTCTGGACGTTTGGAGCGGCGTTGTTTTGTGTCGTTTGTGTCTGGCGGCTGGCCTATTCCAACAAGGGAAAGGCGTTCGCGGCCATTCGCGAGGATGAGATCGCGGCCGGGGCGATGGGGGTCAATACAACCTATTACAAGGTGGCGGCGTTTGTGATCGGGGCGTTTTTTGCCGGGGTGGCCGGGGGCGTTTCGGCGACATGGTTCGGCAATCTCGACCCCGAATCGTTCCGGTTCATGCGATCCATCGAAATCGTGGCGATGGTGGTGTTGGGGGGGAGCGGATCGATCACCGGGGCGATTGTGGCGGCAATTTTGCTGACGTGGCTTCCTGAACAATTGCGGGCGGTGCAGGAATGGCGGCTGGTGATTTACGCGCTGGTGCTGATTTTGATGATGATTTTCCGGCCGGCCGGGCTGCTGGGCAATCGCGAACTGTGGCCGGTACCGGGAAGACGAAAGCCCGCGCCGCCGGCGACGAGCGACCCGGATTCGCGTCAGCGGATGATGGCCGAGGGATGAAATTGACATAGACGATGGCGCTGCTTGAGATTTCCAATTTGTCGGTGGTGTTTGGCGGATTGAAGGCGCTGTGCGATTTTGATTTGTCGCTGGAACAGGGGGAACTGGTGGGGTTGATCGGCCCCAACGGAGCGGGCAAGACCACGACTTTCAACATCGTCACGGGGGTGTATCGCCCCGCCGCCGGCGGTGTGCGGCTGGGGGGGCGGTCGATTGCGGGATTGAATCCGTACCAGATCAACCACCGTGGGATCGCGCGGACATTCCAGAATATCCGGTTGTTTGCCGGCATGAGCGTGCTGGACAATGTGCTGGTGGGATTTAATCAGTCATTGCGCCATGGATTTGTCGGCACGGTGTTGCGCACGCCCCGCCACCAGCGCGAAGACAAGCGCAATCAGGATCGGGCGATGGAGTTGCTGGCCAAATTGGGATTGGACGACCGGGCGATGGAGACGGCCCACAACCTGCCCTATGGCGACCAACGACGACTGGAAATCGCGCGGGCGCTGGCGACCAATCCCAAAATCCTGCTGCTGGATGAGCCGGCGGCGGGGATGAACCCACAGGAAAAGATCGAACTGGCCGCCATGATCGAGATGATCCGCACGCAGTTTCGGGTGGGGATCTGGCTGATCGAACATGATATGAAACTGGTGATGTCGATTTGCCAGCGAATCACGGTGCTGGATCATGGGCAAACCATCGCGGTCGGCACACCTGATCAGGTGCGGGCCGATCCGCGCGTCTGCGAGGCGTATCTTGGAGAGCCGACATGAGCCAGACGCCGACCACGCTATTGTCGGTGGATCATCTGTCGGTTGCCTATGGGGCGATTCGCGCCTTGCGCGATGTGTCGCTGCGGATTCAGGCCGGCGAGATCGTGACACTGATCGGTTCCAACGGCGCGGGAAAGACGACACTGCTGCGGACGATTTCCGGCCTGTTGCGGCCGACCGATGGGACGATCCGGTGCAATGGGGACGATCTTCACACGCTGGCCCCGCATCGAATCGTGCGCAAGGGCATTTGTCATGTGCCCGAAGGGAGGCAAATTTTTGCCAATTTGAGTGTTCGCGAAAACCTGATCTTAGGTGCTTATTCATTGCCGCACGACAAGGCCGCACAGAAATCGGCAATGGAGCGGGTGTATGAGTTTTTTCCGATTCTGGCCGAACGAAGACACCAGAATGCCGGCACGCTCTCCGGCGGCGAGCAGCAGATGCTCGCCATCGGGCGGGCGCTGATGGGCAAACCAAAACTGTTGCTGCTGGATGAGCCTTCGCTGGGTCTGGCGCCGTTGATCGTCCGCAAGATTTTTCAGATCATTCGTGAGATCAATGCGCAGGGGACGACCATTTTTTTGGTCGAACAAAACGCCCACATGGCGCTGATCACCGCGCATCGCGGATATGTTCTGCAATCGGGAGAAGTGCAACTCTCCGGCTCGGCGGCCCAATTGCTGGATGATCCGCAAGTCAAACAAGCCTATCTGGGCGGATGATGGCGGGCATCGGCATTGACGTGAATCATAATGAGGGTGGGTGCAAATTGGCAGGGTCGATGGGCAATTCGGCCGTGTGAAGATCGGCCCACATGGCGGCCTCCCCATCGAGCGGGCTGCGGATGTTGTATGCCTGATAGGCGATCATCTCGCCGATGCGGATGACCAGGTCCACCAGCCGTTCGCCGGCGGTCCAGTGATCGCCCACGCAGATGGTGGCCGGGTCGATGTTGGGATGAAAAATGGGGGTGAGCATCCGGCATTTGGGGGCTAGTCGCGGGTAATCGGCGGTCAATTGAATTTCCACCTCGTGGCGGTCGCGCCGGGCCGGTTTGCCATCCGTGGCGCGATCAAGCCCCCAGACACGATACGCGATGCGATACAGATCGGGTGGATCGCCTTGGGTGTGGATGATTTTGATCGCGGGAAAATCCGCAAACGCATGGGCGATCTGCTGGGCGTCGGCCGTCAAACGACGATATCGTACGCCGGGCTTGGCGACGGGCGCTGGATCAGATACAGATTTTGTGGCCGTGGGGACGGTGATTGTGGCCCCGCAACCTTTGCACTTGGCGGATCGCCCGGCATAGGCATCGGGGACGCTGAAAGATTTACCGCAACCTGTACAAGCAAACTCAATCATAAATAACGATTTCAACAGTATTTACCGCATCGACCACAATGGACGGCGCAGCCAGAACGAATAAGAAAACACGATCCCCGCCGCCAAGCCAACCAATGAGACCAGCAACGCGCCGGCCGCCAGTTTTCGATGTTGGCGCGTGCGAACGAGATATATTCCGTCAATCAAGCTCGTGACCAGCGCGGTCAGGCCAAATGTGAACATCCCCAGCACGGCGGCGAATAGACTCGATGCCAGCAACAACAAAGGCCAATGGTGTTGCGCGTTGGTGGGCGCATCATCCTCGACGGCTTGTGATATGGGCGCTGTATCTTCCGGCCCACCCAATATGTCCACCTGATCGCATCCATAGGCCGCACATCCCCGGTTTTCGGCCCAGCAATCCGCATGATAAATATGTTTGCAGGATGGACAGGAGGTGGTTTTTTCACCGGACAAAATGACGCACTGACAAATACTGCAAGCGGCTTGGCCGGCCGATGCGACCACGGGTTTGGGTTGTATGACGGATTGTGGAATCCGCACCGATCTCCCGCAATGCAGGCATCTTCCCTTTGATCTGGCGTGATTGGGGCTGACCCACAACGGCGCGCCACACTCGCAATTGAAGAGCGTACCGGCAGACTCGGCCGAATCTTTACGATCCAGTGTCAACATCCCTTCGGGCAATTGGTCGCTGAGATGGAAGGTGATCCGCGTCGGGCCGATTTCGATCTGATCCCCATCGGCCAGTGGTTGTCGGCCGGTGGCTGATTTTCCATTCAGTTTGACACCAGTGCGCGAAGAATTATCGGCGACATAAAACCGATCCTTGTCGCCATCAAACCACGCATGGATTCGCGACACCGCGACATCGTTGATGATGATGTCATTGGTCAACCGCCGACCCACCAGCAACCGGCCTTCCAACCGGCAGCCAACCTGACCATCGTGTTGTTGAATGATGAGCGTCGGCATGATCTTCAACCAGCGGCCGCGGCCTTTGGTTTTTCCTGGAATGTGAAGGTGGTGGCGCCGATCTGGATGCGGTCGTTGTTGCGCAGCCGTGTCCGCTGGACCGGCCGGCCATTGATCAGCGTCTGTCCGCCCAGCGGCAAATCCTCGATCTCATACCCGCCGGGAACAATGTGGACGGCCGCATGACGACGCCCCACCTGCGGGTCTTTGAACAGATAAATCGCGCATTGAAGCGATGATCCGATGTAAGTTGGATTGCGATAAAGGACAAACTGTTTTCCGGCGATCAGCCCGGCGCTGACCTTCAACCAGCCGGATTTGACGACATTTTCGATCAATCCCGTGCCGAATCCCGCGATCGCGCCGATCATCACCACCCCCACCAGCCGCGACAAATGGGCATTGCCGGTATTGACGGCGATGAACTCATATAGCACGCCACCCACCACTCCGCCGACCAACCCGCCCACCATGCCGACGAAAAATTTTCGCCCGTTTCGCATCACCAGCCCCGGCGCGATGCTCAAAAACAATCCCAACACCGCCCACGACCCCGCGCGGGCCAATATTTGTCTGGTTTGGGTGGCGATGGCCGGATCCCCTTCGATGTATCGAAACACCCGATCCACACAAAACGCCGCCGCGATGCCGCCGGCCAGCCCCAAAATCGCCCCCACCGATCCATTGATAATCGCGGCCTGCGCGTTGCGCTGAACCATCGCCTCGGCCATCGCCAGACACATGGCGATCATCATCCCGGCGATGGAATAAAACAGAACATTGGCGACAAATTCATCCCATTCCTCACCCGCGGCCACTTGTGCCCGGCGTTGCCCCTTTTCAATTTCCGACAATGAACGATTGGCCTCAATCGCGTAATACGGATTGTTTTGAGCGACGCGGTCAATCTGCAAGATCGCCGCATCCGCCTGAGATTCGGTTAGCCGGCCGTCGTTGCGGTCCTGTAGAATCTGCCGACGTGCGTCGATCCATTCGCGCGCCTCGGTGCGGGCGTTTGGCCTAAAATGCAACACCTCGCCGCACGCCCACCCCAACATCCCACCCAACAGACCAAACAACGTCATGTAGACCAGCGTGTTGTACCAAAGACCCGCCGATGCACGGGCCGGCTGAGGATGGTCCGCCACCGGCAGCATCTGCAATTCCTGGCTGGCACCGGCCAATGCCTCCTGCTGGCGCAATTTCTCATCGATACGCGGGTTGTTGATCTCATCCCACGAAATGGTCATGGGTTGGTCATTAGAACTTAACATAATCGCACCCAAGATTTCTGTAGTTCGATCAACAAAGCGGATTGATTGCCACCCATCCAAAACAACATCCAAAGCGTCCAGGCGATCAGCGCCAGCACCAGCAGCAGAATCAGTATGACAATGTAAATGCCCATCTTCCCGCCCAGTGGCTTGGAATCGACCACCGGTGTTACAGGCACTGGTTGTTCTCCAGCAGGTTTATCGGATTGAACAAGAAATGCCTTGCGGACCGGTTTGCCATCATCCCAGACAAACGACCCTTCATCCCCCCCCAGCGGGTCATACACAAACGCCACCTGCCAGGGGAGATCAAAAAAACTTTGGTGAATGAAAAGGTCCATCCCCGACAGGAAGATGCCAAACCCCGGATGGGTGTGATACCACCCGACGATTTTGCGATCCGGATAGAGGCGGTCCATCTCCGCCTGAATGTGCGTCCAAGTCTCGGCCGTGAAGGTGACATTGGCGCTGGCGCTGGTGGCGTTTTCGCCTCGAATACACGCTTCAACGTGCAGATACGGCCCCGCATCATCCCGACACGGCATCCCAACCAATACGCCGCACACCTCCGCATCACGGCTGGACTGGCCGTGAGTGTGAATTTCATCCAGCACCGATTGGCGCATGATGGCCTGAAATTCCCCCTTTCGACGCCCAGCCACTTCCGGCAAGGCACGAAAGTCGAATTGAGTAGAATCCAGCGCGGCCGGGCCGCTGTTTTGGGATGGAGAATTCAGGTCCACTGCAAATCCTCCTGCCCACCATGCAAAGACCCCAGCACCGCCTGGGCATCGCCTGACAATTCCAAACCAATCGCCCGATCCGCGGTGCGGGCGATGAGACTATCAAATGGGGGAATCCCGATTAGTGCGGGCGTGCGGCCTAAAAAATCCTCCTCGCCGGTCATTTTGTAAAACGTCCGCACCTGACGCTTGGTATCCGCACATCGCGGACACGCCGCCCGGTCGGCCGAGATTCGCCCCAATGATGCGAATATCTGCTCCTCATCGCCGCAATTCGGGCATACCAGTTTTTCAAGAATGTCCCGCCCCAGCTCAAGTTGCGCCCGCGAGCCAAGATGCTGCCGCGCGATCTCCAGCAATTTTGCCAGTGTGATCGTGTTGGCCGTCTCCTCCAGCGTCACCACCGACTCCAATGGATCATGGCTCAGACAATCGGCCTTACGCTGATATTCCACTTGATAAGAATCGGTGGATAATCCCGCAAAATTCCAACCCCGCCCCCCGATCGTCTCCATGCCATGAATGATCTTCAGCGCCTCCTGACATTGCACGCCGGCGATGATTGAACTGATCGTCGGCGTCGTCGGCGTTTTACCCCCTTGCATCTCCTGTTGAGACAGGAGGTTGCATGAACGCCTGCTTTGCAGCAGTTTCCAATCGGTCTGCGACATCGTGCATTCATAGCACGGCCCATCGGGCACAAAAACACGCGCCACACCCTGAATCTGCTCAATCGCCCCATCAATCCAGGGTTTATTCAGCTTGTAACAGGCCCGGTTGATCGCCAGTCGTGCTTCGCGGTTGTCCAACCCGCCAATCACGACATCCGCCCAGCGATAGACCCCCAGCCCCAGATCATGCACCACATTGCCATCAAAATGGTTGACGCGCATGGCGGGGTACAAATCCCGCGCCGCCGTCGCCGCCACTTGTGCCTTGGATTTGCCATTGTCGGCGGCACGATAGAGCACCGAGCGGGACAAATTGGAATTTTCGATCCGATCCAGGTCCGCAATCAGCAAATTTCCGATACCCAGCAACGCCAGATTCTTGATGATCTCATTGCCCAGCGCCCCGGCGCCGATGACCAGCACCTTGGCTTGGGAGAGTTTTTCCTGATCCCACCATGAGATCAGGCGAAATCGATCAAACCGATCCTCCTCCACCGAAACCTTGAGGATCGGTTCATCCGATTGTTCGTTTTGGAATGACGTATTGGAGCGGGTCATGGATGATTCATCCGGCCGTAATTTCAGGTTGCAACCGCAGCACATCCCCTTCTTTGACGCCGATTTCCGCAAGGGTCTGATGATCCAGCAATTGTTTGCCGGTGGCGCGATGATGAAACTTATAGCTCAAGATTTGACCATCAGGCCCATATTGCGGAAAATTCATCTTTTCCAGCAACACCGCCAGGATTCGGTTGACCGGCGCATCGTCCGGCATCTGCACCTGCTGGCGTTTGTTGCCGGTGGCGTCCCAAATCTGGACGGTCAACATGCCCATGCCACAATCTCCTTCACGAACACACTTTCAATGCGCGATGAGGATCGGCCCCGTCGTCCGAACCTTCAGCAGTATATACACCACGCGCCCAGCGACGACCACCGCAAAACAAACCTTCCATTTCCCCCCATGAAAAGATCGTCAAAACGCCCCCCGCACAAGCGTCGCAATCGGCGAATTTGGAAAATCTTTCGATTTGTTTTTATCCTATGTCCAATAAATACAATGGGTTATGAACGACCGATAAATGGCATGTCCAATTTCTCTATTGCGAACAAACGCTATAGATTGCATATTATGTCGGTCGTGGGTGCGATATTCGGGGTGATTTTTTGTCAATCCCCCGCATTTCAGGGAACGTGTAATATACTCTGTTCACTCACTGAGATTTTTCGTCGATGAGTGGGAAGAGATGCAAAAGAATAAACAAGCATTGACGTTGTATGAGCCAAGGACATTGGCCGTACCCCCCGCGCCCGAACCGGTGTCGCATGATGCCATGGTGCAGATCATCTGGCGGCAGCGCCGGGTGGTCATGGTCGCATTGGCGGCAAGTCTGCTGATTGGCGCGCTCTATCTGGTGACGGCCAAACGCCTCTACACCGGCGAATCGAGGCTTTATGTCGAGCAATCCGGGCCGAAGCTGATCAAGGATGGGGAAACCCGCGTTTCCGAGAATTACCTCAACACACAGTGCGAATTGATCAATTCCACGCCTATTTTGGCGCTGGCATTGTCAACGCCGGAAGTTCGGGCGATTCCTTCACTGGAAAAGATCAACACGGTCTGGCTGAAAAAAGAGTTATTGGTTGAACCAGGCAAGCATGATGACATCATCACGGTGTCGTTGGAACTACCCGATGCGGTGGGCGCTTCGACTTTGGTGAACGCCATCGTCAACTCCTATGTGACTTATCAGACCAACCACCGACGCGACACCGCCAACGAGGCGTTGGCGATCCTGTCGGCCGAGAAACAAAAACGTGACGAGGAGCTGCAAGCCAAGGTTCATCAGTTGTTTGAACTCAAGGAATCGGCCGGCACGCTCTCATTTGACAATGACCGCGGCAATCCGATCCTGCAACGACTGGCAAGTCTTTCTGAAGCCCTGACGGCCGCACGAATGGAGACCGTCAACGCCAAGTCCGATTACGAGGAAGCCCGCCGCATCCTGGGCAACGACCCGGAAAAGCTCAAGCAGGTGGAACACCAGCAGAACTTGAGCGGCGTGGCTGTGGCATCGGTCGCCGAGGCCAATCTCATCCGAAGCCAGCTCTTCGCGATGCAGCAGCAGTTGGAAGACCTCAAACGGCAATACATGCCCGAACATCCGCTGGTCCGCACGCAGCAACTGCGGGTGGATCAACTGACCGTGGCGTATGTCGCGGCCGCCTATCAACGCTGGAATACATCCAAATTGCGTGAGGAGAGCCTGCAACAGGCCTTTGACGCCCAGCAGAAACTCGCGTTGGAACAATCCACCAAGGCGGCGCAATACGCCCGCCTGGATGCGGAAGTGAAACGCCTGCAACAGGTTTCCGACGGTCTGGAGACGCGCATGCGGGAACTGAGCCTGCAAGGCGCTTCGGTCCTCGATATCAACGTCCTGGAGACCGCCCACCCCGATACGCACGCCACCAGCCCCAACATCATGCGGGTGCTGGTGCTGGCGCTGGTGGTGGGTCTGGTGCTGGGGATCATCAGCGCGTTCATTCGCGACTGGATGGATCAGCGGATGCGGTCGCTGGATGAGGTGAAGGCGACATTGGGCATGCCGGTGCTTGGAACCGTACCGCAGATGCCGGGGGTTTTGTCACCCCAGATGCGTGGCACGCGCGTGCAACTGGAACCGACATCGGATGTGGCCGAGGCGTATCGCAACATTCGCACGGCCGTCTATTTCGGTCTGACCGAAGGTCGAGCCAAGACGGTGCTGATCACCTCCCCCTCCGCCGGCGACGGCAAGTCCACGCTGGCCAGCAACCTCGCCATCGCCATGGCGCAGGCGGGCCAGCGCGTGCTGCTGATCGATGCCGATTTCCGCGATCCGACGCAGCACAAGACGTTTGAAGTGGATGATGCCGTGGGCCTCTCCAGCGTGTTGTGCGCCGGTTTCAGCATCGACAAGGCCACGCGGCCAACCGCCGTCAGCGGGCTTGATCTGCTGCCGTGCGGCCCGATCCCGCGCAACCCTTCGGAAATTCTCAACAGCCAGGGTTTCAACGACATCTTGGGCGATCTGGCGGCGAAGTATGACCAGATTCTGCTCGACAGCCCGCCGGTGTTGGCGGTGACGGATGCCCGCATCGCCAGCGCCGCCTGCGAAGTGACACTGCTGGTGCTGAACGCGGAAAGGTCCAGCCGCAAGACGGCCGAACTGGCCCGCGACAGCCTGTTGGCGGTGGGCGCCAACATCCTGGGCATCGTTGTCAACGATGTTCCCCAGAATGGCAACGGAGAAGGATTTCACAGCAAATATGGTTACTACGGTCATGCCGACGCCAAGGACAATGACCGTTCATCCGGCGCGGTGCGCCAGATACAGAAAAGTTTTAGTGGATTGAAACTGGTGAACCAGTCCGGCGGACGCGCCTGATGGACAATCGGGCCGGACGCGGCGATGGAAGGCGCCGCGATTTCGGCCCATGCCGGATCACCAACGGGGCCGCAAGGCCAAAGTGGGTGAAGGAGAAACTCTCGGATGTTTTGTGGAGCGGGTCGATGACGACGAATGCGTCAAAGACCTGATGTCGGGCCACATCGGAAGGTTCTCAGAAAAGTGAATCTCGCCCCTGGCGACGGGGGCAAGTTGGAGACGGGAGAAAATGCAATCCCGGAAACGCCTGTCTCCATGACTTTGCCAATCGCACATCATGCGGCCACGGTGGCCCATGGGCGGGTTGGCAATTGGAAAGGACTCCTCAATCGCCGTGCGGTCGGCCGGGTGAACGATCGGCGGACGGTTGAGTCATGCAAAGGTTTGGTGTGGGATGAAGGTTCAATTTCTTATGCGCAGGCCGCCAAAGCGTGACTGGCCCATGATCGCCGCCAGTCTGTCGATGCGGGAACAACATCAGCTCATGCAGCGGGTGTTGCAACGTGAACACGCGCGGGCCGACCGCAATGGCCAGCCGTTTTCGCTGGTGGTGCTGCACATTGACCGCCTGGCGTCCCATCGAGCGGTGCGTCGGCTGTTCGCGGCGATTCGTGACCGCGCCCGATTGACCGATGAAATCGGCTGGCTGGACAACGACCGTCTGGCGATCCTGTTGCCGGAAACCAACGATATTGGGGCACAGCAATTTACGGCCCATTTGCGCGATTTGCGGCAATTTTCGGCCGTGATGCCCCGTTTGAGCGTGCATGTATATCCGCCGACACCGGTGGCCGCACCCGCCTCGCCGGCGGCCGCGCGGGAGATCGATGCCACATTGGAAATTCCGGTGCGGTTTGAAATCCCGGCGACTACTCCCGGCATGGAGGCGGCGTGGCAGCAGTAAGCGTCAATTGGCCCGCCCGACACGACGTTTTTGGCGTGCAGGTCAGCGCCACAACGTATGACCAGGCCGAGGCGGTCATCATCGAGGCCGCCCGACAACGCCGCGGCGCGGTGGTGACGCACATGCCCGTTCATGGGCTGATCACCGCCGCGACCGATGCCAAATATCGAGAGTGCGTCAATCGTTTTGACATCATCGCCCCCGATGGCCAACCGGTGCGCTGGGCGCTCAATAAATTCCACGATGCCGGGCTGGACGACCGATGTTATGGTCCGGAACTGATGATTCGCCTCTGTCGTCGGGCGGCCGAGCAGCACATCGGCGTCTATCTGTATGGCAGCACGCCCGAAGTGATTGAAAAATTAAGCCGGCGATTGCTGGAGCTTTGCCCTGGTCTGAAGATCGCCGGAAGTGAATCGCCGCCGTTTCGGCCATTGTCCGATGCCGAACGACAGGAAGTGGTCGGGCGCATCAATGACAGCGGCGCGGGGCTGGTTTTCATCGGACTGGGCTGCCCGCGTCAGGATTATTTTGCCGGCCAGACCAAAAATGAAATCCACGCGGTGCAACTGTGCGTCGGGGCCGCCTTTGATTTTCACGCCGGCAACAAGAAAATGGCCCCCGCGTGGATGCAGCGCATGAGCCTTGAATGGCTCTTTAGACTGACCCATGAACCCGGTCGCCTTTGGAAACGATATCTGGTCACCAACAGCATTTTTCTGATGCTCTGTGCCAAAAGACTCATCGCGGGCGACAGAAAGCGCCAAGTGGTGACCCCTTGATATTGGGCCGCTGGAAGACCTTGTTATGTCAGTCGTCACACAAAAACCCGTCGATTTGCCGCAGTCGAATGCGCCGACGGTCGCATGGCTGAGTCGCGGCATCTGGGCCGTGCTGGATCAGGGTCTGTTCGCCGGTTCCAATTTCGTTCTCAACGTTCTGTTGGCCAAATTTCTCAGTGAGCGCGACTACGGCGCATTCGTCACCGCCTTTTCCATTTTCCTGTTATTGGGAACCATCCACAGCGCCCTGCTGATCGAACCGATGCTGGTTTATGGGCCGGACCGGTATCGGGGAAGACTTCCCGCCTATTTCAACGTCCTGACGCTGGGTCATGCGGCCATGGCGATTCTGGCGTCCATGCTGCTGCTGATCGGAGCGGCGGTTTGTCATTGGTTTGCCGGGCCAAGCCTGGCGGTGGCACTGGTTGGATTGGCCGCCGCCTCTCCCTTTATTCTGTATCAATGGCTGATGCGCCGGGCATCGTATGTGCATAATGAGCCGCAACAGGCCGCGATCGCCGGGGCGGGATATTGTGTGGTGATGATCAGCGGGTTGTTGGCGCTGGAACATTGGAAAGTCTTAACAATCCCATCAGCCCTTGCGGTCATGGGCGGCGCAAGCCTCGTGGTGGGCATCTGGTTGGCTTATCAGGAAGGGGTGCGCAGTCCATGGAAACTGGATAAGCCGCTGCTGAAAGAGGCCGCTACCGAACATGGGCGTTATGGTCGATGGGCCATGGCCAGCGGGCTGGTGGGTTTCGTTCCTGCCTATGTCTATTACCTGATCCTCCCCCTGGTGGCCAACTTGCAGCAAAGCGGCGCATTGCGGGCACTGACCAACCTTGTCATGCCGTTGTTGCAGGCCAACGTGGCTCTTTGCATTTTATTGCTGCCGCGGCTGGTGCGTTGTCGTGGTACACCTCATTTTGCGCGTACGGCGCGCAACGCCATGTTCATCCTGGTGGGCGCTTCAACCGCCTATTACCTGTTTATTGCGATTTTTCATGAACCGATCCGGCATCTGGTCTATGGCGATAAATTCGCGGAATATTCGTTTCTGCTCTGGCTGATTGGGTTGCAACCCATTTTGACCGCCGCCACAGGCGTATTGGATGTGGTGGTGGCCTCGCATGAACGCCCCGATTATGTCTTTTATTCGTGTCTGGCATCGGCCATCGCGGCCGTGACACTGGGGGCAGGGCTGACATGGCAATGGGGTGTGGCCGGTGTGACGGTGGCGGTTTTAATCAACTTTCTGATTCATCTAATCGTGATTGCGATTTTGGCACGCAAGCTGTTGCGTGAACAATCCGACAAACCATTAACAGGCACGGTTCCGCCGTTAAGTGAACTGAACGCGATGATTCAGGAATAGGGAGTTGGACTGGGAATGACAAAGGTGCTTTACATAGCCTTTGCCTGCGAGCCGGGTAAGGGGTCTGAGCCGGAGGTGGGATGGAATTTTTCCCGCCTGATGGCCGACCATTGCCAGGCATGGATATTGACCGATCCGGCCCATCAGGCCGGCATCGAGGCGTATTTACGCCAAAATCCCCAGTGCCAATTGCGTGTTATTTATCACAAACTGCCAGATTGGCAGCAGTGGCTGGTGCGATTGGGCGGCTATAACCTGCACTATTACCTCTGGCAACGACAGGTCTGGAAGACGGCTCGTTCATTGCACCGCCGCGAGCGGTTTGATCTGGTTCACCATGTGACCTATGCCCGCTATTGGATGCCATCGGCCGCCCGTAAGCTGGATGTGCCCTTTGTCTGGGGTCCGGTGGGTGGGGCCGAAGAGGTCAGCGGCAACATGCTGCGGCAGATGGATTGGCGAACGCGGATGAAAGAGGCCGCCCGTTCGTTTATCCGACGGATATTTGAATGGCATCCGGCCACGGTGCGTTCGATCCGCAAGGCCACGATGATTCTGGCCGGCACCGAACAGACGGCCAAGCGACTTCGTGAACTGGGCGCTGGGCACGTTGAGGTCGTTGCGATGATTGGATGCACCCTGCCGTTTAATATCGCACCGGAGGTGCCGGTGGACAAGGGAATCCGGTTCGTCAGTGCGGGGCGATTGCTATACTGGAAAGGTTTTGATCTGGGTTTGCGCGCCTTCGCCGAGGCGAAACTCAAAAATGCGAAATACACCATCATTGGCGATGGACCGGAACGAAATCGCTTGATGAAGCTGGCAACGCAATTGGGAATCGAAAAACAGGTGGAATTGGCCGGGAGCATTCCACGAAACGAATGTCTTGCACGCATGGGACAGGCCGATGTGCTGGTGCATCCGAGTCTGCACGATTCGGGTGGATATGCCTGCCTGGAATCGATGTGCATGGGGAGGCCGGTGATCTGTCTTGATGTGGGCGGCCCGGCGATTCAGGTGGATGAGTCGTGCGGCTTTAAGATTGAACCGCGCGGAATGAAACAGGTGATTGCGGATATTGCACAGGCGATGCGTCGGCTGGCCAGCGATGAAAACCTGCTCCGGTCGATGGGACACAAGGCCCGACAACGGGCAACCGATGAGTTCACCTGGGATAAGAAGGTGGCCGGGATCGAAGAATTGTATCGACAGGCGTTGTCAACAAATGAGATTTCGGATGCCAATTTTCATCCGATGACGGAAGATTTGACCACGGAATGGGCGACCTGAACAATGGCGTGGAACGTGTTAAACAACATTCGCCAATCTCTGGGCGCGAAGATACGCCGGCTGCATGCCGACTCGTTGTGCCGTTGGGTGGCGGATGTCTGCAGTAAGCCGTATGCGATGTCGCCGCACCCGGTTCTGGTAATCGCGCCCCATCAGGATGATGAAACCCTTGGTTGCGGCGGCCTGATCGCCATGAAACGCGATTTGGGCGTGCCGGTCTCCGTTATTTTTCTCACCGATGGCTCCAATTCGCACTCTGATCGCCCCGATCTTGGGGCGTTCACCTCGGATCAGTTGATCAACACCCGTCAGCACGAAGCGGTGCGCGCCCTGGAAATCCTCGGCCTGCCTAGGTCCGATATTCATTTCCTCAACGCCCCCGATGGAAAGCTTGATGAATTGACCGGGCTGGACAAACAAACCCTCGTTGACCGCCTGGCGGCCATCATGAGCCGTCACAAGACGCTTGAAGTTTATGTTCCCCACCGAAAGGACCGACACAAGGATCATGAGGCCGTGTGGGATCTGGTACATGATGCGCTGGCTCAGGCGGATGTGGAGCATGAGCTTTATCAGTACCTGATCTGGATGCCCTGGCGGTCGCCGATCTTCTGGAAATGCGCCCCATCCGACTTGCGCGGGGCGTTGTGCCTGGAGATCAACGGCGTGCTGGATCGTAAAATCCGGGCGATTGATGCGTATCGCTCGCAGCACAGTGTGTTGCCGCCCGGTTTTCTGGGACGATTTCACGAGCCTTACGAGGTCTTTTTTCGCCCACGCAACGGAACATCCAACGGCCACGGCCGTGTCGATGTGCAGCGATGTTAAAAACGCTCTTCATCCACCGCGACCTCCCCTTCCATGGAGGTGTGCCGCGCACCATCCTGAATTTGGCAAAATCCTGCGACAAAGCCCGGATGCAGATGAATGTCGCCAGTTTTGCCACCCCATCGTCCGAGATGCGAACCGCGTTTGGCGAACTGGACATCACCCCGCGCGAACTGGGGGACAACGGATACCTCCGGCCCGCCCGGCGGCTGCGACGATTGGTACGACAGGATCATATTGAGGTGATCGTCGCCAATTCGTTCAAATCATACCTGGTCTCCAAGATGGCCTGCGCCGGCCTTCGCTGCCGGGTGATCCCCTGGGTGCATTCGATCCCGATGGTGCTGGATGGTGCGATGCGGCGGCGGATATTTCATTGGCTGTCGAAAAATGACACGATGGTCTTCTCATCCAAGGCCATCAAACACGTCCACCAATCGCCCGATCACAACGGAAAGTCGGCCGTGGTCTATTATGGCGTGGCCGACCCATCCTCCGATGAATCGTATCGCCCATACGACCATTCGATGCGGCGGGAACTGGGCATCCCCGATGAGGCGCTGACGATCAGCTATATCGCCGAATTCATCGGATGGAAGGATCACGCGACGCTGTTGCGGGCGTTTGATCGGCTGGATGAAAAGCTCAACGCCCATCTGCTGCTCATCGGCACCGGGCAGTTGTGTAATCAGATCCGCAAGTGCGCGGGCAAACTGAAAAGCGTTTCCCGCATCCATTTTCTAGGCCCGCGTCTGGACGCCCGCAAAATCCTCGGCCTGACCGACCTGTATGTTCATCCCAGCAGAGGTGAAGGTTTCGGCCTGGCGGTGGTGGAGGCGATGCTGGCCGGTTGTCCGGTGATCGCATCACGCGATGGAGCGCTTATCGAATATATAGACGACGGGAGCAACGGAATCCTGTTCAAGGCCGGCGATGATCGGGATTTGGCGGCGCAAATCACCGAACTGGCCGAGGATCGGATGCGCGCCAAACAACTCGGCCAGCAGGCACGGACATTCGCTTTGCAGACCTTTTCACCGCGTAAATTTGCCGAGTCCGCCTGTCGGGTGATTGAGAGCGCTGCGACGACACGCCGGGGGAATGTGGCATGAGCCGGACGATTCATCCTGAACTTCTCACCCAAGCTCCCGACCGGCCGCTGACCGATGAAAAGAACTCGGTAGTTCGCAAGTCATGGGCCGACAAATTCCTGTTGTGGCTGTCGATTGTCTTATTAGGGTACGCCCTTGCCGGCCGTGGATTTGCATACATCGGTTTTCCGCCGTTGTTTATCGGCGAAATCACACTGATGTTCGGGCTGTCGGCGTTGGTGGTGTCGGCCAATGTCGGGCGGGTCATGGGTTCCGGCCTGATCTGGCTCATCGTCGCCTTCATGGGATGGGGCGCGATGCGAACCATCCCCTTCGTTCACGAGTATGGCATTGATGCGTTGCGCGACGGGATGACGTGGGGTTATGCCTCATATGCGATCATCGTGGCCGCGTTGATCGCCGCCTATCCGGAACGACTGCTGGTGATGATGGCGCGATACCGGAAATTCGTCTGGATCGTGCTGGTTTTGGGGCCGATATTCTGGTTGATCGCCCGTTTCGCCAAGCCGGTCATGCCGGTGTGGCCCTGGGCGCATGTGGAATTGATCGAAGTCAAAGGGGGCGACTACGCGGTGCATTTGAGCGGCATTTATGCCTATCTGGTCAGTGTGGGACGATTGAGCAACCCCTGGGTTCCATTGATTTTATTGCCGATTGGGTTGGCGATGAACGTCACCGGACGGGCGGCCATGTTGTCATTCATCCTCTGTGCCGCCGTCGCCACGGCATTGCGTCCTTTGACGCGATTCATGGTCAAGTTGCCGATTGTCATCTTGTTGCTGATCGCCTTCGGCTGGGGGCTGGATGCGCACATGCGCGCCGGTCCGGAAGTGACCCGCGAAATTTCGGTCGACCAGTTGTTCAAAACCCTCGACAGCATCCTGCCGGGCAGCCGCCACCATGATCTGGACTCCACCAAGGAATGGCGGCTGGACTGGTGGGACAAGATCGTCAAATACACGATCCACGGGCCTTATTTCTGGACCGGCAAGGGGTTTGGCGTCAATTTGGCCAATGACGATGGGTTTCAGGTCTTCGCCGATGAATCGCTGCGCAGCCCGCACAGCGCGCACCTGAGTATCCTCGCCCGCGCCGGGGTGCCGGGGTTGTCGATCTGGTTCGCGCTTCATGCCGCATGGGCGCTGACGTTGTTCAACGCCTATTTCTCGGCCCGAAAATTGGGACACAAACGCTGGTGTGGTTTGTTCGCCTTTATTCTGGCGTACTGGGTTGCGTTCATTGCCAACGCCTCGTTTGACGTATACCTTGAAGGGCCGATGGGAGCGATCTGGTTCTGGTCCCTGGTCGGGTTTGGCATCGGAGCGGTTTGGGTGCATAAGAATCGGCCATGGATATTGGAATCGGCCAACGATGCGGGTATTGATCGCGCATAATTTCTACCAGCAGCCGGGCGGTGAGGATCAGGTTTTCGCCGCCGAATGCGCGCTGCTCAAGTCGCGCGGACACCACGTTCACGAATATGTGGTGCACAATGACGATCTACAACATCAGAGCCGGTTGGGGATGGCCGTCGGCACGTTCTGGAATCGCCGCGTCTATCGCGAGCTTTCACGAATCGTGCGCGATGAATCGATTGAAGTGGCGCATTTTCACAACACCTTTCCGCTGATGTCCCCCGCGGCCTATTATGCCGTACGGCGAAGCGGCGCCGCGGTGGTGCAAACCCTGCACAATTTCAGGCTCATCTGCTCAGCGGCGACCCTCTTTCGCGATGGCAAATTGTGTGAGGATTGTGTCGGCAAAGCCCCCTGGCCGGCCATCGTGCATGGATGTTATCGCCGCAGCCGACAGGTTACGGCCGTCACCGCCGCCATGACCCGCGTTCACCACGCGGCCGGAACCTACGCGCAGGCGGTGGACCAGTATATCGCACTGACGGAATTCGCACGCGGTAAATTTGTGGCCGGGGGGATGTCGGCCAATCAGATCGTCCTCAAACCCAATTTCGTCCCTGACAACCCCTCACCAGGCAGCGGAACCGGCGGATACGCCGTCTACGTCGGTCGGCTGGCGATGGAAAAGGGGATCGAAATGATGCTGCAAGCCTGGAAACAACTGGACGGCCGCATCCCACTGAAAATCATCGGCGATGGTGTCATGCGGCCGATGGTCGAACAAGCCGCCGGGGAAATCCCCGGCATCCAATGGATGGGTCGGTTGCCCATGGAACAGGTGATGCACCACCTTGGCGAGGCGGCCATGCTGGTTTTTCCATCAATCTGGTATGAAGGTCAGCCGCGCACCATGGTTGAATCATTCGCCAAGGGGACGCCGATTGTCGCCTCCAATCTCGGTTCGATGGCAGAGATGATCGACGATGGGCGGACCGGCCGACTCTTTTGGCCCGGCGATAGTGCGGCGTTGGCGCGTACGGTCGACGAATTGTGGCAAAACCCCTCCCAACTGGCCTCCATGCGCCAGCAGGCGCGCCTTGAATATGAAATGCATTATTCGGCCGATATCAACCACCAGATGTTGATGGGAATTTATGCCGATGCCATTCGGCGACGACAGGAAGACCACCGCACCAACGGTTCAACCCATCCAACATCCCTGTCGCACGAGATCCCATCCGTCGGCAGCACCGCCTGACAATCCTACCATCCGCCGGTATAACTGGCCGACATGACGACGTCCGCCAATCAGCGCATCCTCACCGGCGACACCCCCACCGGAAAACTCCACCTGGGCCATTATGTCGGCTCGGTTGAAAACCGCCTGGCCCTTCAGGATCAATACGACTGCTATTTCATCATCGCCAACAAGCACGCCTTCACCACGCGCGCCGACCGGCCGGCCGACATCCGCCAGAGCGTGATCGAAATCGCCACCGATTATCTGGCCTGTGGCATCGATCCCAACCGCTCAACCATGTTCATCCAGAGCGAAGTGCCGGCCATTGATGAATTGACTTTCTTCTTCGCGATGCTGATTCCGTTCAACCGCGTGATGCGCAACCCAACGCTCAAGGATGAGATTCGCGACAAGGAACTGGGCGACAACTATCCCTTTGGGTTTCCCATGTACGCCGTGGGGCAGTGTGCTGACATTCTCGCGTTTCGGCCGGAACTGGTTCCGGTGGGTGAGGATCAGCTTCCGCACCTGGAGATGACCCGCGAAGTGGCCCGTCGATTCGACCAGATCTATTGTGGCGTGGATCCACAGACGGAGGACAAGAATTATGTCTCGGCCGGCGGCCTTTTCCCGGTCATTCAACCCAAACTCGGACGGGTCAAACGGCTGGTGGGGCTGGGGGCGCCGGGACCGGATGGCAATTTATTGAAAATGTCCAAGTCGTTGAACAACGCCATTTTCCTATCGGATGATGCGGATACGGTGCAGAAAAAGGTGATGGGAATGTACACCGACCCCAAACGCCTGCGCGCCACCGATCCGGGTGAAACCGACCCGTCCAAAAACCCTCTCTGGGCGTTCCATGAGACGTTCAATCCGGAGACCGCCTGGGTTGATGAACACCGCGACATGTACAAAAACGGCAAGGTGGGTGATGTGGCGGTCAAGAAAAAACTAATCGAAGTGCTCAATACCCTGATCGAGCCGATCCGCAACCGCCGGCGCCATTATGAACAGCGCCCCGATGAGGTGCTCGACGCACTGCGAATCGGCACAAAACGAGCCAATGCCGTCGCCGAAGAGACGGTCCAATTGGCCAAGCAGGCGATGAAACAGGATTATTTTCCTCGCGAGTTGATTATTCGCTGATCGTAGGGATTTTCACCCGTTCCCGGGCGCGAATGATCAGCCAATGCCACAACCCCGCCCCGATGATCAACACAATCGTGATCAACGTGTAGTTATTCGGTCCCGCGCTGTCACCCCATTGAAACACCAGCACAATCGCCAGCAACAGGATCATCAACCAGGCGATCAATCGAACACCCACAATCGCCCCGTGCCGACCATAATAAACCCCCACCCCCAGCATCACGCACACCAACCCCCACGCCAGCATGATTCCACCAACTATTCCCATCACCCCGGCCGATGTCATGGTCGCATGAGTCAGAAGCCGCATCGCACCGGCGATCATCACCGCGCCGATCAACAGCGTCACCGCCGATGCCCATGCCAGTGTCCAGTGTCGGTTGGGTGATCTCTTCAACTTCATTCCTTACAAATGCACCCGTCGGGTGTATACCCACCATTCGACCACCAGCAGCGGCAACACCGCCACCGCGATGATCCACCACCACCATTCAACCCGCGATTTGCCGCCGCCATCCGCGATGGCCGTGCCGATGTCGCCCGGTGGATGATCCAGCGGCATCAGGTTGCTCTCATTGGCATCCAGCAGATTCACCGCCAACCGCTCATAATGCGGGACCGGCGGCCGGGTGGTGTACACTCCGACCCGATCCATCGACGGGAGGACAAAATCACCCGTCGGCGGAACTTCCACCGCCAAATCACCCATCGGCCCATCCAGATGCACCTGTTTCAACTGCGAATCAACCTTCTGCAAATCGATCCGCGACACCTGTGGCGTGGAACCGGGCGGATACGACTGCCTTACATCCATCTCCGAACCAATCGCCAGATATTGCATCGCATTCGCCATGAAGAGCGGAAAACTCACCCGTACCGGCCAGTTGCTCTGCAACAGATCAAACGCCACCACAAGATGCGTCCGCCGACCTTCGCGATACAGCGCCATCAACGGCCCCTTGTCCCCATCCACCAACACCTCCGCCTCGGATGGAACCTGCAATTTCAACGCTTCCCCCACATAAACCCGCCCCAGTGACAAATAGCGCAGCATCGGATGGTCACGCTTCCAATCCAGCACGCTCACATCCCGCAGTATTTGCGGCCTGTCCTGATCCATCGCCACCGTCAATTTTCCCTCCGGCGGAACCGCGCCGAAATAAATGAAACTGCCGGCCGGCGGAAGCTGCTTGGGTTGATACCGATCAAACAATATCACATCAAATCGACCGGGGTTGTCGTTTTCCTGCTTGAACGCAGATTCATACACACCGGGCGTGACAATGGCCGGGTCTTTCAGATTCAGGCTTTTGATCGCCTTTTCCAGAAAATAATTCCCCCCTGTCACCAGCATCACACGCAGCGTTTTTGGCGGCGGAACCACAACGTATGCCGAATCATCGGCCGACAACGCATTACCCTCTTTTTGCATCTGTTCGATTTTCACCAGCGCTGATCGATCCAATTCAATTGTAAATTCAATACTGTCTTTGGCCTTGACTCCACCCTGTTCGCTTGCTTTTCGCTGTTCATCCGTCCATCCATCGGGAAACAGCACGGCCGAATCGATCCGGATTGATTGGCCGTCAACACTCAACTGGACCATCGGTTTGACCACTTTTGATCCATAATTCGCCAGTCGGGCGAAGATCTGCACTTCGGTGGGGCGTTCATAATTGCGCTTGGCACTCATCGAAACAATGGCGATGTTGTCGGCCTGATCCGTTCCGATGCGGATATATTGCACTTGCCCATCAAACCGCAACTCGTTGCCATCCGCCATCCGCCCATCGGAAAAGACAAACACTTCGGGTCGATTCTGATCGGTCTGCGATGCGCCATTTTGCGCTCCCAAAGCCTCGACCAACTGATAGGCCGGTTTCAGGCGTGATCGACGGTCGGTCTGGCCAATCGCGTCAATCGCCGACCTCAACGCGCCCAAGTCGCCGGTAAACGGCTGAACCATCTCGGCCGAATCATCAAACGCAACCACCGCCGCGGCCGACCCGCGCTCCATCGTGCCAACCAACGCCTTGGCACGGCTTTTGGCCTCCTCCAGCCTGGAATGCCCTTCCACATCCTTTGTCGCCATTGATGCCGAACGGTCGATCAGAATCACCGTCCGTTTGCCCGCCTTGAGCATGTTGTTGCTCACCGGCCGGGCCAGCGCCAGACACAAAAGCAGCAGCAGCAATAACTGCAGCAACAGCAACAGGTTACGACGAAGCCGTTGAAACGGGGCATTGACCTGCAAATCCAAAATGGCCTTGCGCCACAATACGGTCGATGAGACCAGTCGTTCCGGCCGGCGTAATTTCAGAAAATAAAGCACCAGCAGCAATGGAACCGCGATCGCCGCGGCCCACAATGCCGGCCCAAGGTTAAGAAATTGCGGAAATCCGCGCACGCCCCAAAGTATATCGCCTCACCCCCCCACCCGTCGCGAGCGGTTGAAAATTCACGAATTGCCCGAACCATTCAACTTTTGTCGGATAAAATCAGCGCGGGCGGCCCTGCGGACATCCCCTTCCAGTTTGCGACCCTGAAGTTTTTGCAGATGGGCCGGTTGGGTCAACAAAAACAGCTCATTGACCATGCGAATGTCCATCTCCTTGACTCGCCCCAGATTGATCCCCATCCGCAGATGGCTGAGCAGAAATAAGACTTCCTCGCTGGTCATCAAACGGGCCGTGCGAAGAATCCCCAGTGAACGGCTCACCTTGTCATCCAGCGCCACGGTGCGGTCATTGAGCAGCGTCCGCCGGGCGTGATGCTCATAATCAATGATCTTGGGGATCACCAGATGCTTGAAATCGCTGATGATCTCATCCTCGGTCTTCCCCAGCGTCGTCTGGTTGGAAATCTGATAAAAATCGCCGGTCGCCTCGGTCCCCTCCCCATACAACCCGCGCACCGCCAGCCGCATCTCCTTGGCGGCCCGGAAGACCTTTTCAATCTCGCCGGTTAATTTCAACGCCGGCAGGTGGAGCATGACGCTGACGCGAATCCCCGTCCCGACATTGGTCGGACAGGCGGTCAGATATCCAAAGCGGGGATGAAATGCGAAATCGAGCTTGGCTTCGAGCTTGTCATCGATCTCATTGATCTGCTCCCATGCCTCTTCCAGTTGCAACCCCGACCGCAACACCTGCAGCCGTAAATGGTCCTCCTCGTTGACCATGATGGAGACCGATTCATCCTCACCGATCGCCACGCCGCGCGCCCCCTCGGCCGTGGCGTGTGGCTTGCTGATCAGATGCCGTTCCACCAGCAGCGCGCGGTCGATTTCCGGCGCCGTCTCCAAATCCACATAGAGCGTCTGCGGCGAGATTTGGGCATTGAGCACCACCTCGCGCACGCGCTTCTCGAGCGCCTGTCTTTCGTGACGGGAGATGCGGGTTAAAAAAGGGTAGCCGCTGATGTTTCGGGCCAGGCGGATGCGCGATGAGATGACAATCTCGCTCATCGGCCCGCTGCCGCGAAGCCATTCCCCCGCCCGGTTCGTTAAATCGCTCAGTTTCATGTTTTAATCCGGCCGCCCGTGGCGATCAGCTCTCCTCCGCTTGTCGAATCTGGTCGCGCAACTTGGCGGCCCGTTCATAATCCTCCGCCTCGACCGCGCGGGCCAGCTCTTTTCGCAATTTGTTGACATCCGTCCGCTTGCTCAACGGCACGCCGCTCCCACCCCGTCTCGCCGGCACCTTCCCCAGATGATGCGTTCCCCCCTCATGTGCCCGCTGGAGCAGGGGTGTCAAATCCTTTTCAAACAATTGATAGTCGTTTTCGCACCCCAAAAGCCCGTTTTGACGAAATTCCGCCCAGGTGATGCCGCAATGTTCGCACGAAGTGCCTTCTTCCTTCTGCAATCCCGAATGGGCCATCACAAAATTGGTCAACAATTCATTGATTGGGGTATGCCCCTGCACGGGCATCCCCTCGCTGGTGGTGGCACACTGCTCGCACAGATGCCTTTCCACCTTCTTGCCATGCTTGATTTCGGTCAGATGGACCGTGGCGGGTTTGTTACAATTGTCGCATTTCATGTCATATGAGACGGCCCAGCGTCCGGCCGCCAACTCCTGTTCAATCGTATTTCGCCCCCTCGCCAGCGTCAAACGCCGACCGTTCCATCCATATCGGCCATTACCGATGTTAGATATTATAGGCTCATTGGGGGCGAAAAATCGCCGAACAATCCGGGGTTTCCCACACCTGGACACTTAACACGATTACCCCCTCCGGCAGATGCAGCGATTGAGCGAAGTAAATTGCCACATTCTCGGCAGATGGATTGCGATCCGCAAACGCCTCCAGTTCATTGAGATGTCGGTTGTGCATCGGTCCCACCACCCCATCCATCAACCGCTGCAATTCGTGAAAATCCATCACCACGCCGATGGAATCCAGTTTCCGCGCCCCCACCGTCACCGTCACCTGCCAATTGTGCCCGTGGACCGGCTCCAAAGTGCCATCGTAAAGCCGCAACTGATGGGCGGCCGAAAAAGATCGTGTGGCGGCGATTTCAAATGGCATCGATTTCATGGCCGGACATTATACACCACCCACACCTCCTTGCCCGTTTGCTCAATCCACCTTCTTTTGGCTAATATCGAACCGTAGTAACGCACGATGAGATTTCGCACCCTCTTTGCCATCCTCGGCCTGATGATTGTTGCCCAAAGCGGCTGCGCCACCCGCCCAATTGGCCCGCCGCCGCAATTGGGGGCCATCTCATCCGCCAATCCCCTCGACACCACCCCGCCGGCCAGTAAAACCAACCTCTTTGCCGCAAAGAATGAATGGGCCTCCCTTGTCCTTCAGTTGGATCACCTTCCCGCAACGGCCGGATACTCCCTACGGCTCCACCCGCTGCAACTGACCACTGACAACAGCACCCTCGAAACCAACATCTACTCGGCCTATCAGATCCTCCCCATGCCGGTGGACCTGAACCGCGCCGGTTTCGTCCGCCACACCGGCCAGCCGGTCTCCCAGCGCTCCCTCCCCCGCGCCCTGTTGCCATTACCAATCGACAAGGGGATCATCCCCCTCTCCAACCTTCATCCACTCACCGACAACACCCCCCAACAACTCTGGATCGACCTGCACATCCCCGCCGAGGCGCGCCCCGGCCTCTACGAAGCCCCCTGCGACCTCTTGCAGGCGGGGATGGATCGCCCGGTCGCCCGCATCACGCTGCAACTTCAGGTGTATGACTTTGTCCTCAGCGATGAACGCCATCTGCACATGGTCAGCCCATTGAATTGGGAGAGCCTGATGCGCCTCTTCCCAGACCGATTCGAGGCCCTCACCCCCCGGCTGATGAACCGCACGGATGAGCGTTATGCCAAGGCCGTGCAAACCCTGGATGAACTGGTCAAACTGTCCGAAATCCATCGGCTGGAACTGATTGCCCCCCGTCTGCAACCCACCGTCAAATGGCCCGAAGGCAAACCACCCCAATTCGACTGGGCCGACTTCGATTCGCTCATCGCCCCCTGGCTCAAAGGTGACATGTTCACCGACCGCACCCCGTTGGGGTTCTGGCCGTTGCCCGAAATTGATTACCTGCACAATTACAACCGTGCATCGCAGCTCGATTACTGGTCCGCCGCCGCCACCCATTTCGACCAGATGGAATGGCTGAACCAGACCGGCATCTTCATGCCGCAACTTCTGTCGGCCGGATCAGATACGCATACCTTGTCATTGGCCGCCGCCGAATTGCTCCAAACCCACCCCCGTGTGCGCGTGACGATCCCCCTGCGCGAGGATCAGGTTGAATTTTCCACCTCGCCCGCCGACCAACTGATTCCACCCCGATCGGCCGGCCGGCTGATGGTGGCCGCGCCGGGACTGGTCTTCACCTCACCCCTGCGTGAATGGCCCAAAGAGGCCCCCCGGCCAATGCGCTGGCTGCGCACCGATGTGCCGGGATTGGTCCCCTATGTCGGCGCCGGGGCGGATGAGGAGGATGTTCGACTCTGGGCATGGCTCGCCTCCTTGCGCGGGGCATCGGTCATCCACTGGCCCGACCCCTTGCCGCGCATCAACAACCCAACCGACCTGGCCGACCCCTCGGATGTCATCTGGTTCTTTCCGGGCAGTTGGTTTGGGGTTGACCAACCCCTCCCCTCCATCCAACTCAAATGGCTTCGTCGGGCCCAGCAGGATTATGAATACCTCTGGCTCGCCCGCCAGCGCAAGGCGATCGTCCAGTCCATCTTAATGGCCCGCCTGATCGCCAAACCGGTCGAGATCCAACCGGGCCAACCCCCCGACCCCCTCTACGCCCTGATGTGCGGCACCACCGACCCCACCGCCTGGCAGGAGGCCCAATCTCTGCTCGCCCGCACCATTCTTCTACGCGAACCGGGGCAGGCGGAGGATGAACAACAGGAACAGGCCCTCAATCTCGCCACCCTGCGCTGGATCGAACCCCAGGAGCGCCCCATCCTCTGCGGCCGCAAGGTGACATGGGGTTTTGCCCCCACCGACCCAACCAACCCCTCAACCCCTCATCTCCTGGACATTCGACTCGGCATCGACATCTACAACGCCTCCGAAACCCGCCCCGACAACAACCTGTTGCAATGGACCTCCCTCCCCCCCGCATGGAAAATCCAACCCCAACCCACCCCCATCCCCTCCCTCTCCACCTATCAAATCCGCCAGTTCAACATGAACGCCCAACTCGACACCAACCAACTCCAAGGGGGCCAACCCCAGCCGGTGGAATTGACCTTCACCAACGGGTACACCAACGACAAAACCCCCGTGAAAATGCTCCTCCCCGTCGCCGTCAGCGATCGTCGCGAGGGGGAATTGAAACTCGATGGCTCGCTGGGTGAATGGTTCGCCGCCGACGCCCTGCAATCGGGGCCGATGGTCCGACTCTTCAACCGTCCCGCCCTCCAACGCCAGCAACTGCAATTCGCCTCCACCAACTCCTCCATCTACAGCGCCTGGTCACAGGATTCCTTCTATCTGGGCTTCAAACTCGACGGCCTGATCGACTCTGGCCTGCGCTCCACCCGCAATTTCGTTGATTACCAATTCCGCCGGGCGTGGGGTGAAGACCTGTGCGAGATTCTGATCCAGCCGATCTATGCCGACAACACCCTCGGCCCCCCCATCCACCTGGTCGCCAAACCAACCGCCAGTTACTGGTCCGAAGTCAAATCCCCCACCGGCCCCTGGCAACCCCTCGCCGCCGGCGGTATCCGCTACGCCTGCACGGTTGAAGGGTCGATCTGGCGCGGCGAAATGGCGATCCCCTGGTCCCTCATCACCGACCCGGCCAAGGGGCCGTTAAAGCTCCTGCGATTCAACTTCACCCAACACACCCCATCAACAGGCCAAAGCGCCAGTTGGGCCGGCCCAATCGACTTCGGCCGCGACGATGATTTCATGGGCCTGCTGGTGTTGCGCGCCCCAGCTCCCCCCGGCATGACCGGCGGGCCGCGGTGAGCGGGATGGGATTTTTGATCTTTGATTTTTGATTTGCGATTTTCGATTGCCCAATCAACCCGCTTCGCGGCTCACAGATGTAGGGTCCGCCCCGCGGACCGTGGATGACAAACGGGCTACGCCAGCAACAAACGGTCCGCGGGGCGGACCCTACACACCCCATCACCCAGGGCAAACGCATTTATATTTCCCCCTCCCCCGGAGTACCGGGGGAGGGGATAAAGAGGCTCTGCGGGCCTTATGAATACCGCTAATAATATAAATGCGATTGCCCTGCCCCATCACCCCCTCATCTCGACTCGGGGTGGATTCTTCCTCCCGACATGGGGAAGATGATCCGCATGTGGAAGGATTTTTTATACGGCGTTTGCTACTACCCCGAACATTGGCCGGAGCGATGTCATGCCCGTGACATCGAGCGAATAGCGGCGGCCGGGTTTAATCTGATTCGCATGGGGGAGGGGGCGTGGTCTTATTGGGAGCCGCGGGAGGGTGAGTATCAGTTTGAGCTTTTTGACCGGGTGATCGACCTGTGCCGCCGTTACGGCATCAAGGTCATCATGGGGACCCCCACCTATTGCGCGCCGGCGTGGGCTTCAACAAATTATCCGCAGATTCTCCGGTGGGATTTTAATCGCAATCCCATGGCGCACGGCAGTCGTCGGAATCTCAATTACACCGCGCCTAAATATCTTGAATTGTCAGACCACATCTGCGCCGCCCTGGCCGAACATTACCGGGATGAAAAGCAGATCATCGGGTGGCAACTGGACAATGAATTCAATTGCCACATGGATGTCAGTTATGCCCCCAGCGACACGGTCGCCTTTCGCCAATGGCTCATGGAGCGATATCGCACGCTGGCGAGACTCAACGCCGCGTGGGGGACGGCCTTCTGGTCGCAAACCTATACCGGCTGGGATCAGATCGACCTGCCCCACCCCACTTCCGCCCCGATGAACCCGCATCAGTTGATGGATGAATCCCGCTTCATCAGCGATTGCGTGGCGCAATTTGCCCACCGACAGGCCGATATTTTAAGGCGGTTCAACAAACGCTGGCTCATCACCCACAATGGGCTGTTCGGAAACATCGACGGGCCGGAACTGGCCGAAACACTCGACTTTTTCTCCCATGATCAATATCCCCTCTTCGCCGGTGAAACAGACTGGCATTGGCCGGCGTGGGGATTGATTCAGGCCCGCAGCCTCAGTCAACCCTTTGCCGTGCTGGAACAACAGGCCGGTCCCGGCGGGCAGATGAGCTATCTGCTGCGCACCCCCCGGCCGGGACAAATCCGGCTCTGGGCGTGGCAAAGCATTGTTCATGGGGCGAAGATGGTGAGTTATTTCCGCTGGCGCACCTGCCCCTATGGGAGCGAACAGCACTGGCACGGCCTGTTGGATCCGGACAATCGCGACAACCGAAGAATCGCCGAGGCAAAACAACTCGGCCGGGAAATCAAACAACTCCCCAAAGACTTTTTTGACGCCAAACCGATCCGATGCGCGGCCATCCTTCGTGATTTTGACAATGAAGTGAACGAACGACGGATCAACACCTACGCCAAAGAGGGAAACCACGAATCGAGCCGCTGGCTGGCCGAGCTTTGTGCCCGCCATATCCCCGCCGACATGACCTGGCCCGATGACGATTGGACCGATTACCGACTCCTGATTGCCCCTCATCTGAAAATGATCAACTCGGCCATTGCCGACAAACTCACCCGCTATGTTCAACAAGGCGGCACGCTCATCCTCTGCGCCCAAAGCGGATGCAAGGAGCGTAACGGCCATCTGGTGCAACTCCCACTTCCGGGAAGATTGCGAAAACTGTGCGGAATCGAAATCGAGGATTGGACGACACTTCCCGAAAAACAGTCCCGCACAGCCCGCCTCGTCGACGGCGGCTTGATCGAACTTAATGTCTTCATCGAACGCATCAAACCCCTTGGTGCCCAACCCATCGCCCACTGGTCCGGCGAGGATGCGTTGTTGGAAAGCGCCCCCGCCATCACCACCCATCGGGTTGGGAAGGGAGCGGTTCTCTACATCGGCGGCTACTGCCCCGATCAGGCCGTCGGTAAGCTGCTGTATCTGTTGGCATCCGGCATGGCCGACCCCGCACCCATTACCCCGCTGGCCAGCGCCTCATCCGAGGTTGAAATCCTGGCACGAACATCAGGCCGTAAACGGTTTTTGTGTCTGCTGAACCACTCTGCTGCCCCCCAATCCATCACCGGCCTGCCCAATGGGCGGGAATTACTGATCGGCCGCCCCGTCAAACAGGGTGAACTGGTGCTGGAAGGATACGCCGTCGCGATTGTGCAATGGTAACAGGGCCGATCATTCGCCCAATTCCTTTGCCAATTGATCCCATGGGGGGAGAAGTTCAATGTTGAGATGAAGCGCCCCATCCCGCTCCAGCATCGCAGGCCCAACCGCCAGAGGTTCCCGGATTGTCCCAAATGAAATCGAACTGCCGGTTGCATCCACATCCGCGGCCGTCAATGGATGGTCCCCAATTCGATTGCCCTGAAAAACAATCGCCGAACACCCCGCCCCGATTTGCACTGTTTTCTTTCCTACGGCGGGAGACAAATCATTTCCGATAAAATGCAGGTCGTGATGACCACCCGCGACATCCACTTCATGGTCCCCCGTTTTGCGGCAATTGGGGCCGATGCGATTGTCTTCCATTCGCAGACAATTGCCTCCCTGGTGGATGAATGTCCGAAATTCGATGCCCGCGCCGCCGTTGTCGGTGATGACATTGTCCCGGATCAGATGATGCGAGTCGCGCTCGCCGACTGATATGCCACACTCACCATTGCGCTCAATGCGGTTGCCCCGGCAGTTGCTGTGGGTGGACCTTAAACAGTAAAAGATTCCATGGCCCCCATTGTCATGGATCCCATTGTCCGCGATCACATACCGCACGCTCCCGCTGCCGGGGTGGATGGCGTTGCCGCTGTTGTGATGCAGCCGACAGCCGCGCACGACGACATCCGTGCAGGCCTGAAATGAAACCGCATCGCCGCGATAGTTCATCACCTCGACGCCACTGATGCGGATGCGATGTGACCGAAGCAGATAAACACCCGCCGCCCGGCAGCCGTCATGATTTCGTGTTTCATCCACATTCCCATCCAGAACCATGTCGGTAATGGAGGCATCGTGGACATCCGTTGACTCGATGATCGAGGCGATCCGCACGGCGATGGCATCATGTTTCGGGCCGTAATCATGCGCGAAGGGACGGTCGATGAAGATCAGATTCCCCTTCCGACCCGTCACGCTTGCGACCGTGGTGTAAAATCCATAAGACAATTGATCGAAAACATGCACGCCACAGCCGACAGGAAAAAGATCCGGTTCCTCGACGCTCATCTCATAATGACCATATCCCACGCGATCCACCAGTCGACTGGCGACGCTGGGAACCCGCCGAAGGATGGTTCTTGCCGACCCCCGCAGATGAACATTGCACCGCAGATGAAGCGCATCCGTGAGCAGGATCTCACCTTCCGGCAAAATGACTGTTCCGCCACCTTTCGCGGCCGCTTGGTCGATCTGCCGTTGAATCCCCACCTGGATGGAATCCGTTGATCTGTGCGGTCGTGAACTCATTGGGGTTCCGTCCCTTGCCCGGTTGTATAGACATCGCACACAACCACCCCGCGCGGTGGCACAACAAGGGTAAACTCACTGCCATTGGGCCGAACGGTTGTCACTGGGAATGATGACAGAACCTTCACCCGGTCGATTTTTCGGCCGACATCGATCTTTGGCCGGCCGTTGATCCCATCCATGTTTCGCAGCGCCATGCGAAAGACGCCCGGTGATTGCTCATTCATCATCACGCCGATCTCGGCAATGTGTTTTGTCACCTCAAGAAAAAGATGTGATCCGGGGGTGAATGACCGGCTGACTTTGCGGATCAGTTCCGCGCATGCCTTGAGGAATTCCACGCTGACCGGCGTGAAGATCAGTTCATTGCGGTAATACGGCGGGTCCGGAATGTTCCACCGGTCATCCGCCAATGGCGCCACAGCGGTGGCATCAACCGGCGGGTTCATCCGCACATCGCAGTCGCCATTATACAACCGGCACCGCATCGCATCCTGTGTCGAACCCGAATCCACCATCTCCAGAGAGGGCTTGGGCCACCCGGTAAAATCAGGACCGACCGCGATTACTGTTTTCCCGCTTTCTAGCAGTCGATGGCGATGTTCAGGTGACAATAAATGTGGGTTGGGGACGAACAACGGCCCATCCGCCCGGTCAATCGCGTCGATATCCACCGCGCAATGAATCGGCGCATCGTGTTCCATCAGCTTGTGCGTCAACCGGTGTGTCGACCAGCGACGGGTCTTCGGATATTCCGCCACCGATGAATAGAGCGACTCATCGGACCAGACCAGCGTCGCCCCCACCACGCGCTTGGGCATCGGGCCAAAACCCATTTGCCACTGTTTGTCCAGCCAGTGCCATTCCTCCCTGGTGATCCCATCGCCAAGACAGGCCAGAAAGCCATCGGCGCATCGCGTCAAGCCACCCTCCTTGCGAACGTAATAAATGTTGCTCAGCGCATAAGACTCGCGTTCGATGGTGGCCGGGCCGTGCCGCAGCAGATCCCAGTCCTCGACCACATCCTTGGTATTGCTCAGACAGATCAGTTTCGTGTTCGGGACGTGCGCCTTGATCAGCAGCAGCATCGCGAGGTAGTCGTAATGATAATTGCGCGAGTTGTCGAGCAGCGTCTGCCCGCCGGCAACGGTCTCCACAACGATGCCGTCCACACCCGCCTCGATCAGCTTTCGATAATCAACCCCATAGCGATAAATCGCCTCGAATGGGTCGCGCGTCCATGCGGAATTGACAACCGCCTTGCGGCCGATCGCGTGCAGTGAGTTGGCGATCTTCCCCCAGAACCGCGCCCATCGGTCAACATAAAACGCGATCCATTCCATGCGCCGGTGCCGCCATATCCAGTCCACACGCACCCGAAGATTATCGATTTTATCCTGTGAAGGGGCCGTCACCTCATCGGGCAACTCCCGCTGGCCACTCTCGATAAACTGGCCGATCATGTCATCGGAGCAATCGACGATGTGCAGCGGCGTGTTCAGCGGCCCATATCCATCAGGCCCATGCCACCCATCAAACCCGTAATCCTGACAAACCCGCACAAGCTGCCTCGCATACAGGTCCTCCAGATAGGCGCCATCCGACATGCGGGAGAGAATATTAAGCGCATCGCAACGTCCTATTGTGACCATCACCTGTTTGCATTCAGGATGGTCACTGAGCCATTCGTGGTGAAATTCATTGTTCAGGTAATGAACAAACCCGGATAAATAAACCTTGACGCCCGCCTGTTTCAGCCGGGTGATCAGATCGCGCAACTTGTATGCTGTCCAGACCTGCCGACGACGGATTTCGTTGCCATCGTGTCCATCACGCGAACAATAATCGCCGGGCAGAATGCGGTCCTTCTCCAACGATTCGTGCACTATCACCATGTCCGCCGCCGAAATCAGCAGCGAAATGACATCCGGAACAAACCCGAGCGAATCCAGATACTTTTGGGCATCCAGATCCGGCTGGTTCACATCAAACGCCAGCAGCTCCGTCCAGATCCATCGTTCGTAACCGTGTGTCTCCGCCATCATCCGCTCCAGTCATGCCGATTGGCTCATTCCGGACATTGTGTTTCGTCGTTCCACATTGACGGCCGGCGCATAGTCCACCGCGCAATCAAATCGTTTACCGTTCTTAAATACGCACACGGGCACGAGACGCTCTTTGGCGATGCGCTCAACCCCCTCCGAATCGATCAGCCCATGCCGGCCTTTGACCGATTGGAGGATCGTGATGTCCGCCGACCGACCGGGAGCAAGCAGTCCAAGGTGATGCTGTTGGCGCATCCCCGCCGCCGGGTTCGAGGTGACGCATTGAATCACCTTTTCCAGTTTCATCCCCAGATACAGAAACTTGCTCATGGTGGTGGGCATGTCGATGACCGGCGTCTGGAGGTTGAATTTATGAATGTCGCTGCTGATGGTGTCCGGCCAGAAATCATGCCCCTGACAGGCCGGCTCGGCGATGCGCCAGACGAACGATCCACTCCCATGCCCGACATCAAACAGTACGCCGCGATCTCTTGCCTCGATCATCGCCCGGCCGGGCGAACCATCGGCCGCAAAACCGCCGTCACCGCGTCCGTGATAAAAATGAGTCAACACATCCCCCGCACGCAGTTCCTTGAGCACATCCCCCACCGGCACCCCGCTGGCAATGTGATGGATATAACAAATCAGGCCGGTCTTTCGGCTCACCGACAGCGCGTTGGCCAACGCGGTCCGTTCATTTTCCTCACGATTGTCGGCCAGATCGGCCGTCAGACGGGCCTTGACGCCGACGATCCGCTCAGGATGCTGCTCGATGCAGCGCAGCGCGGGGCGGGGGTCCAGATGCTGCAGATCATGCAGATCGCCGATAAAGGGAGGAATTTCAGGGTGCCCCTGCACGCCGAATTGTGAGATGTTCAAGAGGGTATAAATGTTTTCGGCGGCATGGGGAATCACATATTTGGCAAACGTGCCATAATTCATCGCGCCGGCCGAACCGGTGTCCAGCAGCGTCGATACACCGGTCCGCAACCCCGCATCCGCCGGGGCGACCGAGTGCAGGTTCATCTCATCATATACATGCGTATGAAAATCGATCAGCCCCGGCGCGACGATCATCCCCTCCACATCAACCACCAGCGCATCGCCGGGCGGTATGTGTTCGGAAATATCGGTGATCTTTCCGCCATTGAACCGCACATCCCCATGCCGCGGCGGACTCCCGCTCCCGTCGCAGATCAACCCTCCTTTTAAGATCATTGAATTGGGCATAACAGCTACCTTTGTATGTAATCCTTGAATATTTGTATAAACACCCCGCCGATCCGCTCGACATCCTCATCCCGCAGCCGCATCGGATAGATGTAGGCCAGTTGCGGGTCGGTTTCATCCTCGGCCAGGATGACCGGTGGGCATGACTGTCGAAGTTGATGGATCACCTTCTCCATCTGTTGGCAATGCAGCCGAAGCACGGGAAATGGCTGACCATTGCGGGCAGGAAACAGCGATTGCAATGACAATCCCTTCAGATTGCCCAGCAATTCACCCAGTCGCTCGATACGTCGATGCCATAATTGCAATTCTCCCGAGTGGTCGCGTGATGAATATCGTTCCAGCGCGGTCAACACGCCGACAATCGCCTCCTTCGACACCTTCATCGACCGCCCGATGCCATTCCGCGGAGGCCGGCGAATCCAACCCGAATCCATCCACGATCGCAGCGACCATGTCCCGGGGCGAATGTCCATGTCCACCATCTGCACCCATGCGCTGCGAACCAAGTCAAGCCGGCCAAAGAGCAATCCCGATGCCTGCGGGCCGCCAAGGTGCTTACCGCCGCTTAATGTGACCAGATCGGCTCCTTGTTGAATAAACAGCCGCAGATGTTTCGTGGGGGGCAGTGACAACGCAGCATCCACAATCAAAGGCAGGTCGTGCCGATGAGCCAAGTCACGAAGCTCCCCCAAATCCGGCATTTGCCCAAAGTGCTGCCACACATATCCGATGGCGGCCGTCCGTGGTGTGATCGCCGATTCAATCCGATCCAATGCGCCGGGCGATTCATAATCAACCGAATCCACCACCGCCCCGCTCAGTCGAATGGCATGATCGTAATCGTACGGCCCAAGAACAGGGTAAATGATGCGATTTCGCGGACAATTCGCACTATTGGGCAGTTCATCCATCCGATCCGGATCATTTCCAGCCAGACAAGCGGCCGCCGACAAGGTCAACGCCGCGGCCGCGCCGCAGGTCACGATCCCACCCTGCGCGCCGGTGTGCCGGGCGATGCACTCCGATGCGGCCGCCTGCAGATCGTCGATTTCAACATCCTCCAGCATCGCCCTCGACATGGCATCAATCACATGCGAATCGGGCGCGCTCCCCCCCACCCGCGTGGCATAGCCGACACAGTTGATGATCGGATGGACGCCGAATTTCTCGTAGACGCTATTTTGCATCCGGCCTCCGCCGCGAGATTGCCCGCGCGGGATTAACTACCAGCATTTGATGAATCTGCTCATCACTCACCCCGCGCTGTTTCAACAATGGAACAAAGACCTCCAGCAGATACCCATATCCCTTCCCACCTCGATATTTAAGATGCCCCAGCATGCAGATGTCCTCCGACAGGAGTATTTTGTCAGAAAATCCCTCCTTGCAGAGCGCGGCCACATTGTCCGCGCGCACCCATTCCGGCTGGTAATCCAGATATCCGATGTTGTCCACTTCGAGATAAACACCCCTGTGCGCGATCGGCAGCAGATGTTGCACACCACGCCGATCCCCCAGATGGCCGATGATCACCTTCGACAAATCCGCGCCGAATTCCTCCAGCATCGCGATCTGCTCCATCGCCAGCGTCCCCCAGCGGGTGGTGTGCGTGGTGATGGCGACGCCGGTTCGCCGTTGTGCAATCGCCGCTGCCCGAAAGACACGCTCCTCGGCCGGCAGGATGTGATGCCTTCCGGTGCCGATCTCACCGATAATCCCGGCCCGAATGCCGCTCTCCCCCACGCCAACCTCAATCTCACGCACCAGCACATCGGCCAGTTCGTTGCTCGTCTTTTCACGCACAATATCCGGATACCCAAACTCCCGATACCACCCGCAACCCATGACCACCTGAACCCCCGATGCCCGCGACACACGACGAAGCGCCTCTGGATTGCGCCCGATTTCATCCAACGTCACATCCACAATGGTCTTCCCGCCGCGCGATGTGAACTCCTTCAATTCCTCAACGACCAACTCCTCATCGTCGATGACCAGGTCATAACTCTTGTAATGATCATACGCGTCCAAAATCAGGTGCTCGTGTGTCTGCGTGACACCCAGCTCCCCCGGCGCGATCGGCCCCAGCACGGTGATGATCTCATCTGGATAATTCTGCATGAGCCTGCTCCGAAAAGTATTGATTCAATTGCCCGATCATGTCACCGGTTCGTCGCTCGGCCTCGCGTGTGGCTTTGGGTGAATCATCCAACGCCAGATATTCGACACAGAAAAGCCCCGGATAACCGACCCGCTCCAATTTGCTGAGAATTAGCGGATAGTCGATCTCCCCCGCATCAACATCCACCACAATCCGCCCCACCGACGCCTGACGAACGTGCATGTGCCGAACAAATGAAAGCAATGAATCAACCCGCTTTTGATCGATCCCCTGACAGACAAAGTGTGAATAATCCAACGTCAGCACGATCCCATTCACTTCATGGCATAAACGAAGCGCCATCTCCGGCGTGTGCACACACGAATCCACATCAGGCTCAACGTTCAACCGCAATTGCGCATCCGATGCGATCCCAACCAACCCGCGCAGCACATCAACCGAAATCGATAATGACTCCTCCTGTGTGCATCCCGGATGCACCGGCCCTGGAATCACCATCACACTCTTAAATCCAGCCTGAGATGCAAATTGACACAATCCCGAAAACAACCGGCCGGTTCGACGCCGCAATTCCACATCCGGCGCATTGATCGGCCACCCGAAATTGAGCAAAAAACACTCATTGAGCGTCAATTTTAGCCGATCCGCATCTTCACGAACCTGCCGTGCATATCCCGATGGATTCTCCGCGACGCGAATGGGATCAAAATTCGCATTCGCACCCCCCAATCCGACATCCACATGGGCAAATCCCAGCCGTTGCACCAACGCCATCCCCTGCGCGGCCGTCAGCCCCGGCGAAATAAAACTGCAACCACACAGCCGCTCGTTCATCCGTCTACCCTCCGAACGTGCCGATAAAATTGCTCAATCAATTCCTGTGCCGCCAGCACATCCGCCGCGCTCGGCACCGGCTCACGATGCCCCTCGATGGCACCGACAAACTCCCTTAACGCGCCGCTCACACCAACCCGCACCCGCGCCTCGATGCTGTCATCCGCCGGCGCATAACTGTCGTGTTGTTCGGCCAATTCACCCGCCGCTAACGGTTCAAACCGCCACCCACGCCATGCCCACACACGCAGTGTCCCCTTGCTCCCATAAATCGTCAGCTCATCATCACACCCCCCCACCCCGCGCGGCCAAGCCGCCAACAGTTGCACTGGAATCCCATCCCCGGCCGTCAGCAACATCGCCGCCGTCTCTTCAACATCCCCAAGCCCGCCCGCATATCCCGCAACCCCTGAAATAAATCCTAGTTTCCGCCCCGTGACGGCCGCGACCCGGTCCACCATATGAATGCCGTTGGTCAACGCCACCCCACCCCCCGCCAATGATTTTTCCGTCAACCACGACCGAATCTGCTCCCCCGCCGGCTCCACAATCCGATCCTCAACCGCATAAATCGTTCCCACCCTTCCCCCCGTCACCATCTCCCGCGCCTCCATCACCGGCGGATAAAATCGATGCGTCAACTCCACCATCAACACCCGCTCACGCTCTTTGGCCAACTCAACCACCGCACGCGCTTCATCTCCCGTCATCGCCAACGGCTTTTCAACCAGAACATGCTTGCCCGCATTCAACGCTGCGGTCGCGATTGCGGCATGGAGATGATGCGGCGTACAAATGCTAACCGCATCCAGACTTGCATCCGCAACCAGCTCCTCCCATCGCGAATATCTCCTGATCGACCCGTCCAACACCCCTGATAAATCACTCCCGGCCGGTTCCACCACGGCCGCGATTTCCAAACCCTCAATTTGCGATGCGCAAGCCAACTGCTGCCTGCCAATCCGCCCCATCCCGACGATTCCCAACCGAATGGACATGATCATAAAATACCCGAATCAATAGAAAAATCAAGACAATTCATAGGACAGATAAGGACAGTAAAAATAAATATATAAATTATATTGACAATATTATTGGAATGATGTAGAGTTTTACAAAGCGTTTATATAGGACATAATAAGGACAGTTAAAAGGCCAATGGAACGGGAAACAATCGCCATTTCGGTTGCATCAAGGCTGGAGCAGCAATTGCATTCGTTGATTGCTGAAGGCCGACTGGCGGGCGGCGAACGCCTCCCATCCGTCCGTGAATTGACCCATCAATATGGCATCAGCCGCAACACCGTGCAGGCGGCCCTTCGCGGCCTGGCGGCACGCGGCCTGGTTCGCAGCGTTCCCCGTCAAGGAACAGTCGTCCTCCCGCGTGATGGGTCGATCACGTCAACCAAGCCCACACGCAAGGCCAACCAGATCGGCGTCATCGACCTCCTCTCCAGCTTCCGTTTCGATGATGAAGACACCGCCTCCTGGTTTCAGGGTGTCATCCGCGGCGCTGAACTCATTTTCGCCCGCTCCAATTACCACCTCGTCAAGGCGGTTTATCTCCAACAGGAATCGCATTGGATCCGCAAACTCTGGCAACGCATCGACGGGATGGCCGACGGCATGGCCGGGGTGATCCTCTTCGCCGACATCGCCACCGATGAAATGCTCAGCGGCCTCGATTCCCGCAACATCCCCTGGGTGACGATCGGCCGGCGCAATCTCCGCTCGGTCCACAACTTCATCGCCATGGACCACCTCTCCACCAGCCAGTTGATCGGCTGGACCTTCGCCCGCCTCGGCTACGACAGCGTCCTTTATCTCGGTTGGGATTACACCGACTATTTCAAAAGCACCGGCGTGCCGCAAAAACCCGATGAAAAATTCCTCGGCCTCGTGCAGGGATACATCGACGGCGGCGGCGATCCCTCCCGCATCGCCCTGCTCCGCTGCCCCAAACACTCCGCCGACGTGGGTTACGAACAAACCTGCCGATACATCGACCAGCACGGCGCCCCCCGTGGCGTATTTTCCTTCAACGACCACCTGTCGATGGGCGCCATGAAGGCCCTGCAGGACCGCGGCATCAACGTCCCCCACGACGCCGGCGTCGTCGGCAGCATGGGGCTTTCCGCCGGCCAATATTCCAATCCGCCCCTGACCGTTGCCAGCCAACCGATCTCCGAAATGGGCCAACAGGTGGCACACCTGCTGTTGGAAATGATCCGCGGCGAGGTGGCGCGCGTCAGCGGCCGATTTATCTCATATGAACTGATTTTCCGACAATCACTGGCCCTGCCGGAAAATCTGAAAAGCGAGGTGCTTGAACGTCAATCTTCGCAGCGAACCTTACTGATGAAAACCGGCTTATAAGTGCCGGTTGAACTTACAGATTTTGTCCTGATGACGTGTGTCATCGGGAAATGCGTTTTATCACATCCTTTCTACAAGGAGAATAGTCATGGGAGATACATTGAATCATACGTCAGCCATGCTGGCGATTGCGGGGTTTCTGGCCTTGGGTGGTGTTTCACAGGCGGCCTATTTGTCGGTGGATTTCCAGGGCGATACCGTCGGCAACAAGCCCTCAAGCATCGACATGCAATATCCAAACCCTTACACAGCCAATAGTTACGCAACTGTTGTCGATGGCAGTTCATCGCCCGCCGACCCGTTCGGCGGATCAGGCAACAAGAGCATGCTCGTTGAGGATAATTACAATGCCGATACCACCTATGTCGGCTGGGACTATAACAACGCCTCAGCCCCTGATATTGTCAGCGGCACACTCAAGTTCCAACTTTATCTGTCATCAAATGGCAGCTATTTGACGCCATACACCAACGTCCGCATCGGCCAAAACGGCGCCGGTTCAGGTGCGACCAGTGCCATGTTGGTCTATTTCAGTTTTCCATCCGGCGCTTATCTCAACAAGGTTGCCGTTGATGTGAATGGCGTCACACATGCCCTCGATAATGCCGTGAATTTCAACACCATTTACGATGTTGAATTAACCTTTGATTCTGTCACCCACACGATGAGCGGAAAGCTCAATGGCAACCCCCTGACCGAGGGTTCAACCACCTCGTGGGGCTATTCCAAGCCATTACTGAACGCTATTGACTCGGTGACATTTAATACCGGCACCAATAGCCAAGTCGGCAACCGCGTGTTCGTCGATAACATTGTTCTGGACGCCGTCCCCGAACCCTCCATGCTCGGCCTGGCCAGCCTTGGCCTGCTTGGCATGATCCGACGTCGTCATCGTTCGTAGTATGTAAAGCCGACCGACGCCTGGCGCAACCGTGCGCCAGGCGTCATTTTACGCCATCTTTCGCAGGAGACTGAATATGGCACATCGCCTGAAATATCATGGTTTCACATTGGTGGAACTGCTGGTCGTCATAGGCATTATAGCGCTTCTGATCTCGATCCTGATGCCGTCGCTCAACAAGGCGCGCGAGTCGGCCAACCGCGTCCAATGTGCCAGCAACATGCGACAATTGGGCCTGGCGTATGTGCAATACGCGAGCGATTTCAAAGGGTGGATCAACCCCGGCTATTACGATTCACCGCAATACTGGAACGGCCTGACAAGCTATCGGATGTGGCCCGAACGCTTTGCCCATGTCGGCCCATACAGCCCCTGTAATTACGGCATGAAATACACCCCCGGTTACGCCGCCCAGCCCGACCGACCGGTGTTTAATTGTCCTTCAGAGCAACGCGAGTTCTACTACACCCACTACGGCGCCAATAGTTGGATCTGCGGCTGGCAGGATCCGGCACGACCATACTGGAAACCCCACAAATTCACCCAGCTGACAGCGCCCACGTCGCAGGTGGTCATTTTAATGGATAACGCGCGGGTCAACGACGGCACAATCGAATACCCCAATGCCTTGCAGGTCGCTTACCGTCACAACAAAATCGCCAATGTGCTGTTCGCCGATGGACATGTGGACGGCATGAGTTATGAGGACCTTAACCCGCCCTTGGTGACTTATCGACTGGCGCGTGGCTGGTCACAGTATCCAAGATACTGATATCAAATCTAAATCCCGTGCAACGGTGGTCCCTGATGGCATTTTATTCGAAGCTCTGGATCGTATTTCTGTTTATTCTCGCCACTTGTCCCGGCCCGAGCATGGCCGAACGAACCACCACATCCCCGTACACAACAAATAATATCCAGTGGCTGCGCAACGAAACAGCCCAGATCATGTCATTGTCCGAAGCGCAGACCCTTGCGGCGGTCCCCGACCAGTCGGGCATCTGGTTTACGGATTGCCCCAACTGTGACAAAAGCACAGCCGACGCGGGCCATTTTGACTGGAACCCCGCCGATCCCGGCCACATCGTCTGCAAGGATTGCGGCGCGGTCTATCCCGACAATCCCAAATATCCCGACAACAAAGTGCTGGAAGTCCGCTCCATCCACGCAATGCACCATTACCCCTACTATGTGCGATCGGATGGGTATCGCATCTATTTCAAGGCCCACGCCGACTTTCTCGCCCGAGCCTACATGGCCAGACAATGCGCCAACCTGGCCGAACTTTACTGGTTCACCAAGGATGAACAATATGCCCGTCGAAGCGCGATCATTCTGGTTCGATTCGCACAGGTCTATCCGGGTTATGCCCTGCATTACGATTTCCCCGATGCCCAGAAAAGATTCGCACCCTATGACTCCAAAGTCTCTTTGACACCCGAAGAACCACCACGCACCGCCAAATGGTCGCAGTGGGCCTATCTCGACATCTCGCAGGAGTTGACCCGCGCCTACGACATTCTCCGTGACTGGAAGCCCTTTGACGAAATGGCCGGCGGCAAGGCGCGTCAACTCGTCGAACATGACCTCCTGGGAGGAATGATCGACTATACGATGGGCATCGAGGAGGACTACTCCAACATGTCACCCATGCGCTGGCGCGACGCCATCGACGCTTCCCGCGTCACGGGCCGGACGGAGATGGTCCATGCGGTTGTCGAACGACTCGAACGCTTTTTGAACGAGAAGTTTCTGTATGATGGATCATGGATGGAAACCTCTCCCTCCTACATGCGCCAGACGGCCGGCTGGCTGGACATGATCAATGTCTCATTGGAAGGTTATGCGGATCCTCCCGGCTACACCAACCCAAAAACCGGCCGACATCTCGACGCCAAGGCCATCGCCGCACTGCGAGGAACCGCCAAACTCGCCTTGAACAAACTCAGCGAGACGCGGTTGCCCGATGGTCGATTTTTACCCGTCAATGACACATGGTCGAACGACAAGTGGCCCCCCCGTGATTCAATGACCTCCGTATTGGAACCGGGCTTCGGCGTCGCGGTAATGGGTGCCGGCGCGGGCCAACACCAATATGCCGCTTGGTTAAACTTCACCAGCGGCCGAAACCACAAACAACAAGATGCCCTGAGCATCGGCTTGTGGGCGCATGGCAAGGAGTTGCTCAGCGACATTGGCTACACCCACACCATATATCGCTACTGGGCAACCTCCACCGCATCGCACAATACCGTGCTGATCGACGGAACCGATCAGCAGTACGACATCGAATATCGAATGAATCGTCTGCGATCATGGTTTACGGATGGACATGGTTTTCATGCCGCACAGGCCGAATCCGATGGCATCTATCCGCAGGCCAAGCTCTATCGCCGCACCCTGATCGCGGTGGGTCAGGATTCAACCGACATGTATCTGGTGGATGTCTTTCAGGTCCAGGGTGGAAAACAGCATGACTACCTGCTGGCCGGCAACGCCGATGAAGACAGCACGGCCGATTTGCCGGGCCTGACGCTTTCTCCATTCAACGGCACATTGCTCAACCCCGGCGTCAAATTCATCATCCCGGCCAACGAAACCAGAGACCTCGACCCACAAAGCGGCCTGGGTTACATCCGAAATCTTCGTTCATCGCCCGCTCCGTCCACGCAACCGGTTCTGCTCGACTATCGCCTGACCAAATCACCAACGATCGGCACACGAACATGGCTCTGGCCGGGAGATGACACGACAATCTATCTTGGACAGGCCCCATCCATTCGACGATCTCAGGGAAACGATTCGATGCTGGACCAATTCACAATGCCGATGTTTGTCGCACGCCGACATGGGCAGGATATGCAAAGCACATTCGTCGCGATACACGAACCAATTAACGGTTCCCCAAAAATTGAAAAAGTGGCGATGCAACGCAAACCCGGCGTCATCCAGCTTCAAATTTCGCATGGCGGCATGCTCGACAACCTGTTTATCGCACTGAATGACACGGGAAAATACGAATTGTCAACCCCTGCCGGGACGATCCATTTTGAAGGAATGCAGGGATTTGTTCGCCTGGAGAACGGAAAACCAACCGAGGCCCACCTCATCAATGGTTCCCAACTCAACCTCGACCAGACAAAACTCGTCGATAGCTGCCCATCCCAGAAAGGTGAAATTGTTTCGGCCCACCCCGAACAAACCCCCGAAAGCGGCGGCTGGTTTACCGTCAATGAAAAACTACCATCAGCCGACCCCTCCACCCTACTTTTGATCCATTACCCCGATGGAACCACACAGGGATACCACATCCTCCAAATCGATTCCCCCGCATCCAGCGGCAGCCGAATCATCGTCCGTGAAAAACCCGCCTTGAAATACACCGAAAACGGAATCGAATTGACGTCCTACCCCCATCGAACCATCAAAGGCAAACACGCTTCCTACGAACTCCTCCAAACCAAAAGCCTTCGATAACCAAAAGGCGCCGTCAAATTAAAATTTGGACAGGTCAATCAGAATCCTCGCATCACCCCTCCCCTAAACACTTGCAATACCATCACTTATAAACTGCACCTTGCAGGACTCGAACCTGCAACCTTCGGTTCCGTAGACCGACGCTCTATCCAATTGAGCTAAAGGTGCCGGGCCAAGTATCGTGCCGCAGGGGTCGGCGGCTGTCAAGACAACGAAGAAAAAGTGTTGGGTTTTGGACGTTGGGTTGCGGGTTTGTGGGTTTGTGCAATATTCCAATGACCCCTTGGTGTGGGGGTTGGATGGGCGTACAATGGGCGTTTTGTCCCCGTTGTGAGGGCCGACTTGGATTTTAGAGTTGTGTTTGCCCGCCGTGTGTATTGAGGCATACCATCAAGTTGTTTTTGTGACCCGACCCCATGCCGATCCGTAATTTTTCTATCATCGCCCATATTGACCACGGAAAATCGACCCTCTCCGACCGCCTTTTGATGCGCGCCGGCGCCATCACCGAGCGCGAATTTCAGAGCCAGATGCTCGACGACATGGATCTGGAACGCGAACGCGGAATCACCATCAAGGCGTCGGCCGTCACCGTCTTTCATGAGCATGACGGCGAGCGGTTCATGCTCAATTTCATCGACACACCCGGCCACGTCGATTTTCACTATGAAGTGCAAAAGGCGCTTCAGGCGTGCGAAGGGGCGATTTTGGTCGTCGATGCCACGCAAGGGGTGCAGGCCCAGACCGTCGCCAACGCCTACGCGGCCATCGAGGCCGGCCTGGAGATCATCCCGGTCATCAACAAGATCGACCTCCCATCGGCCCGCACGGTGGAGGTGGCCGAGGAGATCGAGCAGGTGCTGGGTTTTCCTGCCGAGGAGTGCATCCTGGTCTCGGCCAAGACCGGCCAGGGGATCGACCCGCTGATCGCCACATTGTGCGACAAACTGCCTCCACCAAAAGGCAAACCGGACCAACCCGCCCGTGCGTTGATCTTCGACAGCATCTACGACGACTATCGCGGCGTCATCGTCTATGTCCGTGTTGTGGATGGGGAATTGAAAAAGGGGATGAAGATCCGGCTGATGGGGACCAACCGCGAATATCAGATCAGCGACCTTGGCAAACTGATGCCCCGCCCCAGGCAGGTGGAGCGCATCGGCACCGGCGAGGTGGGTTACATCGTCGCCGCCATCAAGGATCTTCACGATGTCCGCATCGGCGACACCGTCACCGATGCGCTGGCCCCCGCGGCCGAGGCGTTGCCGGGTTACAAGCCGATCCAGCAGATGGTCTACTGCGATTTTTATCCCGGCGGCAAGACGCAATATGAGGAATTGCGCGATGCGATGGACCGACTCCAGCTCAACGATTCGAGTTTCAGCTTTCAGCCCGAATCATCGGATGCCCTGGGGTTTGGTTTCCGCTGCGGGTTTCTGGGCCTGTTGCACATGGAGATCATTCAGGAACGGCTCGAGCGCGAGTTCGGCATCGAAGTGGTGCAGACCGCCCCGACCGTCACCTATGAGATCGCATTAACCGATGGATCGATCATCCGCATCGACGCCCCCAGCGAACTGCCCAACCCGACGCAGGTGCTGGAAATCCGTGAGCCGTACATCCTGATGAACATGATCCTGCCGGCCGACGGGGTGGGTGCGATGATGAAGCTGTGCGAGGATCGGCGCGGGGTTTACAAGAAGACCGAATACATCGGGGCCACCCGCGTCATACTGGTCTATGAAATGCCGCTGGCGGAGGTCATCTACGATTTTTATGACCGGCTCAAAAGCGCCACGCGCGGATATGGTACGATGGATTACGACTTCATCGGTTTCCGTTCGGGCGATCTGGTGAAGATGGACATCCTCGTCAACGCGGATCGTGTGGATGCCCTCTCGGTGATCGTCCACCGGGATCACGCCGAAGCGCGCGGCCGAAAGCTGCTGGTCCGGCTCAAACAGGAGATCGACCGGCATCTGTTTGAAATACCTTTGCAAGCGGCGATTGGCGGAAAAATCATCGCCCGCGAGACGATCAAATCGGTCGGTAAAAACGTGACGGCCAAATGCTACGGTGGCGACATCACCCGCAAACGAAAATTGCTGGAGAAACAAAAAGAGGGGAAAAAGCGAATGAAGCGAGTCGGGTCGGTGGATATCCCACAGGAAGCCTTCATGGCCGTGCTGGAATCGGGGGATTGAACGTGGCCCTTTTGACAAAATAAATCGGTCCGTCGCGCGCCATAGGCACGGCGCGCCCTGCCCCGTATGATCGGCCGGTTCATGGATTCGCCGACGTCGGGATCATCCTCCACCCCCTCAAAGCCCAGCGGGTTGCATTTTATTCTGCGGGCGCTGCGCCATCGCAACTACCGCCTCTTTTTCATCGGGCAAAGCATCTCACTGGTCGGAACCTGGCTGACGCGGGTGGCGACCAGTTGGCTGGTCTATCGACTCACCCCCGACCACACCGCCGGCGAGGCGGCCTTTTTACTGGGATTGGTCAGTTTTTCCGGGTTGATCCCCCTGTTTGTCTTCGCTCCACTCACTGGCGTACTGGTGGACCGATGGGACCGCCATCGCATCCTGATCCTGACGGCGATTTTGTCGTTGTTGCAAAGCCTGGCGCTGGCGATTTTGGCGCTAGGCCATTGGATCAATATCCCGCAGGTGATCGTGCTGAGCATTTTCCAGGGATTGGTCAATTCATTTGACGTGCCGGCACGGCAGGCGTTTCTGGTGGAGATGGTCGAGGATACCGAAGACCTCTCCAACGCCATCGCCCTCAATTCATCCATGTTCAACGGTGCGCGGCTTGTTGGGCCGGCCGTCGCCGGGTTGTTGATCGCCGGGGTGGGAGAGGGTCTGTGTTTTCTCATCGACGCCATCAGCTACATCGGGGTGGTGGCGGCGCTGCTCATGATGCACGTCAAGCCACGGATCATGTCCACTGTACGCAAGCGGGTGATGCAGGAATTGAAGGAGGGTTTTCAATATGCCTTCGGGTTCAAGCCGATCCGGGCGTTGTTGTTGCTGGTGGGGGCGATCAGTTTTTTGAGCATGTCCTATCAGGTCTTGATGCCGATTTTTGCTGATCGGCTCAGCCCGACAGGACACGGGGCGCGGATGCTGGGTTGGCTCAATTCGGCCGTGGGGGTGGGGTCGCTGCTGGGGGCGCTCTATCTGGCCTCCCGGCGGTCGGTGGTTGGGTTGGGTAAAGTGCTGGCGCTGGCGGCGATGTTGTTTGGGGCCGCCCTGATCGCTTTTGGATTGTCACCCCATGCCCTGTTGGCGCTGGGGACGATGTTCGTGGCGGGTTTTGGCATGATTGTCCACCTGGCGGCCGCCAATACCGTGTTGCAGACCGTGGTCGAGGATGACAAACGCGGTCGGGTGATGAGTTTTTACAGCATGTCCGTCATCGGAATGGCCCCTTTTGGGAGCCTGTTGTGCGGAATGCTGGCCAGCAGGATGGGTGAGGCAAATACGATTATTTTGGCCGGGACTTTGTGCATCATCGCGGCCGGCCTGTTTTCGCTGGCGCTCCCGCGGATGCGCGAGTTGGTTCATTCGATCTATCGGCGAAAGGGAATTCTGCCGGAAATCGCCAAAGGGTTGCAGTCGGCCAGCGTCCTTGCGCCGGAATCAAAAGGGTGATTCATGGTGGATCTGGAACGCATCCTCAAGGAATTGCCCACCGTCGGCCAACTGGTGAAGGACCGGCCCGGTCGACAAATCTGGCGAATTGAACTCAGCGGGCGGGGTTATTTCGTCAAATTTTATCCCCGCACACGATCAAGGCTCAAACGGCTGATCCGAGGCAGCCCGGCACTGCGGGAATTCTTTCGGCTTCAATGGTTGCAAAAGGCCAAAATCGCCGCCCCCCGGCCGGTGGGTGTCTTGTCGGGGTTTGTATTGGGTGGGAAACGGGGGGATGCGGTCATTTCCGAAGCACTGGAACCGGCAATGGGACTGGATGAGTATCTGAACCAGCCCAAACTGGACGGCCAGCCGGCGGCCGACCACCGGGCGCTGGCCGATCAGGTGATCGAGATCGTTCGACAATTGGGAATCGCCCGGTTACGGCATCGGGATTTACACCTTGGCAATTTTCTGCTCTCGAATGGAAAATTATTCCTGCTGGATGCCTATGCCATCGAACGAGGCCCGATGCGGCAGGTGGATGCGCTGAAACTGGGCCATTCTGTCCGTGAATTCGCCACACGGACAGATATTTTGCGGGCGTGGAGACGGTGGAACCCGGACAGCAACCCACCCAAAAATAATCCATTAAGCCTGCGGGAATGGAATCGTTCACTGAGACGAATCTGGGGTGAGAATCGATATTTCAGCCGATTCAAAGGGAGTGAATGGACGGGTAACTTTGTTCGGCGGTTTAAGTATGCCAAATCATGGTCAAACTTGAGTGGCCGGGTATGTTCAGCGGAGCAATGGCAAGCGGCTTGGGGCGGACTGTTGGATCAAATCGCCCAAGGGAAACTGTCGGCCGAGGAGGGAATCCATCAGACATTGAGCGGGCGAATGATGTTGGGTGGTCAGGAGGTGGATATTTTTGTCCGTCGATCGCAATGGGGTGGTCGGGCGTGGCACAAGGCTTGGGAGTTGGTTTATCGGGACATCCCCACACCTTGGCCAATGGGTATCGTTCGGCGGAAGGTGATGGGGATTACAGTCGAGTCATTATTGATCGTGGAACGGCCGGCGGGAGAATGGCTGTCTCACATGGACTTGGATGCGTTGTCTGACGATGATCGCGAGCGATTATTCAGCCGACTGGGAGGGACATTAAGACGGGTGGATCAAAGCGGGTTGTATCACAAATCCGCAAGTACGAATCATTGGTGGATTGCGACGGGACTCACTGGCGGGCCGGTGCCGATGCTGGTGGAGGTCTCCCAGATCAGACGAAACACAGGTTGGGGGTGGAGTTTGTCGGCGTTGTTGCGGTCGTTGAAGGATCACGAGAAGTATACGCCGGAAGATTCGCTGGTGTTGTGCCGGGGATATGCCCCATTCGCACGGATGAAACGGGAGGAGGAAAGTTGAAGTTGAACCTAATGCGCCTTGTGAGGTCAAAACATTGGGGTATGATCTGAACGGGAGGGGTTGGCATGGATGCCGGGGGATGATGATTTTAGACCCAGGATGGGACCCATGAACGCACGTCTATGTTTGGCATCGGGGTTGACGGCCATGATGATCGTGGCCGGTTGTAACGACACGCAAAAAACACACGACCAACCGACAACCGCGCTGTTGACATCCCCCTCGCAGACGCCCCCGCCAATACAGCGTCACGAGCCACAGGCCCCTGAGGATGTGCCGCCGGAGGAGCCGCATTCGGCCGAGTTGTTGAAACGCCGGACGGAGAAATATGCCCAGGAAATGAAACAGCAGATGGAGCAACACGCCGCCCCGCCAAGGCAGCAACCTGAACCACCGGCCAATCCACCAACCACCGCTCCCGCCCCCCAGCCACGACAAACCGCGCCGGTTCCACCCGTTTCACCCGCCCCGCCGGCGGAGGCCAACCAGTCGGCCGTCGTGCCGGCACCCCCAGCGCCGCCCGCCCCAACCGACAGCGCCGACGCCAACTCGCCGGCCGCGGTTCCACAAACACGCGAATTGACAACGACACCCCCCTCGCTTGATCCATCCAACCCCGCCGATGCGTTGATGGCCAAACTGGCACAGCGGATCAGGGACAATCCACGGGATGTGGCCAGCCAACTGGATTATCAGTTGCTGCGGTTTGTGCAAAATGAATCGGTGCCCGATTTGTCTGCGTTGGCGAGCCTGCCGGCCGAGGATCGGGAACTGGTCAGCGCGGTGATGGATGGACTGTCGAATTTTCGCAGCACGCTGCGCTCGGACAACAACATGCTGCTGGGACGAAAGATCAAGCCGCTGCTGGACCTGGCGGACCGGCTGCGAACACAGTCCGACCTGGCCATCGGCGCGATCGCATTATGCACCAAGGTGGAGGGATTCGGGATTTACGATGCGATCGAGCCGGCCCGATTCGCGGCCGGCCGGGATCATCCGGCGATCATCTATTGCCAGATCGAAAATTTCGCCTCACAGTTCAACGACCAAAAACAGTGGGAAACCCGCCTGACGATGGAATCGGTGCTGTACACCGAAAGCGGCCTGAATGTCTGGAGCGACAAGACCACCCCGATTGTGGACCGCTCCAAACAACGCCGACACGACTTTTTCGTGGTACGCATGATCCGCATCCCGGCCAATCTGACCATCGGACGATACCTGCTGAAAGTCACCCTGGTTGACCAGCAGGCCAGCCGGGTGGCCGAGGCGACGCTGCCGATTCAGGTGGTGGCGCAATGAGGGCGTGAGCCGAGTCGATTAACTGGCCATCACCCGGCTGATGGTGAATATCGGCAACAGCAACGCCATGGCGACGCCGCCGATGATGAGGCCCATGACCATGATCATGATCGGTTCGATGTAGCGGGTCAGGCCGGCGATTCGTTCCTTGAGCTCGACTTCGCTGAAACCGGCGACCTGTTCCATCACCTGCGAGAGTTTGCCGCCTTTTTCGCCGCTGTGGAGCATCTGCGAGATGGGACGGGGGACGAGGTTGCTCTGGAACAGCGGTTCGGACAACTGTTTGCCAACCTGAATCTGTTCGGAGACCTCCTCCCACATTTCGCGGAAATAGGTGTTGCCGCACAGGTCGCGGGCGGTGGCGACGCAATCGACGAGATTGACGCCGGCGCTCCCCATGGTACCGACCATGCGCAGGCCGCGCGCCAGATAGAGCTGGCGAAACATCGGCCCCAGCAGCGGGATGCGAAGCTGGAGATAATGCCACAGGCGCATTCCCTGGGCGCTGTGCAGGTAGAGATAGCCGATCGTGCCGCTGATGGTGGCGGAGATCAGAATCAGAATCCAATGGTGGATCAAACCATCGCTTAGGTTCATGAGAATCTTGGTGGGGAGTGGCAACGCGGCCGACTTGGAGGCGTAAATCGCCGTAAACCTTGGCAGAACAAAGATTAACAGAAAGATCGTGGTTGTGATCGCAAACCCCAGCATGATGCCGGGATAGGTCAGTGCGCCTTTGACTTTGCGCATCGTCTCCTGCTCATCACGCAGATATTGGGTGGCGCGAACGAGCAGTTTGGACATCATGCCGCTTTTTTCGCTCGCCTTGATCAGGGCGATAAAGAGCCGAGGAAAACTGCGGGGATGACGGCCAAGCGCGGACGAAAAATCAGAACCACCATGTACCTGGGTGCTGATGTCCGTAATCAACGCCTTCACGTTGGGCTTGACGCTCTGGGCGGCGATGCATTCGAGCGCCTCGCTGAGGGTGACACCCGTTTCGGTCATGACGGCCAGTTGGGTGGCAAACTGGATGACATCGGCGCGGGAAATTTTAATGTTGGCTCCGGCGGCCGGGCCGGAGGTTATGGCGGACATTTCGCCGGCCGGCCGAACTGTAATGGGATATTTCCCCTCGGCGCGGAGCATCTGCGAGACCTCGGCGATTGAATTGGCCGAGAGGGTTCCAGTGGCGGAAAGGCCGGCCTGATCACGGGCGGTGAATGCGAAGGTTGCCATGGGGTTGCTCCTGTTCAGGCCGTGACGCGATAGACCTCTTCGAGGGTGGTGATGCCGGTTTTGACCTTTTCGATGCCGTCAACACGCAAGGTTTTCATCTCCTGGCGGCGGGCCAGATCGCGAACCTGGTTCAACGTGGCCCCCTGACTGATCAGGTCGATCATTTGGTCATCGGGAACCAGCAGTTCATAGATGCCGATCCGGCCGCTGTAACCGAGGTTTCGGCAGCGTGGACATCCCTTGGGGCGATAGAGCGAATCGACACTGCCGCCGAATTTTTCAAGTTGACGACGTTCGTTGGGGGAAGGCTCGTAAGCCTCCTTGCAGTTTTGGCAGAGTTTGCGAACCAGCCGCTGGGCAAGCACACCCGCCAGCGATGCGCCCACCAGATACGGTTCGATACCGATATTAAATAGCCTCGTCACCGCGCCGGGTGCGTCGTTGGTGTGCAAGGTGGAGAAGACCAGATGGCCGGTCAGGGCGGCCTGCGTGGCAATGCGTGCGGTCTCGACGTCTCGAATTTCGCCGACCATGATGACATCCGGATCTTGTCGCAAGAGCGATCGCAGCGCTGAAGCGAACGTAAAACCAGCTTTTTCGTTCACCTGAAACTGGTTGACACCACCCAGGGCGTATTCGACCGGGTCTTCGATGGTGCAGATATTGATGTCATCGGAGTTGATCTCCTGAAGACAGGCGTAAAGCGTGGTGCTCTTGCCGCTGCCGGTGGGTCCGGTCACCAGCACGATCCCATTGGGAAGCGAAACCAGTTTTTTGAACTGTTTGAGGGTGTCATATCCGAAGCCGAGTTTTTCGAGGTTGACCGAGGCGCGTTCGTTGTCGATGACGCGGATGACGACCTTTTCGCCATGTTTTCCGGGCATGGTGGAGACGCGCAGGTCGATGGGACGCTTGTCCATCATGACATGGATGCCGCCATCCTGTGGTAGCCGGCGCTCGGAGATGTCCAATCCGGCCATGATTTTGATGCGCGACGCGACGGCCGCGTGCATTTGCACCGGAGGGCGCAGACGTTCGGTCAGTCGGCCGTCGAGACGGTATCGAACACGGACATAAGTGTCCGAAGGCTCTATGTGGATGTCGCTGGCCCCTTCCTTGACGGCGCTGTAAATGCAATAGTTGACCAGCTTGATGACCGGCGAATCGCCGGCGGCCTGTTCGAGGTTGGTAATGTCCTGAACAGGCTGCTCGATGAGCGTGAATTCTTCGGGATTGACTTCCTCGATGATGTCGTCGATGACGAAGACCTTGTCATCGGGAAGATATGTCTGAAGCGTGGCACGAATGTCGCGCACGGTGGCGGCGACCACCTGCACGGTGTACCCGCTGAGACGTTCGATCTCCTCCAGCAAAAATACGTTGGCCGGTTCCGGGACCGCGACCGTCAACACCCCTTCGACCAGATACAACGGCAGAACCTGGTGTTTTTCGAGAAAATCCTTGGGCAGTATGGAAATCACCCTGGGATCGGCGATTCGCGGGCTGACGCGGGCATAGGGAACACCATACGCCTGGGCCAGCGCCTCGGTGATCTGGTCCTCGGTGCAGAAGCGCATCTCGACCAGCACCTCGCCCAGCAGTTTCTGATGGTTGCTGCGACGCTGCTCATCAAGGGCGCGGTCAAGCTGTTCGGGCTTGATGAGGCCCTTGTCGAGCAGCAGTTGACCCAGAGGTTTTCGTTGAACGGTTGCGATCATTGGATATCAAGTTCCAAATTCGATCATTGCCACATCTGCCATTAACGCATGTTCTTCAATGCCGCCGCAAGGTCCGGATGACATTCAAAACGATGCTCCAACCGGGTGATTTCAATGATCTTGCGGCAGTTCTCATCAAGATTCGCCAGCTTGACCTGTCCAAACAGGTCTTCACATTTGCGTTTGATCCACAACAGGGTCTCCAGCCCTTCGCTGTCGATGAAACCGGCGTTTTCCAGATCGACGACCACATCCACGATCTGGCGTTTATCGATGTATTCCTCGGTCAATTTGCGCGCGGCGACGCTGTTCTCGGCGGCAAAATCGCCGGTGACGGCCATCACACAAACCTGGTTGTACTGCTCGCATTTGACCGGCATATCGGCTCCTAGGCGGCCCGCAGGGATTCCTGAAGGTCCATCAACATCCGGGACTTCTGTTCCTGTTCACGCAGCAATTCGCGATAACGCTCGGCGCCCACCTGCAAGAACGATTCCGTCAGCCGTGGGTCAAATTGCGTGCCTGAACAACGGCGTATTTCCGTCAGCGCCACCTCCAGCGGCAGCGCCTTGCGATAGGTGCGATTGGAAGTCATGGCGTCAAAGCAATCCGCCAGGCAGATGATCCGCCCCATGAGCGGAATCCGCTCACCAGCCAACCCGGCCGGATAACCGCGACCGTCGTAACGCTCATGATGGTGCAGAACGCCGGGGATGATGTCCTCAATCTGCTTGATGTCGCGCAAAATCCGCGCCCCGATTTGCGGGTGGCGCTTCATCTGCTCGAATTCCTCGGCCGTCAACCGGCCGGTTTTCTGCAATACATTTTCGGGCACGCCGATCTTGCCGACATCGTGCAACAGGCCGGCCATGTAGATCCGCTCGATCTCCACTTCAGGCAATTGGATCTGCCGGGCCAGATGCCGGCTGAGCAACGCCACGCGCTCGCTGTGGCCACAGGTATAGGCATCCTTGGCGTCAACGGCGCTGGTCAGACTGTGTAATAGGCCCATCATAAGGTCGTGTACATCCTCAAAGAGCATCGAGTTTTCGAGATAAATCGCCGATTCGTTGGCGATGGAATTCAGCAGCTTGCTGTCCATCGAATCGAATTCGCCGGTGCTTTTGTCCATCGCGAACAGGCATCCCAGTACCTGTTCCTGCCGTTGCAATGGCACGGCCAGAATCTGCGTCGCGTATTCTCCCATCCAGGAGAGCGATTTGTCGGCGGGCAAATTGTTGATCAGCAGTGCCGATTTTCGCTCGGTCAAATCAGCCAGCAACTGATCGGCCAGCCGATGCACCTTGCCCGGCGCAAGGCTCACGGAGCCATAGATGACCGGTTCCTGCCGACGCAGGGTGCTACCCTGAAGCGCCACGCCCATGCCGCGCACGCCCATCACTTCCAGCACATCCAGGCACGCCTGCTTGAAGAAGTCCGATGCCTGCCGATTGACCTTCATCCCGCCGCTGATCTGATAAATCAGGCTCAATTCCTCGTAGGTATTGGCCAGTTGCCCCGACAGCGAATCCAGTTCCTGTTCCAGCCCATTGAGCCGAAGCTGGTCGCGCATCATGCTCAACAGCAACCGCGATTGGCGCGTGATCGTCTCCTCGTTGTAACAGGGCAATTCCTCGGCCTGTTGATTGAGCCAGATGCCGTCCAGACCAAGCCGGCCGCACACGCGCACAACCTCTTCGCCCAGTCGAAACGCGCCGGATTTCCCCGCCAGCACCACCGCGCCCGCAACCTGTCGTTTTTCGATGTACGGAAACGCCGACAAAATGACGCCCGGCATGATCTGCCAGATCGCCGTCCCGGCGCCGGTTGACAATTTCTCGATCCGGTCGCGCATCGCCTGGCGGTCCTCATCGCCATATTGCAGCAACGGCATCACATAGCGTTGGAAGAACATGCCGGCCGATGAATCGCCGAATGCAAGCTGCCCATCGGGGCGCAGCAGCATCAGACACAGCCCGCCAGGGCGCATCCGCATGGCCAGGTTCTCCAGCACGATGTGCGGGACCGCCTGCGGATCGGCGCTGTTCGGGGTCGAATTTTTGATCGCATGCAACGACATACTACCCTCGCCCACTCAACATCAGGCGGCGTTCAACAGCACTTCATTGACCGTGGTCAGCAGTTGCCGGGGACTGAATGGCTTGCTGATCATGCGCAAAATACCGCTTTGCTCGGTGTCGTGCGGCTCCAGGTGATATCCGCGCGCCGTCAGCATGATCGCCGGAATGCCGGTGGTGGTCGGATCGGCCTTGAGCTTCTGGCACAATTCCAGACCCGACAATTGCGGCATGTGGTAATCGGTGATCACCAGGTCGGGGCGTTCATGCAACGCCAATTCCAACGCCTCCATCCCATCCTGCGCCGTCAACACGCGGTATCCGGCATTGCGCAACTTGAGTGACACCACATGAAGGATGTGTGTCTCATCATCGGCCACCAATATCGTTTTTTCGCTCATCTTCTCTCCCATCCTGGCTACAAAACAAACCGATCAATCGATCAATTCCAGCTCAAAACCGAAGGTGCTCCCCTTGCCCACCTCGCTTTCGGCGATGATCCGGCCCTGATGGACGGCTTCGATGATGTGCTTCACCAGCGAAAGCCCCAGTCCAGTGCCCTTGGCCATGCGATTATTCGCTTCGGCCCTGTAGAACTTATCGAACACATAGGGCAGGTCCTTGGGCGGAATCCCCACCCCGGAATCGGAGATTTTGGTCACAACGGCATGTTTGGCGACATCCACTTCCGTTTGGACCGTTATAGTCCCCCCATCCGGCGTATATTTCACCGCGTTGGAGAGCAGGTTCAGCACCGCCTGATAGAGCATGTCCTTGTCGGCCATGGTCTGATAAATCATGCTGCCGAGTTTTTCTTCCAGTTTGATGTTCTTCAAGGCGGCCTGCGGCGCGATCACCTCGATGGCATCCTTGACGATGACCATCAGGCTCTGGGGCTGTTTGTCGATCTTGACCAGCCCCGATTCGATGCGGGAGATGTTCAGGATGTTGTCGATCAGCCGACCCAGCCGATTGGCCTCGTTCTGGATGATGTCATAAAACTCGGTTTTGGTCTTCTCATCCTCCGCCTCGCCGTCGATCAGCATCTCGATGTAGGCACGAATGCTGGCCAGCGGAGTGCGCAATTCATGGCTGACGTTGGAAACGAAGTCGTTTTTCATCTGGGCGACTTCTTTTTCCTTCGTCATGTCGTGCAACACCGCCACCACGCCGCAGTCGGGTTCGCTCTGATCGGCGACCGTTGACAGCGTCACCTTGAAGGTGCGTTCGCCGGTTGGCGTATTCAGGCGATGCTCGACAATCCGCCGCCCGCTTTTACTGTCGCTTTGCCGCATGTCACGGACCATTTCAATGATCCGGGGGTCGTGCAACACCTGGTCGATGGGAGATCGCTGTGCCCGATTCAGGTCAAAATCAAAGGTTCGAGCGGCGGCGTCATTGGCCAGCATCAGCTCATCAAACCGATCCGTCACCAGCACCGCATCCGAAATGCTGTAAATGATCGCCTCGGCGTGCTGACGCTCGGCGGTGGCGACCTTGAGCTGGATCTCCAGCTCCTTGGTTTTAATACCGGCCGTCTTGATGGTGTTCTGAACGGCTTCGAGGGCGTGGTTGATGGTCGAAACCAGCGGACGAAGGTCCGGGTGTGGGCAATCAATCAACAGTTGTTGTCGGTTTAATACCCGGTCGAGTTGCCGGCGCAATTCCCGGCAACCCTTTTGCATGGAAGAAGCTGAAAACCACGCAACGCCCGCCGCCGATGTCAGCAGGATGATCCCCAGAACACCGGCCCGCAGCGAAATCGTTCTCGATGGGCTGTTGGACAACGCATCGGCCAGGACATACACCCCCCCCGCCAACAACGCCAATGACAGAAAATTGAGAATTGTTCCCCTACGCACCACTTGCTCCCTCTTCCCGTGCTTCTACCGTCCGTGACTATTCCCCCAGATCGACTCCCGCCAACAATCGGGCGGCCAGTTTGTCGTTGGGGTTCATTCTCAGCGCCTGCTGGTAATAGGAGATCGCTCGCGAACCCTCACCCGATTTTTCAAACGTATAACCGATCATGCACAGGCTGACCGTGTCCGCGCTGTCCAGACGATTGGCCCGGCGAAACGCCTCCAGCGCCTCCGACAAACGATTTTGCTTCAGCCGGACATAACCCAGCAACAAATGCCCCTGGCTGGACTGTTCATCCAACGCCAAAGACCGTCGGATGGAAATCTCCGCCCGTTTCAGATCGTCGTTGGCCAAGGCGGATTGCCCCAGCGCCCTCCACGCCGCGGCCGATTCGGGTTTCAATCGCGCCGCCAATTCAAAATTGGACCGGGCATCCCGCATCTGGCCATTGTGCATCTGACATTCGCCCAGCGCCAAAATCAGGTCAAATCGCTCGGCATACGCATCCTGCGCCACCAGCCTTTGCAGCACATCCTGGGCGGCGGAATAATTTTTCGCGTAAAACAACGCCATCCCCAGATGTTCACGGATGTTCTGATCATCCTCGGACAAAATGCTCGCCTCGCGCAGCATCGCGGCCGCATCGGCAAATTTTCCCTGCTGCATCAACAACTGCCCCACCGCGTCGCGAATCGCGCCGCTGTGTTCAAAATAAACCACCTTGTCCTGCAACAGTTTCAATGCTTCGGGGGTGCGGTCCATCGCCACCAGCATTTCCGAACGCGCCAGCAGATATGCCAGCTCGGCCGGGGCCTTTTCGCTGGCGGAGGTGTAAAACTCATACGCTGTTTCAATCCGCTGCCAGCGCTGATAGACCACGCCGCTGAGATAATCCGCCTCGGCGTTGGTCGGTGCGGCGGTGCGGGCGCGTTCCAATTCCTTCTCGGCCAGTTCCAACTGACCCTGTTCGATGGCGACCTTGGCCGACAAAATGCGCAGCACCGCATTATTCGGCTCCAATTTCAATCCCTGCTGGATCGACTCCCTGCTCTTGTCAAAGTTGCCGGTTTCGTATTGCTGTTTGGCCAGCCCATATTGCACGCCGGCGCGGGCCATGTTCCACTGATCGGTGGCGGCCTGGTTTTGCGACTTACGATTCGACTGGCAGCCGGTCATCAAGATCAACGCGGCCGCGAAAATGGGGAGTTTGGCTTTCAACATCGACACACCTCGGACAAATACCGGAACGTGGCATGGCGGACGACATTTCTGCCGTCCGCCACGGCCACGGGATTGATTCACTTGTTCAGGTCCACCGCCGCCTGATCGGTTTCAGCCGGCAATTCGTTCACAACCGTGACGGCCGGAGCGGATTTGGGCTTGATTGTCGGCCGCTGGGCCACCTGTTCATGGTGGGAACTCGAATTAAAATACCGCCAGAACGCGCCCCACGGATTGAACTTGCTCCGCATCGCCACCGGTTGGGTGGCGGGAGGCTTCGCGGCCGCCGTTGCTACCGGCTGGGTTGCAGGCGGGGCATCCACTTTCGCGGTGCGCGTCGTCGGCTCATCCGCGGCAGGAGTTTGCTGCTCAATGATCGGCTGGGTCGCCGGGACGACAGCCCGATCCGCCAGCACCGCCTTGGCGACAAATTCCCGAATCATGGAGTTGTCCACCGCCGTCACCTGATGGCCGGTCAACATCTCCTTCATGTGGATCGCTTCAATGAATTTCGGATTCAAATTGGTGGCGCAATTCAGATGCCACAACGCCCGCTGGCGATCCGGATTGGGCTTTTTCATCTCCGCCACGGCCGATTCATAGCTCGATTCGGCCAGCCGCTCGCGTCCCCAGGGCATCATCCCCTGACGAACACCCACCCGCAGCGTCTCGGCCTCCTTGAGCGCCTCCTCCGACAAGCTGGAATAGGCCGCATCATCCTTCACGATGTGCGGGGTCAACAGAATGATGACCTCCTCACGCAGCGTGTGATCGCTTTGTTTGCGGAACAACGCACCCGCCAGCGGCAAATTGCCCAAAAACGGAACCTGGCCGCGTGTTGTATTGCTGTCCTCACGGAACAGACCGCCGATGACGATCGTGTTGCCATCCTTGACCATCACGTTGCTGGTCACCTCGGTGGTGATCTTAAAGGGCAGATTCGCCTGTCCCGCAAGCCCGCCGCTGGAATCTTCCGGATGGATTTCCATACGGATGTACCCGTCATCGCCGATGTACGGGCGGAAAACCAGCCGTGTGCCGGTCTCCAGAAATTCCACCGTCTGCACGGTCGAACTTTCGGTGGTCGTCGATGTCATGTAGCCATCTTTGCGGCCGACGATCACCTCACCTTTTTGCTTGTTAAGCGCCAACACCTTCGGATTGGCCAGAACCACCGTATCGGTGATCCCTTCCAACGCCTGGACGAAGACGCCGACGTTGTTTTTCACTACACCGATGTTCAGTCCGCCGCCACCCGCACGACCGGCCACAAATCCACGATCATTGATCGCCCCGGCCTTGCCCGACTCCATGATCGAACCGGTCAATGCCTGATTCAGGCCCGTACCGGTCGTCGAAGATTCATTGACGGCCGACAACGCATTGAAATCAACGCCACCCAGAACCGTAAAATCGACACCCAGCGAATTATCCTCGCTCAAGCTGGCGCGCAAAATCGTCGCCTCGATCAAAATCTGCTGCGGACGACGGTCGATCTCTTTAATAATCTTGCGGACCTTTTCCAGATTGTCCGGATAGTCCGTGATGACCAGCATGTCCTCGCCGGCGTGTGAACTGCCGCCCAGGTCATTGGTTCCGCTCTCCAGCCCACTGCTGGCCGGTGTTGTAAATGAAGTTTGAGACTCTGCGCTCAACACCGGCTTGATCATGTTCACCGCATTGGCGGCCGGCGTGTAATACAGCCGGAAGACCTCCGTCTGCATCTTTCGTTCTGATTTTTCCAACTCCGCCAGTTCCTTGGCGGAATAGACGTAGATGAAATTCCCCTTTTCGCGATACGCATACCCATTGGCCCGCAAAATCGCGTCCAGGGCTTCCTTGATCGTCACATCGTACAGATTGGCCGTGACCGTGCCGTGAACTTCCTTGCTGGCGATGATGTTGCGCTGCGATTGCAACGACAACATCCGCAACACCTGAACCAGGCTGGCATCGTCAACATGGATCTCCACCGTCCCGGCGGGCGAAACCGCCACATCCGTGCTGCTGACGCTCTTGCCTTCGCCGGTGGCCGATGGTGTGGTATTCACCTGAACCGGAACCACCGTGGTCTGGTCATCGGTCCGCACCTCGGCCTGATGTTGGCTGGGCGCGGTAGTGGCCGCCCCATCCGCCGCGATTGCCGTAATTGCCCCACCCGTATAAACGGATGCCGCGGCCATAAAAAGAAGCCCCGCCGTCGTCGAATTCTTGCGCATGATACAACTCCTCAAACAACCGCCGGTGCCGCGGCGTGGTGGCGGTTATTTCCGCCGTTCCATAACTGAGGCATCGAAACTTATTTCATCAGGACTTCGAGGCGGATGCCGTCACGCTCTACGATTATCCCCCGCGGCCCGATCTTCAGGACGCGGAATCCTTCGACGACGTCACCCTCCACCACCAACTTTCCGTTCACCATGGCCTTTGGCTTCTGACCCATGATGGTGCTTTGCAGGTGGAGTTGTTCGGCCTTATGCCGCAGGTTCTCCACCAGAATCTCCTTCTCTCTTCTTTGATCGGCTTGTAAGTTGACCGACTTTGCCAACTCATTCCAAAACCCTTGAACCTGTACCCCTTGCGCCTCCTCTGTTCCGGCGATACGGGGGTAATAATCCATACGGATGACAAAAAGGTTCCTTCCCCCATCGTTCACCGGCTTCTGTGCCCATTCCTGGAAACGGTTGATCGGCGAATCGTTGGCTGCCACATTGGCAGATGCGTTCGTCGGCGCATCGGCCGCCTGGGCAACCGATGCGATCGACGGGGTTGGCCCATTGCTGCCACCCAGCCGCCAGACCCATAACCCGCCCATGAAAACCGCCAACACGCTCAGCGCCGCCGCTTTTTTGGGCTCTTTGCAAACCATCGCCTTGAGGTTTTTGAAGTCCAATGAACCCATCGGATCATCCCTCGGTAAAATAAATGGTCAGTCCCGCCTGGACCTCGACTTGTCCAAGCTGCGAATCCAACACGCGAATCTGAACATCATGCAGGCGGGTCAGCCGCTGCATCTGCTCGGCCTGTTTCAGAAATTCAAACGCATTGCGGTAATCCCCTTCAAAATGAATCTGAATGGGCGTTTCGCTGTACAAATCGTTGCGCTTGGGCGCCTTGGCGTCGATGCGCCAACGCCGCAGCGATGATTGCTGGCTGAGATGTGTAATGTCCTTGATGAAAGCGCCAAGGTCCTGTTGTTTGGGCAGTTTTTTATCAAACCGCTCCACCCGCTGTTGAAGCCTCGCCACCTCGGCCATTACCATCGGCAAAGCCTTGGCGCGGGATTGCGCCGAATCCAGATCCCGCTTTTTGTCGGCAATGTGACCGCGCAGGTTGTTCAAATCCGCCATTTGCGGGCGATATCCAAAGAGCAGGAAAAACAGCAGCAAGCCGACAAAGGCGCATCCAAGCGTCACTTGTGCCCTGCGGCTCCAGCCGATATGGCTTTGCAAGGTTCTCACTGGACATTCCCTCCGGCGATGTTCAGGTTGACGCTGAAGACCACCTCGAACTCGCGCATGATGTGGCCGCGTTCCTGACGTTCCTTGGCGTATGACATCGACACCTGCTCGAAATAACGTTCGGAGGTCAGTCGGGTCATGAAATTGGCCAGATCCAAGTCGGTTGGGGCAACGCCCAACATGCGGATTTTGATCTGCCGATCGACGACGATCTCGGATTTGCCGTTGGGCTTTGCCACCGTGCGGGGTTGCTCAACCGTATCCACTGAAAGATTCAACAAGGCCATTTCCGGCGGCATGACCGATTCCAGCGCCGCGATCAACCGGGCCGATGGCACATGAACGCCAAGGCGCGCGATGACCTGATCCTGCAATCGCCACTGGCGCTTCAATTCCAGCAATTGATCCAGTTTTTTAAGGTCCATGTCGGTTTGGGACATATCCCCTTTCAACGTCGAGAGTTCCGCGCGTGCGGTCTGAACGTTCCTGCCGCACAGAAACGACCACGCGGCCAGTCCCAGCGCGAACACCAGCACCATCCACGCCTGCAACATCACCAGGCGACGGCGTCGAAAGATGCGGGGATACCAGTCGGGTAAAAATTCCAGTTCACGCATGGCGGGCCTCCATGCCGTTTGAGGCGACCAATCCGCCGACGGTCACGGGCTTTCCGCCGCGACGTTCTTCGGCCGATGGTTCCTTTGGCGCTTCGGGTGAAATTTCCCGCAATTCCCGGCCGAGATCGATCACTTCGGCGTTGGAGACTCCCAAATCCGGGCGAGGCGCGTTGGGATCGCGGGGTGTGCCATCGCGGGGGGCGTATGTGCCATTGGTCATCCGCAATGACAGACCAAAGGCCAATGCCCATTCGCACATCGTTCCCCGACGGTCGGCCGGACGCATTCGACTGGTATCGACGCTGTACAACGGCCGGCCAATCTCAACGGGGATCGTCAAGGCGGTACTCAATACACCCTGCAACAGGTTGTCACAGGATTCGCCGCCGGTCAGTCGAACCTTGTTCGGTCGGTGGCCACGAAACGTGACAGAGTAATAGCGCAGGCACATCGAGACTTCGCGTGCCAGTTCCTCCATGGTCGGCCGGGTGGCATCCACCACCGCCTGTCGAACCGGATCGCGCGGAGCGGCCGGATCGACGCATTCGGCCTGCCGCCGACGCAACGCCCTGGCCTCATCCATGGTAATGCCCAGCTTTCGACTGACCGCTTCGTGTAGTTGCTTGCCGCCAATGTCCATCGGTTTGAAGAAATTGATCTCGCGCCCCTTGCCGATCAGCACATTGGATCGCTGCCAGCCAACGTCGACCAGCACATGCACTTCCTGCTCATCCTCGCGGCGGCGAATAAAGCGGTCGATGGTTCGGTAGAGCGCCAACGGCTCGGCGTCCAACGAACTGATTTCCAGCCCGCAGAGATGGATGCGCTCCAAAAACGCGCTGATTTCATCGTGACGGGCGGCCAGTACGATCACTTCCTGTTTCAGATCGGCGCCCTGCCGCACATCGCCGGCGGGCAACACATGAATTTGTGCCTGATCGGATTCAAAAGGAAAAATGTTCCGCGCCTCAAACTGCACCGCCGCCGTCAAATCGGCCAGTGGCATGGGTGGAAGCCGCAGGTTCTTGGCGTGCAGAACTTCCCGCGGCATCGCCAACACCGCGTTTTTGCCCTTGAAACCATTCTGTCGATACATCTGGCGAATCATCTCGACCGCCAAAGGCATGCGCAAATCGGCATGGTCGCGCACCTCGGAAGGAAACGACTGTCGGGCCGCGGCGGCCACCGACAGGGTGTTGCCGGTGACTTCCAGTTGCATCATCTTGATGCTGTCCTGGCCGATGTCGATGCCGATCGGCTGAAGTTGTGCGCGGGTCAGTCGTATCATGGCTTATTGGATGGAAATTTCCCCGGTGTATGGCTCGACCGAGATCGTGAGTGTATTTGATCCGCAGGTGAGCTTGATCGTCCCCGACGACAGCACGGCCGTCGTGCCGGTACCGGTGTCATATGCCAACGGGCTGCCCATTTCATCAAACGCCAGGGTCAATTTGCCATCAAACGTGGCATCGGTCAGCGTGATGTTCGTCAGGCCGGGGCTGCCGGAAGCGCCAAATTTTTCCACATAATCCACATGATTGATCGGATGCTGCAATGTCACCGCCGGCGACATGGTGCTCATCAGGGTGTATTTGCCGTTGGTTTTGTCGAATTGGATATAACACACCTTCTGGTTGGTGATCGCCTGATTCTGGGCATAGATCAGGTCCGACATCACGATGCGCGCCGCGGCCGCGACTTTCAGGTCATCCCGTGAGCTGATCGACGGCAATATCACCGCCGATGCGATGCCAAGGATCACCACGACCACGAGGATCTCGATGAGCGTGAAGGCGTGTTGCCGGGATGAATGTTTTGCCGACATAGCAAATCTCTCGGCATCATGTAGGGTCCGCCCCGCGGACCATTGATGACGGTCCGCGAGGCGGACCCTACAGACCCAACGTCCGAATTTATCGGCCCGGCGGGTTGCCTTTACTCTCATCGGATTTTGCCACCTTCACCTGAAGGTTCCCTCCCTCCAAAAGTCGAATTAAATTGTCCATTTTCCCATTCATGTCCTTCAGTTCCTGAATCATCTGGATGCGCTGTGCGCCGGCATCAGGCACCTGCGCCCCGGCCGTGGAGACATAGCCAGTCGAGCCGGTCCACTGTCCGATAAGAATCATGCACTGAAGCACAAGAAGAATTCCGATCCATTGTCCGATTTTCATGATTTACTCCTGTTTTGTGGTGTTCCACGAAGCCACCCGAATGCGCTGGGGGACCGCCCCCACAGTGCTGAAATCGGTGACGTTGACATTGGCGGGCGTGTAGGCAATTGTCACGCTGCCAAAGCCGGTTGAATTCTTAATTAGAGCGTTGGAGCCAAAGATGGCCGCGCCGGTGATGGTGACACCACTGCCGATGGTGGTTCCGCCGAATGTGACTCCATTGTTTGACCAGACCAGGCCGGTGGCTAAAAGTCGGGCGTTCAGTCCGCTGACGTTGATCTCTTTATCCACCATCAAGGCCGGCATGCTTTTGGTCAGTCCGATGCTGGGGATAATGGTGCTTGGCACACTACCTCTGATGCTCAACCGGCCGTTCCGCACGACCAGCGTGCCGGAGATGATGGCTCCCTGAAGCGTCAGATTGCCATCGTAGTAATAGACATGGGCCGGGTTGGTGGCGCTGGGCGCCGGTGGCAAACCCACAATTGTTCCACCCACAACCTGGCTGGTAATGTTATCCGCCTGATAAGTGCGGCCGTTGTAGGTGTAATTCAGATACCGATCAATATTCACACCGCCATTTTCGACTGAAGGAATCGCCATCGGCTTGGCCGAATCCAGTAATATAAAGTTGATCAGCGACATGACATTTCCACCCAATGCGATGATGGGGCCTGTCAGGGTTACACCGGGATCAATGTCGATGTTGCCGTTAATTTTTGCGCCACCGGTGGCAAATGCCGTCCTAGCCGGCAGTCGGATATACGATCCGGCAAAAGAGGCGGATGAATCGACCTTGAATTCGTAATCCACCTGCACAACGGCCGTGGTCACCCGACTAAAGCTCTGGCCGCCGCGTAAAACATTGCCCGTGGCGATGATTTTATAGTTGGATTGAAAACCAGTAGTGGACACAAGTGCAATTGAAACACTGACCGAACCGTCAACACTGTCTCCCAGGCTGATGTTATTGCCGCCGGTCCAGAATGGATCGCTCCAAGCCTTGGGTGATGCGTTGGGATACTGAAGATAGTACATCGCCAGATTCACACCCGACTCGGCCAGATACTCCGCCCGCGCGGCCGCCTGTGTGCTGATGGCCATCTGACCCTGCAACGCGCTGGCCGAAAGCATTCCCATCCCCATCACACAGGCGAAACTCAACACCAACAGCACCGTGATCAGCGCCATGCCGCGCCGATGTGGATGCCTTTTCGTGATGGTTCGACTGTTATGGCTCATGGTTGTGTCGTGGGGGCATAGTTATAAGCGCGAATGGTGGCGCTGCCGGCCAATACCTCCCGGCGGCCCTCTCGGTCAAAGGTCAACACATAACTGACCGCGGGCAACGCCACACCCTGTTTTGCAATCCGAAATCCGGCCACACCCCGTGCCAGCACCACCGATGAAACATACGGAAGGGCTTTGAAAGTGGCCGCGAATGTATTGTCATTCAGGTTGGCATAACTGACATGCTGGTCAAATGAGGCCTTTTGTGCGGCCGAATAGGAGTCCGGCCAGACCACGCGATAAAATAGCAGGGTCTGATCGCTTGGATTGTGCTCCAACAGCCCAACCTCCGACAGTTTCATTTGACTGTCGCCATCGTCATCGCTCATCCAGAACGCCAGCATGGCGGGTGGGTCGCTGTCATCAGGTGTTCGTCCAGGAACCAGCAGACCATACAGCCGTGCATTGCGCAGCATCGATTGCAGCCGCAGAGTCACCTGCGAGGCATTCATCGAATCATCCTGGATCAGTTCGCTCTGCCGCCAACCAGTCGCCAACGCGGATGAAAACGCACCCAACGCCCCCATGACAATCGCCATGATGCACAGGCCGATCATCAGTTCCGGCAGCGTCAGGCCGCGATGAGACGATCGAAGTTGTTTTTCACGGGTAATTGTCATTGGTCGTCCGTGCGACTAATCGGGACAACTTGAATGTTCGCCCACTGGGGGCGGTGATGGTCACGGTGATCAACGCTAGATTGCCATTATTGTCGGCCGGCCCCTGCGGCTGGGATCGAAATTCAACCGTCACGTTGCGTTGATACGCCCCCGTGTCGTTCATGGCCGCCGACTCGCCACCGGCGGTGGTCATATCCGTGCTGTTGTCGCTGTAGTTGTTGTAGTCACCCACATCATCGTAGCTGGATCGCTGCGTCTCATTTGGGCCGAGTTTGGCCTGCTGGGTATCCGGATCGGCAAAGGGAAGGGCGGTGATCTCCTCCATCAACTGCCGGCCCAGCATCACCATCCGGGTATTCTCACGCAGCATGGCCGACTGGCCGTGGGCTGCGCTCATGGTCATCGCCACCCCCCCCACTCCAACCGACAACACGACCGCCGCCAACAAGGCTTCGATCATGGTAAAACCGGACCGTCGATTGAATGGGAACCGTTCAATACCCCGCATAAGAAACCCCGTCCTGGTCATTGCCGGTGAGGTTGGGGAGAATTTCCTGGGTCTGTGCCTTGTATATCCAGCCGGTGGTGCCATCGGCCGTCGGCATGGCCGCGCCGTTGGCCACAATCGTGATCGAATCCTTGCCGTTGATCGGATTGGGGGGCATCTTTTGCAGGTACGGCCCATAAGGATAGGTCGCCGCCGATGCGCCGGTGGCGCCACTCTCATTGGTGCGATTTTTCATCTGCGACAGAAAATCATTTTCGGATGGAACGGCCGAGCGATTGCCGCCGGGATATCCGGGGGGCACATCGAGATGCTGCGCCTTGTAGACGATGATCTGGGTCCGCAGATAGCGCAGATCATCCTTGAGCGTGTTTTGCTTGGCGGTCTGCGAAGCGTTGGAAAACTGCGGCAGCACAATCGCCGCCAGGATGCCAAGGATCACGACGACAATCAGGATTTCGATGAGCGTAAAACCGCCCTTTGATCGGCTGGTTCGCCCTCGGGAGATGTCTGTAACCTTCTTCATCCCACAAATCCTTTATCCAAAACACCTTACGTCGATCCCTCCCCTGTTAAGCCGGCCGGCGGATGACGACTCCGCCGGCAGCGTCTCGAAACACCTTATTCAACGAACGCGGTGCCGGCGGCATCCGCGGTTGCCGAGATGGCACCGGTTGTCTCGTTATAGACCCAGCCCACATTGGCCGCCGCGGCCGCTGCCACGGTGCTGCTGTGCGCCAACGGATTCACGGGTGTCGTCTGCATGTATGGACCGAAGGTCGTTCCACCATACGTCGTCGTGCCGGTCAGCACTGACCAACCCGTGGTAATCAGTTGCGGCGGCACGTCGCCATGCTGGAGCTTGAACAGCTCAATCTGACTCCGCAGGGTCTGCAACTGGCTAACGACGCTGCTTCTGCGGGCGTCCGAGCTGGCGTTGCTGAACTGCGGGATGACAATCGCGGCCAAAATGCCGAGGATGATCACCACGATCAAAATTTCCACAAGCGTGAAACCACGCTGTATACTGCGATACGATTTCATAGATTCCTCCACAACAAAAAACCTTTGCTTGTCTTCAGGCCACACGGCCCGAAACTTCTTGTTCACTGCAAGATTCCCAACGCGGGAACCCGCTCCTTTCTCTCATGCACCGGCCCACGTGAACCTGCCCATGAGACTAAATCATCCATCGGCGTCGCCGACGATGGACTTAACAACACCGCGCCGAATTTCCCATCATGCACGCGCACACGGGCCGGCCGCGGCTCTCGCGGAGGAATCAAACGACCGATAAGAAATGACGGAAGCGTCCATTTGCGCTTCAAGAGCATCCTTTCGGCAACATCTCGATCCGTTTATCCGGACCAGATGCTTTGCGCATCACCACACCCGCCGGAACACCCGGCCGGAACTGCGATGAGCCGGACCTGTATCGACAAGCCCGACGCCGCCTCTCAGCGGCTTTGCCCTTGACAGGGATCCTCGCGCGGCCGATCCAAGTTCAACTCAAATCAGCCACCATTGAAATACGATTCAATTTCCCCCCGGTCAAATCAATGTGAAAAATGATGGGCCGCATGGGTTGGGACCCAACCAATACGGTTAGATTTCCATCTCCAACCCGATGTCCAGCGCCGGCGCTGAATGGGTGATTGCCCCCACCGCGATTCGATCCACACCCGTCTCCGCCACCTGTCGAACCGTCTCCAGTGTCACCCCGCCGCTGGCTTCTAGCTGAATTTTCCCCTTTTTCCCCGCCTCATCCCGCATCCGCACCGCCTGGGCCATCTTCGGGCAATCCATGTTGTCCAGCAGGATCACCTGCGCCCCCTCGACTTTCAACACCTCGCGGAGTTGTTCCAGCGTGTCCACCTCCACTTCGATGAACCGATCGGGTGATTCACCCCTGCTGCGGCTGATCGCATCGGCGACGAATCGACCCAGTTCCTTGGTCGGCAGAGGCGCCAAATGGTTGTCCTTCACCAGCAACCCATCATAAAGTCCCATGCGATGGTTAAACCCGCCGCCACAACGCACGGCATATTTATCCAGCAAACGAAATCCTGGAATCGTCTTGCGCGTGTCATAAATTTTCGCCCCCGTCCCCTGTACCCGCCGGACAAACCGCTGGGTTTGGGAGGCCACCCCCGACAAATGCTGCATGAAATTCAAAATCACCCGCTCGGCCGACAACAACGACCGCACCGGCCCACGAATCCGCAACAGCGGCGTCGACCGCGCATCGCTGAACCGCCCTTCGATGATCTCCAGATGAAACCCCGGGATCGGCTCGATCCGCAGCCGTTCATCGTACGCCCGGCAGATCATCTCAACGATCGGCAACCCGCAGACGATCCCCACTTCCTTCTGCATCAACGTCCCCACCGCCACCGCATCCTCCGGTATCAACAACCGGCTGGTCACATCATCCCCGCCCAGATCCTCGCGCCTGGCCAGTTCAATCAATTCCCGATTATCCGCATATGCCGGAAAGCCTTCCATCGTTCACCTCATGTAAATTTACTCAATCCTGTTGACATTCTACGACGACGGATGTCATCGGACGACCCTATCACAGATAATGTACGATTCACGGAGGTGGAAGCTGTGCGCCGTGACGAAAATGGAGAACATCAATTCCGCGCGCCGGTTCATTAACCGAGTAAAATATCAGGTATGTTCTCTCAAAGACCAATTTTCGTACCTCATCCCCATAACGACGGGATGCCTCCTCATCCACAGCGCATTGATTCGGAAACAATCCAATCTCTCTGATTGCGAAGCGCAATCGATCCTCCCACTCGAGTGCACGATCGATTGAATCCTCAGCGATATGCATCACCTGGGCGATGATCGTTCTCTCAACATCCAACGGGATGTGTATGTGATATCGTTTCACTTGCCGGAATTGGATGGTCGTTTTTTCTTCATCTCCAGCAGCCGCGAACGGATGTCGTCAAATATGGCATCCACATCCCGTGATTTTCCCTGATCGATTTGTTCCCTTGACCGACGCATCGCGGCCACATCGCGCGAAAGCTGGGCCTCCCTCGCCAACTCATCATAAATGACCGGCGACAAAAGCACCGCCTTCGCCTCGCCATTGACGGTCAGGATTTCGGCTTCTCCGGTTCGATTAATCCGTTCCAACGTCTCTGAAGCCTTTTGTCGAAAATCGGTCAAGGATTGTGTGTGTCGTGTTGAAACCATGGCCTGAGCATCCTGTATTCGTACTGAATTCAGTATGACCTTATTTTCGGCCAAGTCAACTACCGCGCCGGACGATTTCCCTTGCCTCGCCCTTTGCTTTTGGGCTGCCAGAGGCGCACCGATGGGTCATCCCCACCGCCCGACGGCTTCCTTTCACCATCAGAACGGATTGTCGGCGCCCCTTTGATCTCGTTTAATTTATCCCGCAACTGGGCCGCACGCTCAAATTCAAGGTTCCGTGCCGCCTCCAGCATCTCCTCCTCCAGCAGCCGAACCAGTTCGGTCTGATCGAGCTGCTCATCGTTGGCATGGATCGCCTCCTGCACCGTCCGCCTGGCCCTGACCTCGCTTTCGATCCCTGAACGAATCGCCTTTTGCACCGTCCGCGGCGTGATGCCATGCTCGACGTTGTATGCCAGTTGCAATTCACGCCGTCGGCCGCTTTCATCGAGCGCCTTTTGCATCGCGGGCGTCATCGTATCCGCATACAAAATCACCTTGGCGTTCACATTTCGGGCCGCCCGGCCGATCATCTGGATCAGCGAGGTCTCCGACCGCAAAAATCCCGCCTTGTCCGCATCCAAAATCGCCACCAATGACACTTCCGGCAGATCCAACCCTTCCCGCAGCAGATTCACACCCACCAGAACGTCATAATCTCCCTGCCTCAACTCCCGCAAAATCTCCACCCGCTCGATGGTCTGAATTTCACTGTGCAGATATCGCCCCCGAAAACCCGCCTCCTGAATATACGCGCTCAAATCCTCCGCCAGCCGTTTGGTCAGCGTCGTCACCAGCACCCGCTCACCTTGCTCCACCCGTCCCTTGATCTGCTCCAGCAGATCCGGCACCTGCCCCTGCGCCGGATGCACCTCGATCACCGGATCAACCAATCCGGTCGGCCGGATCACCTGTTCCACCACCTCACCCTCGCACTTTTCCAGCTCATATTTGCCCGGCGTCGCGGATACAAAAATCACCTGGCTCCACATCCCCTCAAATTCCTCAAACCGCAACGGCCGATTATCCAACGCGCTGGGCAATCGAAACCCATGATCCACCAGCACCTGTTTTCGCTGTTGATCCCCATTAAACATCGCCCGCAACTGCGGGATCGTCACATGCGACTCATCGATGATCAGCACGAAATCCTTGGGGAAATAATCGATCAGCGTATACGGCTTTTCCCCCGGCCGCCGTCCATCCAGATGCCGGCTGTAATTTTCGATCCCCGGACAGACCCCCACCTCCTGGATCATCTCAATGTCATATTTGGTCCGCGCCAACAGCCGCTGCGCCTCCAGTAGTTTCGCCTCGCCGCGCAACTGCATCACCCGCAGATCCAACTCCTCGCGGATCGACCGCACCGCCTCCTCCACCCGGTCTTCGGGCATGACATAGTGAACCGCAGGATAGATAAAAACCTGCTCCTCGCTCTTAAGCAGTTCACCCGTCAGCGGATTGATCACATCCAATCCCGTGATCTCATCGCCAAAAAACTCAATTCGATAGGCAAATTCCTCATACGCGGGTTGCAACTCCACCACATCCCCGCGCACCCGAAACGTCCCCCGCTTGAAATCGATGTCATTTCGGCTGTATTGCAGGTCGATCAGCCGACGCAACAATTCATCACGGTCACACTCCACCCCCTTGCGGATCGGCACCACGCTGTTTTTGTACTCCATCGGCGAACCCAGCCCGAAAATGCAGCTCACCGATGCCACCAGCAGCACATCCGGCCGGCTCACCAGATTGCTCGTGGCCGACAACCTCAGCCGATCCAGATCATCATTTCGACTGGCATCCTTCTCGATATATATATCCCGCTGCGGAATATAGGCTTCGGGCTGGTAATAATCGTAATACGAAACGAAATACCCCACCGCGTTGTTCGGCATCAGTCCCTTAAATTCCTCATACAACTGCGCCGCCAGTGTTTTATTATGAGAAATCACCAATGCCGGCCGGCCAAGCCGCGCCACCATGTGCGCCATGGAGAACGTCTTGCCCGAACCGGTCACCCCCATCAACGTCTGAAATTTCTTCCCCTGATGAACACCCTCCACCAACCGATCAATCGCCTGCGGCTGATCCCCCCGCGGAGAAAACTCACTAATCACCTCAAACTGACCCATGAATCCACTCCCAGCCAACAACAACCCTACAGATTATATGCCCACACTTCCCTCTCCCTGTAATCAGGGAGAGGGGCAGGGGAGAGGGTCTTCTTTAAGCCAACCCTATTCATTCCTCCCTGGAAACACCAAATAAGGCCTCAACTGCTCCAACGTCCCCACCCCAATCCCCTCCACCTTCAACAAATCCTCCTCCCGCTCAAACGCCACCCTCTCGGGATGCCGTCGAACATACTCTTCACGATATTCCACAATCTTCCCCGCCCGGCTCAACCCCAACACCGGCAGCGCCGCCAAATCCGCCCGGCCCGCCACATTCGGGTCCAGCCGATCCGCCAATTGATCTTCCCGCTGTATTTCCCCCCACCCATTGATCGGAATAAATCGTCGATGCCCTGCCCACCAAACCCCATACCCCGCCAGCAGCACCAGCAACCCAATCCCCAACACCCGCCGTTGCCGTTGCGTCCAACCCATCATCGCAACCCCCCGCCGACCTACGTCGATGCCGGCGATTTTCGCGACCACTGATGAAACCGATCCTTCAACTCCTGTGCCTTCGCAAACGCCGCCTTGGGCTGCAACAGGTCATCCAGCAACCCCCCGGCCGGCATTGTCTGGTTCAAATCGGCCAGATTCGTCCATGCAATGCTCTCGATATACGGCTTGCTGAGCGCCAACCGATACACCGCCTCCATCCACTCCGCCTGCAACTGCGGATCCCATGCCCGATGCCATCGACCCGCGGTGGATGGATCGAGTTTCCCTTCGCTCATATCACCCGGATCGGGCGACGATTTGCCCGGCACATTCACCGCCGTCAAAAACAACGGCCGTCCAAACGTCGAAAACCGGTCCAACATGCAGCTCAACTGAAACAAATCCCGCGTAAACATCCCCGGCTTGGGAACCCCCATCTCAATCTCAAGCCCGAACGCCTCAAAATTGATCCCCGCCTGCGCCACCATCTCCGCATACAACATCGGCGGCACGCTGCTGGCCACCTTGGCATGATATTCCCCAAACGGCTCACTGATCGTCACCAGCGTCCGCGCCCCGGGCATCATGTTTTTCACCTGAGACACCAGCAACCGCGTCAATTCAATGATCTGCTCAAAACTCAGCGGAAACACACTGTTGCCGCACAACCCCGCCGCCACATTCCACACCGCCACCCCCTTGCGGTAGCGCTGCACCACTTTCTGCACATATTCGTACGCCAGCTCGCGCAGCGTCTCAAAATCGTGTTCCCAGATGAACATCCAATCGGGCACTTCCGCCTCATCCAGCCGAATCAACGGCCCGGCGATAACCGGCATTCGACGCCGATTCAACGCCTCGATCCATTCATCCACCGCCGCCGTCTCAAAAACCTCCTCCTCCGGCTGCAACTGCTTCCACGGCATCGGCAGCACCGCGTAATCAAACGAACTGGTCAGTGTGTCGCGATATTTCTGATTCTTCACCCGCGGATCCACCCGGCAACCAATGATGTGCCGGGCAAACTGTCCCGCCTGACGTCGTCGATTGAGCAGCAAATCGGCGTGAAACATCGACAACTGTTCCGACAACTCCAACGACAGCGCCATCGACCGATCCGCCAGCTTGGCCGCCTCGGCCGGCTCATCCAGCTTCCCCAACGCCTCGGCGAACAATTCCTGAGCCTCACGAAACAACTGCTGGAATTTTTCCGCCTTGGGAAAATCAAATAAATTCCAGTCCTCCTGCTTCTGCACGATCTTCATCAGCCGCAGTCGAGCAAGCTCAACATTCAAATTATAAGGCTGTTCCCGATGCCGCAGCCGGGTTGTCTCCAGCGCATACGCCCCCGCCTCCCCCATGTCCCACAACAGCGACACCCCGATCGCGTGCTCATCCCCCCGGTCCACAACCAACAGCCCATCACGAAAGACAATGTCCCCCGCGATCGGCACGCTCTCCGGCCCCATCGCCACCGCCCCGGCCGGCGCATAGCTTCTGACCCGTTCCCCACCACGATATATCTCAAATTTAACCGCCATGAATCCATCCCAACGCCCCGCCCCATCCGGCGGTCAGCCCCCGCATCTTAAACACGAACCCCACCCGCCACAACGCACCCAAATACTCCTCAACCACCGATCCGATCAATTTCCGTCAATCAGTGTTAAATTCACCAAAATTTTATTGACTTTTACCCACCATTTTCCTATTCTATACCCAGTTCGATAAGGACCATTTCAGTTTGTCGTTTGTGGACATTTCATTGTGTGTTGGTTTGATATGTATTCCTTCGGCTCTTGACACTTGAATCGCGGTTCGGGACGCTCGCGGTATGCGAGTCCTGGCACCGGCCAAAATCAATTTGAACCTCCGCGTTGGTCCACCGCGGGATGATCGGTTTCATCCACTCTTGTCGTGGATGTGTACTGTCGAGCTCTTTGACACTTTGATCTTTGAGCGTGCGCGCCCAATGGGATTGACCTTGTCCTGTGATCAGGCCGATCTCACCAACGACCAGTCCAACCTGGTCTGCAAAGCGGCCGCATCCCTGGCGGAATGGATCGCCCGGCCACCAGCCCGTGCCGACGTTCCTGGAGGA